>JANXXI010000020.1 GCA_025350695.1 Acidobacteriota bacterium
GTCTGGGGTGCGGTCGAAGTAACCGCGTTCTAGTTTAGCGACGTCGATGAGTTGCGCGGGGGGCGCGGGAGTTCCTGCTAACGGATGAGCCATTTTAGTTTAGTTTACGGGATTAAGTGGCGTCCCGGTGCTCGACGTCACGGTCACTTTGCAAATTATCTGGCGTAGATCTTTGCACGCTATTTGGCGTACGAGCGCCTTCCTCTCTGAGTGTCGGTGCCAAACGGGAGCAGCCATTGCGCAAACCTGTCGCCATGCACAACCGCAACGCAATACATTTTCGCAACGCTCAAACCCCAGCAAATCGAGATGCTGCCGGTTTGTTGCACAAACGAATCTTTCCGCAACGCCACGACACCGGCCATCGCGAGGCTATTTCAGGCTATTTCCGAGTAGCCGACAATCCACTCGGGGATCCGCTAGACTTGACGCAAAGGCGTTTATCGTTAAACTAATTGTGCCGGAAAGGCCAAGCAGACTCCGACCTGAGTCTCGTCTTGGGAGTAGAAGGCTAGATCGTCGTCCTAACGCGCTGGGCGGTCCATCTAAAACCGGCGGTCATGCACGAAATCTCTAGTCAGAGACTGAACAAAATCCATGAATACAAGCTTTGGCGGCCGGCCTCCGCTCAAACGTGTAACCAGCCAATCGACGCTGAAGGAACAGAACACCCCGAGACGAGGATTAAACAGACCGCCATATTCCCAGCGAGGCTCGCCGGTAGCTGCCTCGAGCGCTAAGTAGACTAGCAACTGCCTCAAATCCCGTGATTGGAACGGCCTAGATACAGTCTTGACCTCGTAAAGAGTTTTGCCCACCGCGAGATCCGCAAAACAAGTATTCAGAAGTCCATTGCCTTTGATCTCAGGCGAAAAGGTCACGTTCTCCGATGGCCACAGCTTCAAAAACTGCTCGTAGACGGTTGCAAGTCGAAAGCCCTCTTGCTGTTCTTTGAGACTTAGGCGTAGGTCATTCGGAGATGGAGCGGACCGGAACTCAAGAATCCTCCTTGCTGCCCCTGCGTTTGCAAGTTCGGTGATGTCAGTGTCTCTGGCAACTGCCCTCACAGAGGTCCCTGCATGGAGCGCACTAGCCGCGATGCGGAAACCAAATTCCGCCAAAACATCGGGATGGGCTGTGTTTACTCTTGAACAGACTGCCGAAACGATCCGGTCCCTTCCGAGAATAGGACGGACAAATGCCTGATTGAAAGCCACGATAAAAGTCGGCGAGAGCATGGGGAAATGCTCCGACCAAATAGCTGAGAATCCATTGGCAATTTCGCGTTCGTTCATGAAATCCCATCAAGGCTGTTCTGCTGTGCGCGTTTTGCAGTCCAATCTCGTACCAGGCGCTCAGCCTTGCCGAACAAGAGTCGGTTGTTTTGTCGCCAATGACTACCCTCGTCTCCCATTCGATAAGTAGCCACGATGATGGCTCTGCGTTCCCATTCTGTCGCAGTTTTGAATCCCTTCTTCAAGTCCGTCAGCCAATAGTGTCTTTGCCAACGTGCCATCGCAAGAATGATTTGGCGCCGAAGGTAGGGATTACTGGTGTGTCTGTCGAATAGAGAAAGCAGGATCTTCTCTTTGTCATCAGAATGCTTTAACGCCAACGCTTGAACGAAATAGGAGGTATTCAACTCCACACTAAGCAAGTGGCTCTCGCTCTGAAAGATGTCTACAAGCGCTTTGTCAATACGCGCCTGACCACCCTCATCGAGATTTAGATAGAGCCCTCTCACAGCACGCATTACAGTCGGGAAAACCGGCAACAGGGTCAGCAGGTTGTCCTTGTCAAGCAAGATTGAGAGCGCCTGCGCTTGCGTTGGAACATCAAGGACTCTCAACGCCTCAATGGCTTGCTTTGCGACTGGTTGGTCAATAGCGGTCTTTCCTACCTCCCTGGAGAGAATACCGATGATGTCGATCTCGCTTATCGCACTTCTTAGAGTTTCGTAGTTCTCTTCAGCATTAGCGGAGTACGGGTCAAACCGAATCGAAATATTCAGGAGCCTTTGCTCATCCGAAGCAGTCGGGTCGGCGGCGGGAAGGGGGTCCAACAGTCTGTTGATGTCAGCGAATTCTTCAGCGGTGAGTATTCTCGTCTTCTGTCTTTGAAGAGATAAGCCGTCGTTCGCGAGCTTATTCGAAAGCATCACGATCAACGAATACGCATCAGCCTTCGAATCGCAGAAGATAGAGTAGTCATCTGCATACCGGCAAAACCGAATGCCTCGACTTCGCAAGTGCTGATCACAATCATTCAGGGCGAGCTCCGCGAGAATGCGCGAAGCGGGGCCCCCGATCGGTAAACCATAAGATGCGGTTTCAGAGAAGCTGCTTAGAAGCTTCATCAAGCGGTTAGGAGCATCATTCGTCACTCCAACCCTGTTCAGTGCATTCTCCAAGCGATGATGATTGATTCTAGGGTAAAAGTCTGCGATGTCGGTCTGCAGGACGAAAGCAAAGCTTCTGCTTTGCCCGAGCGATTCTCTACGGTAGTCGTTCCAGGTGCTGTCCGCAAAAAGACTGCTCCGCTCTTCACTCCAGCTATAGCGATAGGAAAAAACGGTTTTTTCGTTGACCGCTATGCGATGTGCTTCGATTTGTTCGGCGGTGGAAATTACAAGAGAGAGGTAGTACGCATTCCAGAAGGGTTCGATCAAAGTAGCGCGACGAAATCCTGTATAGCCTACCTGGCTAAGCATCTCGATGGTGAGTGGCGGTGAGTCAGACAAACGTTCAACGAAGTGGTCGTGAAGGTCCTTGACGTATTCAATACACGCGTCCGGCTTCTCTTGGAACATCGATCTTTCGAATGGGAATGGAAATACGTCCGTATCTCCATGAGAGCTGATATTTTGGAGTGCCCTAGAGATTTCTTTCAGCAAGTCTAACCCTCGATTCCGACGCTTTATTCTGGGACAATTCAGCCGTCCACTCTCCTACGTTCGTGCCTGTGTCCGCCATTGCCTTGGCGAAGATGAGACCGGCAGCTCTAGCGTCCTCGACCGCGTCATGATGGCGCAAATCGACACGGCACCAGGCAGCCAAGGACTTAAGGCCGTAGCCTCGTCTGGCGAATCGTGGCCAAGCCCGTCGTGCTACAGAAGCCGTGTCGAGCCACGAACACTGAAATGGTGCTGCGCAGTGCTTGGCAAGCGCGCTTTGGACGGCGATTCGGTCAAACGGCATGTGCGTCGCGACCACATTACCAGACAGCCGTTCCGATAGGGCCTCGATGATCTGTGAGAAGTCTGGCGCGTTCGCAACGGCGATTTCATTTATTCCGTGGAGGGCTACATTCAGCGCGGCAAACGGTTCACCTGGATCGACGAACGAATGCCAAATATCGACGGCCGCCCCTCTTTCGAAGCGAACAACGGCAATCTGGCAGATGCTCGAAGGGTTCCTGTTCGCAGTTTCAACGTCCACGGCAAGAAAGCCATCCGTTCCCAAAGAGCGCGAGCGAGCGCAGTAGGGGGCAGTAGGCAGTGATCCTGTAAGTGGTCCATCCCGCATGACAAACCAGTATAGCTCGGCGTTCACCCATGCCAGAGCGCATCACGCGACTTGTTCTGTCGAGGGCGCCTGCCCCGCGCCAAACGACGCCGACGGACGGAATCCCTTCCTCTTTTTTTGGTTGGGCCACCGCCCGGGCCAGGTTAGGTCCCCGTCCGAGTCACGCGCCACTCGGAAAGAGGCTGCTTTCCTTCCTCCCAGCGTACGCCAAATAGCGTGCAAAGTTTTACGCCAGATAATTTGCAAAGTGACAACGTCACGATGACTGCTGGAGCCGTCACACATCTTCGGCGACAATGCATTCAATAGATACTCATGCCACTCAATAAGTGCAATCAGGACGGTCTGTATATGGCAAAAAGCTGCCCCATTGGATTGATGAGCGAAGATGAGTACAAGAACGGAAGAGCTTTGTTGGATTCTGCAATTGACGAGGTGAACGACGGATCATATACACCCCGCCGCGTTCACGGATTTTTGTCCGCACCCAAGGGCTGCTCAGTTGCAAGGTTTATGCCCGTCCTAACTTTCACTGATACAGCGGTTTACTTTGCATGTATGCAGCAGATCGACAAGAAGCTGGCCGGGGCTGCGGTTGAGAATACCTTGGTGGCTGGCAACTCGGAACAGCGCGACGGGAAATTGAAGAACGTGAAGCTCTCGCGTTGTTCAACGGCGAGGGTTGCCCCTCCATGCCGCAGCCTTGTTACAACAGGGCGGCTTGGAGTAAGCATTGGCAGAAGTATTGGAAGTTGCTTGCGGCGAAATATGAACACGCCGACGACGAATCCTGGTTCGCTCTGTTCGATATTAGCTAATTTTTATGATTCAGTAGACTTGCGTCGCCTTGAGACCAGCGTCCGGGCCACTAGCGGGGATGAGCATTTTGCGATCAATGTTCTTTTTCATTTTCTCGGTTCGTGGATTAGAGCATTATCTCTTTATAATCACAGCACCAAAGGACTACCGATGGACCTAGTCGGGGATTGCTCACGACTTTTTGGATTCAAAGAGTAACAAACCTCTGAAAAAAAATGACTTGGCTCCATTGAAACAGGAGATCAGACATTGGCCGGTAAACGATCACAGACAAACCGAATAATCGTATCTGCTTCCTGCTCAATCCCATACGTTCAAATCGACCCAACACCCCGATCCGAATTCCGGATCCTCCATGCTATGTTTTAGGCAGAGAGATAAGTTCCGGCCGGAATGCTCTTTTTTAAGTGCTCGCCCCTTCAGAAGGGCGGGCCAGCTCTCGTATCGATTCGGGCAGCTATCAAAAAAACTTGTGGGCCGTTCGCATGGAATACTTGTGTCGCTTTCCTGGTTTGATTGGCCAGGAAATCGAGCCTGTACATCAGGCAAAGCTGTCTTGGGCGGCAGCTTCAACAGGCGAAGTGTGGATGGCCTCGCAGGTTTCGTTTTGAAGCAGGAAGCGGTTTGAGGGAGTAGTGTATTCAAAAATGGCCCGCTTAAAGCCTCGCGTTGTAAACTAAAATCGTAGTCTATGAATGGGACGCGAGCAAGTCGAAATCCAACTTGCACAAGCACGGAGTCTCCTTCCGGGAAGCTGTCGCGGCTTTTGAGGATCCGCTGGCCTTGACCTATCCTGACCCTGACCATTCGGATTCGGAGCTTCGGAGCTTCAACACGTAAAGAGAGGGGAGATTATGAAGAGACTGCAGGCGCCTGACGACGAATTACGCAAACAATACGACCTCAAGACCTTGAAGGGCGGAGTCAGGGGCAAATACTTTCGTGCTGCTTCAGCCGGCACAAATCTTGTCTTGATCGATCCTGAATTGTTAAAGATATTTCCCAATAGCGAGTCCATCAATTAATGGCGCTTTGCGAATGCTCGCCAATACGCCGAAGGCTACGGCAGGAAAGAAACGGCGGGGAGGAAATAAATGGCGAGCGACTAGCGCCAGGTCTTCATGAATTCAGCGAGTCGCTCCATCGCGGGTTCCAGCACCGGCATCTCCGACGCATAGGAGATTCGCACCGACCCTTCGCCGCCAACGCCAAAGGCCACGCCGGGGGCTAGGCCCACCTTCCGCTCCAGCAAGAATCGTTTGCAAAAGGCGAGAGAATCGGTCAACCCTTCGACCTTCGGGAACAAATAGAACGCTCCGTCCGATTTAGGCACGGTCAGACCGGCAATAGAGGCAAGCGCCCCAAGGCAAAAGTCGCGATTCTTTTTCAACTGCTCGACCAATTCCCGCACGGCATCTTCGCCCTCAGCTAGCGCTGTCTCACTCGCGCGCTGCGCGATGCTTGGCGCATTACAGATGATGAACTCGTTCAACTGCGTCGCCCGCGCCGCCAAGTCGCGCCGCGCCACCAGCCAGCCCACTCGCCAACCGGTCATGCAGTAGGTTTTAGAAAATGATTGAGCCACCATCACGGCATCGTCTCGCGTCGCCAGGCGCAGGATGGACGGGATTACCGTGCCGTCGTAGCAGATACGTTCGTAAACTTCATCGGCTAGAAGCCACAAGTCGCGTCGCCTGGCGAATGCAAGCAACTGTTGTTGTTCGTCAGCCGTCGCCACCCAACCAAGGGGATTTGAAGGCGATGTATAAACCAGTAGCTTTGTTCGAGGCGTTACGGCTCGCTCTAGGTTTTCAAAGTCGATGCCATAACGGTCGCCGATTAACGGATGAGCAACCTCCACAAGCCTTGCGTTCGCCATAACCACAATCGAAGAGGCATCAGGAAACGCCGGAGTCAGCACAATCGCTTCATCGCCAGGATCCAGCACGCAGCGAATGGCCACGTTAAGGGCCTGCAAACCTCCGGCGGTCATTACAATTTCTGAACCGGGGTCAAGCGTCAAGCCGTGCATTCGCGCGTAGTAGGCGGCGATGGCCTCGCGCGTCGACGTCAGCCCCGCATTCGGCGTGTAGACGGTGTATCCATCGTCCATGGCCTTTTGCGCCGCTTGCTTAATGTAGGGAGCAGTTGGAATGTTCGATTCGCCGAAGTACAACTTCAGCACGCCGTCCATCTTCATCGCCATCTCCGCGATCTCGCGCAAGCGGGAGGTCGGAACGGCCATCGCGCTGGCGGAAACTTGGGGCACCGCTTTCTAGCCCCGGACTTCCTTCTCGCGCATCAACTCTTCAATGTTGACCAGATGCGTGGGGTAGTTGCCGGTGTAGCAGGCGTAACAGAAATCGCGCTTCTCGTCACGGACCGATTCCGACAAGCCGCTCAAAGAAAGATAGCCTAGTGAATCGGCTTCAACAAACTTGCGGATCTCTTCCACCGTGTTGTTCGCCGCAATCAGTTCACGCTTGGTTGGGGTATCAACGCCGTAAAAACAAGGAGATCTCGTTGGAGGACACGAAATGCGCAGATGCACTTCTCGAGCCCCTGCCAGTCGCACCATCCGGACAATCTTGCGTGACGTGGTGCCGCGCACCAGCGAATCATCCACCAGAATGACGCGCTTGCCTTCCAGTAAACTGCGAACGGGGTTCAACTTTAGCTTCACACCGAAATCGCGGATGGCCTGTGACGGTTCAATAAACGTCCGGCCCACATAATGGTTGCGGATCAAAGCTTGGCGGAACGGAATGCCGCTCTCGCTCGAATACCCAATCGCCGCCGCCACGCCGGAATCCGGCACCGGCACAACCACATCGGCATCCACCGGAAATTCTTGCGCTAAGCGCCGGCCCATACGCTCCCTAGAATCAATCACCGGGCGGCCAAAAACTATTGAATCGGGTCGCGAAAAGTAGACATGCTCGAAAACACAGTGGGCTTGATCGCGCACCGGTGCGTAATGCTCGCGCGTCATCCCATCGGGTCCGACAATCACCATCTCGCCCGGTTCCACGTCATTCATGTAGGTGGCGTTCACCAAATCAAAAGCGCAAGTTTCCGAGGCGAACAGATAGGCGATCTTGTTTCCCGAAAGCTCCATCTGTCCCATCGCCAGGGGCCGGAAGCCGTGCGGGTCGCGAGCGATGATCAGCGTGTCGTTAGCAAGGAATACAAGAGAAAAGGCGCCTTCCAATTGCAGCAAGGCTTCACGCAACGCGCCGGCTAGCGTCCGTTCCCGTGAGCGCGCGACAAGGTGCAGAATTACTTCCGTGTCGCTTGAAGCTTGGAAAATGGAACCATCCGCTTCCAGTTCCTCTCGCAGTTCCTTGGCATTGGTAATGTTGCCGTTGTGCGCCACGGCAATGTGCCCTTTGTTGCATGCCACCGAAAACGGCTGGGCATTTTTCAGAGCAGTATCGCCCGAGGTGGAATAGCGCGTGTGCCCGATTGCCATGTTGCCGGGCAACTGGCCTAACACTTCGGGTGTGAAGATGTCAGACACCAACCCCATCGATTTGTGGGTGTAGATTTCCCGGCCATTCGAAACGGAAATGCCGGCGCTTTCCTGACCGCGATGCTGCTGCGCATACAGGCCCAGGTAAGCAAGATTGGCCGCTTCCGGATGGCCATACACGGCCATTACGCCGCATTCTTCCTTCAGCTTATCGCCATCTTCTGTTTCGAAGTCCCAAGGAGTTTCAAGCATGTAGTTTAGTTTCGAGCGCCGATTCCCACGTTTCGCGAAGCTCGCCGAGCGGAAGGTCGAGCAAACCAGTTACAACATATCTATCCACAATTGTACTGCCTAAAGCCACCACTTCGATCCCTAATCTTTTACCAAGTTTGTGAATCGTTTCTGCCTTAGACGTTGAGACCAGGATACGCGACGGCCCCTCGTGGAAAAGTGCGAACTCTGGCCGCAGAACGTTTGGCAGCATTACTTCACATCCAACTCCGCCAAACGAACATTCGGCCAACGCCACCGCGATGCCGCCTTCGCCGATGTCATGCGACGACTCCACCAGTCCATCTACTACCAACTGTCGGATCATGTCTTGCACCTTCTTCTCTTGCGCCATATCAAGAGCCGGTGGCATGCCCCACATGGTCTTTAGAATCGTGTTGGCGTACTGGGTTCCTCCGAAATGGGTCAAGTCGCAATCACCCAGCCCGCCAATCAATAAGACATCGAGCCTTGCCGCGGGAAATACGTTCTTCACTGGCGCGGTAGTCTTCATCAGGCCGACTATGCCAAGCACGGGCGTCGGCAGAATACCCTCGCCCAGCGTTTCGTTATAGAGGCTAACGTTGCCGCCTGTGATGGGAGTTTCAAAGAACTCACAAGCTTCCGACATGCCCTCGATTGCTTCTACCAATTGCGCCATGATCTCCGGCTTTTCCGGATTGCCAAAGTTCAAGTTATTCGTGGCGGCGAGTGGCAGTGCGCCAACTGTTGAAACGTTGCGGCAAGCTTCCGCCACCATCAACTTAGCGCCTTCGCGCGGCGAAAGGTAGCAGTAACGGCCGTTGCCATCGAGCGATACGGCCACCGAGGATCCGGTTTCCTTCACCCGCACGATAGCCGCATCGTAGCCAGGGCCGGCGATGGTGTTGGTTCGCACCATGTAATCGAACTGTTCCCAAATCCAACGCTTGCTGCATAGATCGTCAGAGGCAAGCAGGGCCTTCAAGTCTGCCCCGAGATCCTTGCTCGCGAAGGTAGGCCCTTCCATCGGAACTTTGCGCGCAGGTTTGGTAAAGGGCCTCTGATAGATCGGGGCTTCATCGGCCAGGCAACGATTGGGAATCTCGGCGACGATAGTCCCGTTATGGCGGACTCGTAGGATGCCGTCGGCCGTCACCGTGCCGATCACCGCTGCATCAAGGCCCCACTTCTTAAACACGTCGAACACTTCCTGTTCACGGCCTTTCTTCGCCACGAGCAGCATGCGTTCCTGCGATTCCGATAGCATGATTTCGTAAGCAGTCATGCCCGTCTCACGCTGCGGGACGTGCATCAAGTCCACTTCCATGCCGGTACCGGCGCGGCTACCCATCTCAGAAGTAGAACAAGTCAATCCGGCGGCTCCCATATCCTGGATGCCTTCAATCGCCCCGGTCTTCATTGCTTCAAGGCATGCTTCCAGCAGCAGCTTCTCCATGAATGGATCGCCCATTTGCACATTGGGCCGATGCTGCTTCGATTCTTCCGTAAACTCGTCTGACGCCATTGTCGCGCCGTGAATGCCATCTTTGCCAGTTTTCGCGCCAACGTAAATTACCGGGTTGCCCACGCCTTCAGCGCGACCGAGGAACACTTCATCCGCCTTGATGACGCCTAATGCGAACACGTTGACCAACGGGTTGCCGTTGTAACTTGGGTCGAAAACACACTCGCCACCGACGGTCGGCACTCCGAAGCAATTGCCATAGTGGGCGATGCCGCTCACCACGCCTTCCAAAATACGGCGATTGCGTTTGCCGCACTCCGGATCGTCGAGCGGGCCGAAGCGAATGGCATCCATCACTGCAATCGGCCGCGCACCCATCGTGAAAATGTCGCGCAGGATACCGCCAACACCAGTAGCCGCGCCTTGGAACGGCTCGATGAAGCTGGGGTGATTGTGCGATTCAATCTTGAACGCAACGCCATAGCCGCCGCCGATGTCGATGATGCCCGCATTCTCGCCGGGTCCCAACAACACGTATTTCGATCGCGTCGGCAGCTTCTTCAGATGAACGCGCGAACTCTTATAGGAGCAATGTTCGCTCCACATGACACTGAAAATACCGAGCTCGGTAATTGTCGGCGTGCGGCTAAGCAGGGAGACGATCTTGTCGTACTCGCCGCTAGAAATCTTGTGGGTGGCCAACAGTTCTGGCGTGATGTTGAGCATTTCTATTTTGAAATAAGGGCGGACATCATGGAGCGGAACACGAGCAAACCTTGACTGGAACCCATTAGAGGTTCGGTTACCCGCTCTGGATGCGGCATCATTCCTAAAACGTTGCGGCCTTTACTGCAAATGCCGGCAATGTTACGTTCTGAGCCGTTGGGGTTATCGATGTAACGGAAAAGAACCCGATCTTCAGCTTCGAGCTGATCGAGCGTGCGTTGATCGGCGGTGTAGCATCCTTCGCCGTGTGCAACGGGGAAGGTAACGCGGTCGCCTTTATGAAAGGCGTTGGTGAAGGGAGTGTCGGCGCTTGCGACTTCGAGTTCCACCGGACGGCAGACGAACTTCAAACCTTGATTGCGAACAAGCGCTCCAGGAAGCAGTCCGCTTTCGGTGAGAATCTGAAAGCCGTTACAGATTCCGGCGACCAGTCCTCCATCGGCGGCGAACTTCTTTATGGATGCCATAACGGGAGAAAATTTCGCGATGGCGCCGCAGCGCAGGTAGTCGCCGTAAGAAAATCCACCAGGGAGAATGACAGCGTCTACAGCCGGCAGCTTGTGAGAATCGTGCCAGATAAACTCCGCATCCGCGCCTAGGTTGTGCGAAACGGCCCAAAAGGCATCGTGATCGCAATTGCTGCCAGGGAAGACAACGACTCCAAATTTCATGGGGAGCTTTTATTCTAGCATTCGTCTAACCTGGATAATATGATTCGATCATTTCTTTTTCTACTTTCTATCAGCCTTTCCACAGCGTGGGATACGAAAGTTGTTTCCCTTGCCTCAACGCAAGGCTTGAACCTGGTGAACACTGTTGTTGAGGTCACCACTTATAAAGGACGAAAAGCCCTCAAGGTTTCAGAACCCCCCGCCAATAAAGCGGACCGGGAAGACAAGCTAGTAATTCTGCCGGTCGATTTTCACAACGGCACGATTGAATTGGAACTGGCCGGTTCAATAGCAACAGGGGCCATTGCCGGAGCTCGAGGTTTTGTGGGCGTTGCCTTTCGAGTTGCTGACAACGTTAAGAACTTTGAATGTATCTATCTGCGTCCCACCAATGGCCGCGCGGATGATCAAGTACGCCGTAATCATTCCGTTCAGTACATTTCGTATCCCGACTTTCCATGGCAAAAGCTAAGAAAGGAGGAGACGGAGAAGTACGAGTCCTACGTGGACTTGGTTCCCAATGAGTGGATCAAGGTGAAGATCGTCGTTGATGGGACTAGCGCCCAACTCTACGTGCACGGCAATGAGCAGCCCACGTTGATTATTCGCGATCTGAAGAAAGGCGATTCGCGAGGCGGCCTCGGGCTTTGGATTGGTCCTGGCACTGAAGCTCATTTCGCAAATTTGCGTGTGACGGAATAAGAATCATGTCTTCGAAACGAATCAGCCTCGGTTGTCCGAGGCTGAAGTTGTTTTTGGTTTGAAGCTGCTTCTCCGTTAACGGGAGAGGCTCTTACTTCTTTTTCTTAGCAGCGGCCTTCTTCTTGGCCGGAGCCTTCTTAGCAGCTTTCTTCGTTGCGTTTTTCATTGATTGATTCTCCCTAACATTATTTTTCAACGATGTTTAAAGATCGCTGTTGTTGATCCCAGTTATAAGGGTGTTTCGAACCAATGTCAAGAAAAAAATTCATCAAGCAGAGGGTGTTGAACGCAAGAACGTAGAATGTCAGAATTGTTTTATTGTTAGTCATGTGCTTCAAACCCTTGATTAAGGCTATGATGACGCATCCTGTTCGTTTTCGAAGGTCATGAAAAACACTTTTAGAGTAGTGAACTTTTTTTTCGCGATGACGTTTGTATTTGCTTCATCGTTGCTGTTCACGGGTTGCGCAAGCAAGCGAAGAACAACTTTGAAGAAATCTTCGACGCCACGAGTAGCACGCATCGGATGGAAGCAACAAGGCATCGCAAGTTGGTACGGCGATCCATATCACGGACGCCGCGCGGCGAACGGTGAGATCTACGACATGGAAGAATTCACCGCCGCGCACAAGACTCTTCCATTCGAAACTTGGGTGCGCGTGAAAAATATTTCCAACAAGAAGTCGACGGATGTTCGCATCACTGATCGTGGTCCGTTCATCGAGGGGCGCATCGTTGATTTGTCGAGAGCGGCTGCGCGTGAAATTGATTTACTGGCCCCCGGAACCTCGCGTGTGAAATTAGAAGTGATTCGTCCGCCGAAGCGCGCCGCAAACCAAGAGTTGTTCGCGATTCAAATCGGCGCTTTAAACGACGAAGAGTCCGCTCGTGAGTTTGCAAAACAAGCTGGAAGATTTGGCGAGGTGCGAATCAGGGTGAAGCCGGGTAGCAATCCTCCAGTGTTTCGAGTGCTTGTGGGAAGGGAATCAGCACTGAACGCCACGCGTCGTCTCCATACGATCCGGAGCGTATATGGTGATGCATTCTTGGTCCGCACTGACTGAACCAGAAACGATGGGCTTCTGTCCCATATATTCTGTCCCATATATTATTCTGTCCCAGTTATTATTATTCTGTCCCATATATAGTGTTGACAGAAGGCGAAGAACAGGCGAAGCTGACAATGTCATGTTGATTGGCATTGCAAAAATGGCGGCGGAAAGCGAACTGCTTGAGGCCAAACGCCAAGTTGAATACCGCCAGCTTGAGGCGCGCAGTTACATCAGCCGCAACTCGGGGCTGCGGATGCCATTTGAATGGACCATTAACCCTTATAGAGGTTGCGAGATCGCATGCCGCTACTGCTATGCGCGATACACGCACGAATTCATGGAACTGGATCCGGGCGTTGATTTCGAGACAAAAATCTTTGCCAAGGAGTGGAATGAGGTGGGATTCCGCCGTGAGTTGCGGATCATTCCACGACACGAAGTAATAGTGATCGGAACGGCTACAGATCCATATCAACCAGCGGAACGCCGCTTTGAGGTTACTCGCAAGATGTTGCAGGTGTTCAAATCGGAGCGAAGTCGAAGATTTGGACTGATCACCAAATCGGATCTGATCACTCGCGACGTTGAGTTGCTGAAGGCTATTGCGGAGCACAATAGCATGCACGTTACGCTGACCATCACTACAACTGATGAGGCATTGGCCCGTAGCGTTGAACCTCGCGCACCGCGTCCGGAGTTGAGATTCGCCGCGCTGCGGAAACTGGCGGATGCTGGTCTTCAACCTGGCATCTCCATTGCGCCGTTGCTGCCCTTGATTAACGATTCGGAAGCGTCGATTGATGCCGTGGCTCGTTCGGCGAAACAGGCGGGCGCCGTTTCGTTGACGGCTGGGTTGCTTTTTCTAAAACCGACAACGCGATCCGTGTTTTTTCCTTGGTTGGACGCCAATTATCCATCCTTAGCGGCACGCTACAGAGAGCGCTTCGCGGCATCGGATTTACTGCGTGGCGACTATGGGAGGCTTATCAACGCCCGTGTGCAGGCGATTCGCAAACGCTACGATCTCACCGAAGACCCTCGGATGCTACGTCATGGCGACGATGATCCGCAATTGAATCTATTTTCCGCCGCAGCCGAATGTGTTGAAGGTTGCAATTCGCGTCAGCGAGCCTGAACTCCGCTAGTCTGAACAAGGGCCGCGACGTCGACGGGAAAGATGGGAGGTCTAACTCCTTCATCCCTCCAGCCCTTGACACCGCGCAGGATGGGTCCGCAGATGCGTCCTTGACACGGACCCATCCCGCAGCGAGTATGCAGCTTTGCTTCGCGCCAACTGTTGAACGGCTCAAGGGCGCCAAGCGTCACGTCTTCGCAGCGGCAAACTTTGGTCGCCTCGTTCGCTAGTTTGAACAACTCTGGGCGAAGGGCGAAGGCCACGTCCATAGTGCGCTGAAAAGTGTGGGTGGTTTTGCGTTGTCGATCAAGAGAGCGGGCGGCCGCAAGATTGCCGGTTGCGCGATAGGCGGCGATCGTACCTTCCACTAACGACTTTTCCAGTCCGCCAATGCCTGTTATCTCGCCGGCTGCGTAAACACTGGCGACGGAGGTTTGTTGTGCTTCATCCGCCTCGACGAAATGACCGTTGAGGCGACAACCGAGGAGGCTTGCCAGTTCGGTATTGGGGACGAGTCCAAAGCCACAGGCAAGGTAATCGCAATCGACTTTGGCTCCGTTGCTTAGAGTGACACTCCGCACACGACCATCGCCCTCAGCGCGTACCGGATAGGCGCCATGGCGCATGGGCACTCCATGCAAGGTCCAAAGGAGTTTTGCGCCTTGCCAAGCCTTTGAGGGTTGCGACAGGATGGATGCGGCGAAGCGAGTCTGGCTGGAGAGGAATGCCTGCTCAACGATAGCCTGGAGCTTCGCTCCGTGTTTGTGAAGACTGGCGGCAACGGCGATCAACAGCGGACCTGAGCCTGCGACGACAACTCGTTTGCCGGCGATGTCCAGCCCGCCCTTCACCATTGCTTGCAGGCCGCCGGCGCCCATTATGTTGGGCAGCGTCCAGCCGGGGAAAGGAAGAAATAATTCCCGCGCGCCTGTGGCCAGGATTAACCTTTCGTAACGAAGCTCGATCAACGATTCGAGTGTCTTGGCGAGGAGAAGCCCTTGTTGGGGGGCATCGAAAATTCGAGTGCCCGCGAGCAGATGTGTGCCGGAGTTCAGGAAGGCATCGGTCCATTTGCGAGGAACGGCTCCTCGCCAAATCTGGCCGCCCGCAGTGAGATTGTCATCCACCACCCCGACCTTGACTCCAGATTTGCGCGCGGCAATGGCAGCGGCAATGCCGGCTGGGCCAGCGCCGATAATCAACACGTCGAAACTATGCACCGGTTTGCACCTTCATACCTTGATGGACAAGCAACTGGCAGCCGCGCACATGCGGCTTCTGATCAACAGTCACTTCGCATTCAAAGCAAATGCCCATTCCGCAGAGAGGACCTCGCGGTTCGCCGCTGACGGAACGGCGGGAGGCGCAGATGCCGAGGTTGGCGAGCGCGGCAGCCACGGTCTGACCCTCGCGCGCGGAAACAGAATTTCCGTTTATGGTGAACTCAATTGCTTGGGGCATAGTATCCGGAACGGCTCCGCACCTTCATTCCTGATTTCCTGATCCTCAACTCAAGTTTGTGAAATTTGCCGTCGCGAGAACGCTCGGCGGGCGTGAACGCCAGCACGTACTGGCTGCGCAATTCTTTTTCAATCTGATCAAAAATCTGTTGCGGCGTGTGCTTGGTTCCATCGAAAAGGATGCCGCCTGTTTCCTGCGCCAAGCGTCCCAAACGTTTTCTAGACTTGGCGGAAATGCGGCGGCCATTGGCGGGCTCTTGAATTGGAAAGACGATTGTGTCGGCGCCTTGGGCTGCTTCAATGGCGGTGGTCAATGAGTGGTTGCTGCCGGAATCTTCCCCGTCGGTAAGCAGCACCATGGCCTTACGGCCTTGAGGATTTTTCATTTTCAACCGCGCGGTGTAGAAGACGCCATTCCAAATTACGCTACCACCGCAAGGATAGCGGGTACGGGTTGCCCTGGGCCGTTCACTGACGCATGGTTCACCCAATCTGGTGGTTTCGATTCTGCGCACCAGCAGCTTGTCCACCGTAGATTGCAGGTCTTCCTTTGAATTCGTGAAATCCTCCGCAAGGCGCACTTGCGAATCGATCACAGCCAGTAGTGCTTTGTCTTCCGCTGCAAGAACTTGTTGCAAGAATTGTCCCATGCTGCGCTTATGTTTTTGCACTACGGCGCGCTGGCTGCCGCTGACGTCGGCCACTAGCGCGATAGTCAACGGTAGGTCTGTATCCTGCCAGAACTGCCCAATGGGGACCTGCTTGCCGTTATCGTACAGCGCGAAGTCTTCCTTCTTCAGTCCCTGGACGAAATTGCCATCCGGGGCGGTAACCGAAAAAGAGAGCGTAACGATTTCGACGCCGCCACGGAATGTTGGCTGGCCTTCCTGCGCCGCTACGAGAGCGGCTAGCATCCAGATGGCGAGTTTGTGCGGATGAATCATGCTGCTGCCGTTAAGCATTAAGCTTATTACGGTTTACATAGTGTTTGGCATGGCAACGTTACAATAAAATTATGCCCGACACTTTTCGCATTGCTGATCGCGAGTTTTCCTCCCGTCTGTTTGTTGGAACCGGCAAGTACCGAAGCAATCAGGAAATGAAGCTTTGCCACGAGGCCAGCGGCGCCGAGGTGGTCACAGTGGCTTTACGCCGCGTGAATCTGAACGACAAGAGCGGCGAATCGCTGATGGATTACATCGACCGCTCAAAGATTTTTATCCTTCCGAACACCGCCGCTTGCTACACGGCCGATGAGGCGATTCGAACGGCCCGTCTGGCGCGGGAAGTAGGCTTGTCCCATTGGGTGAAGCTGGAAGTTATTGGCGATGAGAAGACTTTGTTTCCCGACAACGAAGGTTTGCTTGAAGCAACGCGGGTGCTGGCAAAGGAAGGATTCGTGGTGCTGGCCTACACGACCGACGATTTGATCAACGCCCGAAAGTTGGTGGACGCGGGTGCGGCGGCGGTGATGCCTTTGGGCGCGCCCATCGGCAGTGGACTTGGTATTCAGAATCTGACTAATTTGCGAATATTACGAGAAATGATTACTTCAGTTCCGCTTATTGTAGACGCCGGAGTAGGTACGGCGTCGGACGCGGCGGTGGCTATGGAACTAGGGTATGACGCCGTTTTGATGAACACTGCAATCGCTGCCGCGGAGGATGCTCCGAAGATGGCGGAAGCGATGAAGTATTCGGTGAAAGCGGGGCGCTTGGCCTATCAGGCAGGGCGAATGCCAAAGCGTTTGTATGCCTCCGCCAGTTCGCCGCTTACGGGAGTAGTTCGCTAAACAATGTTAATCATTAGCGAAGTCTATTAAGCAATATTAATGCCACATTGTTCTCGGAGTTCTTAGTTACGGGATCATGGCCTGATACAATATTATCTTCCGGGGGAGTTCGCAGTCGCACGTGGTAGCGACTAAGAGAGAGGATAGCCTTGTTTCCCCATTTCGAAGAGCCCCAAGCGATTCATAGACCGGAACTGTTGGCCGGTCAAATTGCAGCGTCGATGCGCAAGCGCATTCTGGCAGGAGACTGGCGGCCGGGCGATCGTATTGTTGAATCCCGACTTGCCAAGGAACTTGGCGTTGGCCAACCCACTATCAGAGAAGCACTTGTGGCACTGGAATGCGTTGGATTGGTTACACGGCTTACCCTTAAGGGCTGTATTGTTACTGACCTTACTCCGAAACTGGCGAGTGACCTTCTCTACATTCGACGGGAGCTTGAAGCGATCGCAATCGGGCTGATTTGCCAATTGGCTCCAGATTCTGAACTTGCGGCGCTAACAGCGATGGCGCGTGATTTGCAGGCTGCCGCGATCGCGGGGGATGTAGATCAATTCTTGAAGTTAGATTTGGAGCTGCATCAGATGACGTGGAGACTTTCAGGCAACGCGTTTATTCCGCGCCACTTGGAACAGGCCACTCTGCCCTTGATGGCCTTCTTCTCCGTGCCTGGCCCATTGATGCTTATGTCAGCTGACGCTCATTTAACGATGGCGCTGCAGTTGGAGCAGAGGAATGTGCAGGCGGCTCATGAAGCGAATCGCGCGTTGTTGGATGAACTGCAAGCACTGCTGTTGAAGGCATAAGCTAACGGCGAGTTTCTCGCCGATTTTGTTGCTACCGTATCGCAAGGCGTAAACTATTGCTGCTTGCTTTGTTATCGTTTTCTGTCGGCTCCGCTGAGCTTGCAACGAAGAATGCCTTGAATCTATCAACCATCAAGACCATGGTTGCCACGGCCGAAGCGGAAGCGGCCAAACGGAATGTTCAAGTGACGATCTGCGTCGTCGATGAGGCGGCAATTTGTTGTTTCCGCAAAAAGCGGATGGGTCGGGGCTGAACACCATAGACTACGCCCAGAAGAAGGCTCGCCATGCGGCCTACTATCGCAGCCCATCAAAGAATGCCGCGGACCAGTTGAAAGGCGGCAACAACTTCGTATTGATATCGCTGAACTCATGTCCAAACCAGAGCGGAGATCAAGCTGGATGGCCAAACTATCGGAGCTATCGGTGTTAGTGGCGCGGCCTCTGAAGTGGACGAAGCTATTGGGCAAGCAGCCATCGATGCCATCCTAAAGAAGTAGTGGCCGTGATAGGATCAGAGTGGATTCATTTCCAGGTCTGTTATGTGTTCACCTAAACTCTTATTCTGCCTATTTTCGCTATCCGGTGGGATGTTCGCCGCCACAACGGCTGAGCGTGCTGAGCACTTCGAGATGAAGATTCGGCCCATTCTGGCCAACCGCTGTTATGGATGTCATTCCTCGGCCCCACTGGGCGGCTTGGCGGTGAACTCGCGCAATGGTTTATTGAAGGGAGGCAAGACTGGTCCGGCGGTGGTGCCGGGCAAGCCCGAAGAGAGCCTGCTGATTCAAGCTATTGAACACCTTAACGACAAAATGAAAATGCCCATGGGGCAATCGAAGATGCCCGATTTGGAAATCTCGACGCTTTCGGCTTGGATTAAGGACGGAGCATTTTGGCCCGAGGCTCCTGTTGCTTCAAACTCGCTAAAGAGCAAGTATGTGATTACGGCGGAACAGCGCAAGTTCTGGGCCTTTCAACCGATCAGTAAGCCGAACCTGCCGGCGGTGAAGAACGCTAAATGGGTGGCGTCGGCAGTGGATCGGTTTGTGTTGGCGAAGCTTGAACAAAATCAATTGAAACCGAACAGCGCGGCGACGCGAGCCGATTTGATTCGCCGCGCCTACATCGATCTTACTGGCCTACCGCCAACTTACGAAGAGACGCGTCGCTTTGTGTCCGATCCCAATCCCGATGCGTTTGCCGGGGTTGTGGATCGCTTGCTGAACTCCAAGGAATATGGCGAGCGATGGGGACGCTATTGGTTGGACGTGGCGCGCTATGCCGACGATCGCATGGATAGCGACGTGATGCTACCTTATCCAAACTCGTTTCGTTTTCGTGATTGGGTGATCCAGGCGTTCAACGACGATATGCCTTACGATCTTTTCGTGAAGGCGCAAATAGCGGGCGATCAGTTGGAGGATCCGAAACGCTTTGCGCCGGGCCTGGGCTTTTACGGCTTGAGTCCGGAGTTGACGGATGATCGAGTAGATGTGACCACGCGCGGGTTTTTGGCGCTGACTGGCGCATGTGCGCAATGCCACGATCACAAATTCGATCCGATTCCCACCAAAGACTATTACGCGCTGCAGGGGGTGTTCAGCAGCACTAAGCGCGCGGAATTCGAGCTTGCGCCGGCTGACCAAGTGAAGGCGTACAAGGCGCAGGCGAAGAAGATCGATGAGTTGAAGAAGCGCATTGAAAGCTTCCTGCACAATCAAGCAACGCAACTGGCCGAAGCACTGGCTGCTGATTCACCTCGCTACATCCGCGCGGCCCGCAAAGTGATGCGCGCGCCGGTGCAGACGGTCGCGGAAGTTGCTTCCGCCGATCAATTGGATCGCATCACGCTGGAACATTGGGTTACCTATCTGAAGACTGGCCCGGTGGATAACAAGTACCTAAAAGGTTGGCGGGATGAGTCGTTTGATCTGGTGAAGTTCAAGCAAGAGGCGCTGGCCGTGCTTCAGGAGCGCAAGCAGGTGGACGAAAAGAACCTGCTTTCGCGCGTGACGAACGATGCCAATACAAAGGGCGAGACTTTCGCCTTGCCGCCTGATCGTTTCTATCTTTGGCGGGACCTGTTTTTTAGCGACTTCTATGGCCGTGAGTTTAAGCAGGAAGAGGACGGCATCCTTTACTATGGGCCCAATCGGGGCTATCTGACCAGCGACGGCACGGTGGAGCGCTTCCTTGAAGGCCAATGGAAATCCTATTTGGGCAACATGCGCGCGGAGTTGAAGGAGTTGCAGGCCAAGCTAGCTCCGCAGTATGAATACGCTCACGCCATAAAGGATAATCCGACGCCGATTGACGAGAAGATTCGTGTCGGCGGGTCTGAAGAAAATCAAGGTGAAACGGCGCCGCGGGCTTTTCTTTCGATTTTGTCCGACGGCGATCCGAAGCCATTTACTAAAGGCAGTGGCCGATTGGAATTGGCCGAAGCTATTGCCGATCCGAAGAATCCGTTGACGGCGCGGGTGATGGTAAACCGCGTTTGGCAGCATCATTTCGGCGAAGGACTAGTGCGCACGGTAAGCAACTTTGGACGGATGGGCGAGAAGCCGAGTCATCCCGAACTGCTGGACTATCTGGCAAGCCGCTTTCTTGAAAACGGATGGAGCATGAAGAAGCTGCATCGCGAAATTATGCTGTCGGCAACGTATCAGTTGAGTTCCGATGGAAATGCCACGAACCTGGCTCTCGATGGCGATAACCGGTTGCTGTGGCGGGCCAACCGTCAACGGCTGGATGCCGAATCGATGCGTGATACGTTGTTGAGTGTTGCGGGGGAACTGGATCACACGGCGGCCGGCAAGCCCACGCCGCTTGAGGATATTCAGAACAGGCGCCGCTCCGTTTATGGGTTCGTGAGCCGGCGCAAGTTGGACGGCACGCTGGCTCTTTTCGATTTTCCGAATCCGAATTTGAGTGCTGAGAAGAGGACGACCACGGCCACGCCGCTGCAACAGCTATTCTTCCTGAATAGCGAATTTCTGACCGCGCGGGCTAAGGCGCTTGAATTGCGTCTGAGGACTGCCCAGCCGTCTGAGGAGCGCATCAAGCAAGCCTATCGTATTGTGTTCGGCCGCGATGCAACAGCGGACGAACTTCGGCTGGGGCGCGAGTATACGGCTGGTGGTGGGAGCGCGTGGTTGAGTTACGCCCAGGTGTTGCTTAGCTCGAATGAGTTGGTGTTTGTAAATTAGTGAGGTTGAGATGACCAGGCGGGAAGCATTACGGAAAGCGGGAAACGGATTTGGCGCAGTGGGGCTTGCGAGCCTGCTGGGCAATGAGGCTCGGGCTGAGGTGGGGTCGCTTGCCCCCAAGCCGCCCCACTTTACTCCAAAAGCGAAGCAGGTAATCTTCCTGTTCTTGAACGGTGGGCCGTCTCAAGTAGATACATTCGATCCCAAGCCGATGCTGACCAAATACAATGGCGGCGAGATGCCCGGCAATTTGCCTAAGGCGAAGCAGGAGCGGGGCAAGATTATGCAGTCTCCGTTTGCCTTCAAGCGCTACGGCAAGAGTGGGATCGAAGTTAGTGACTTGTTTCAGAAGACGGCGCAGTGTATTGACGATATCTGCGTGGTCCGTTCGATGCATACCGACTTGCCTGCCCACGCTCAGGCGATTTTGCAAATGAACGTGGGCCGCATTATTCCGGGGTTCCCTTCGATGGGTTCCTGGTTGACGTATGGGTTGGGCACGGAGAACAAGAATCTGCCGGGCTTCATCTCGTTATGCGCTGGTGTACCGGACGTAGGCGCGCAATTATGGAGTTCCGCATTTTTGCCGGCCGTGTACCAAGGCACCTACGTTCCGTGTGACGAGACGGATCCGGAAAAGATGATTCAACATCTGCGCAATCATTCCACCGGCGGCGGGACCGAACAGAAACAGCGTCTGGATTTGTGGAGCAAGTTGAATCGCATGGATCTGGAGCGGCGTGGCCAGGACGCGCAGTTGGAAGGCCGGATTCAATCGATGGAAGTCGCCTATCGCATGCAAGTGGAAGCGATGGACGCCTTCGACGTGATGAAAGAGCCTGAAGCGGTTCGGGAACGGTATGGCGTGACGGCCTCGCAAGACACTTCTGAAATGAAGATCAAATCGGCGACGCGCGATGGTGATTTTGCTCGCGGATGCCTGGTGGCAAGGCGTTTGGTGGAGCGTGGCGTGCGGATGGTGGAAGTTTATTTTGGCAACGATAAGCCGTGGGACAGCCATCACGATATTATGGTGCACCGCCGTTTGGCGCAACAGGCCGATCAACCAATTGCCGCATTGTTGAGTGATTTGAAGGCGTCTGGGCTGCTGAAAGATACGCTGGTGATCATCGGCGGCGAGTTTGGGCGCAGGCCTTGGACCGAGGTGGCTGGGCGAATCAACGTGCAGAATGGGCGCAATCATAACAACGAGGGCTTTACGTATTTGCTAGCCGGCGGTGGTGTGAAGGGCGGCCATGTGCATGGGGGGACGGACGACTTCGGGTATCAGGCGGTCGAGAACAAGGTGCATGTGAACGATCTGCATGCTACGGTTTTGCACTTGATGGGGTTGGAGCATACTAAGCTCACTTACCTTTATAGCGGTCGGAATTTTCGATTGACGGATGTGGCGGGCAATGTGGTGAAAGATATTATTGCGTAGCCGCGCCGGTGCATTGCAAGAGATCAGCGAATAATGCTTTGGACTTTGCCGTCGACTAGCCGAATTGAAGCCTTGTGGCGGAGGTCCAGGAAGTAGACCATCGTTTCATGAACGCCATCGTCAAGCCCGGAAATCCTTGTCAGGTGACGAGGTTTGCCAAGGCTGGCTAACACGACTTCGCGATTAACTCCAGGCGCAACTTTGGATAGACTTTCCGGATTCAAGTATTCAATCACAGGCGCCGCAGGAACGACTGAGGCCACGGCAGGCACTGGCGGGGTTATCTCCACCACTCTCGCCGGAGCCCGCTTTGCGACCTGCTTCGATTTTCCGGGCGCAGCCTTGGCTGCTGCCGCCGCCTTGTCCTTCGACATCTGTTGGCGGTCGAGATAGTCTTGCTGTTCTTGTGACAATTTAATTTGAGTTTGGCCCGCGCCATCAATTTTTTGTTTGCCTCGCAGCATGCTGCCAAGTACACCAGATTCGTTCGCTCCGGGGATCTGATCTTTCAATTGCCCAGACATACCCTTAAAATTGTCGATTGTGTTATCGAGGTCTTTGTCTTGGGCTGAGGAAATGTAAGGTAGAGATAGAAGTGCTAGAAAGGCGGCTGTTTGGCGAAAAGGCATGTCTAATCATAGTGCATTCTTTTTCAGACGCAACCACTCTCAGTTTCTATTTCCCGCCGTCGTTGGCATTTACCTTAGGCCCTGGGCTGATTATTGGAAGTTGCTCGTAGGCCGTTGCGATTGCGGGTTCTAGCAAGGTGGCTCCAGTACTCTTTTAAAGGGCGAGCCGAAGCCCGCCCCTCATTCATCACGCGGCGGCCTTACCGCTGCGCTCACCTAAGTACCGCATCAACGTCGCCGCCACTCCATCGATTCCGCCACCGCCGCTTCCGGTCACCAAAATCTCCGGTACAATCGGCACGCCGCTCTTGGCCAACGCATCCACCACATTCACGAACGCCGTCGCATTTGCTCCGAATGCTTTCACCTGCGCGTCATACGCTTCAGCCTTCGCCAAACCAATCGCCTTAACCTCAGCGCCTTTTGCCTGGCCGGTCTCGCTGATGTAGTAGGATTCACCATCAGCCTCCGCCTTACGGGCTGCGGAGTTGTTCCCTTTAATGCTTACGCCCACCTTCGACTTCGCTAGCTCCGCCTGCATATCCGCCGTACCCCGAGCCTGCTCAGTCTCTATGCGCTGCATCTGCGCCTGCTTCTGTTGCTCGAAGGTCGCTATCTCCTGCTTCGCGATTTCGCGTTCCGTCAGCACCTTTACTAAGTCGACCGGCAGGATCACATCCTGCACATAGACGCCCAACGTTTCCACGTTGTAAGTCTCCAATTGCCTGCGAATGTTCTCAAACGCCTGACGCTGCACGTCTTGCCGCGTCTCGATGAACCTCACGGCCGGCATGCTCTGCAGCGTATCGCGGAAATGATTGCCTACCGCCGCCTGCAGCACTTCATTTACAAGGTTACTCATCGTGCCGACCGTCGAAATCACACGCGGGGCGCGCGTATCGGGCACATGGATTTGCACCTGTAGATCCAAACGGAACACAAAGCCCTCGGTACTCTTTGCCACGATCTGCTCCAGCTTCGCATCCAGGTTATGAGCCGTGGATACGCGGTCCGCCCAGTTCAGTGTCAAAATGGCGGTAGGCACCAATTCCGCTTTGTAACAGTAAGTGTTGAGCGCATACTTGCCGGTGCGTAACGGCTCTTGCCAAATGCCGCGATGTCCGGGCCGGACCAAGCTGCCGAACTTGAACGCGGCGCCCGATGTATCGGAGGGCGTCAATCCAACATAAGCCTTGATCACGGCCACTTGCCCTTGCTCAACAACCAACATCGGCACGCGTTCAATCCGCACCAGGAACGGATTCACGGTATAGGCGCCATAGAGCAGCGGGTCGTGCTGCAGACCAATGCGGCCGCCGGCGTCAAGGAATGCTTGGAAGTTTTGGTAGTTGTTATGCACCTCATTCTTGTTGCCCAGAATCTTGTCAATCAACTCCGCATCGGTAGCTTCTTTCTTCTCCATTTCCGCCACGTCCACATACTGGCCCAGTCGGCTGGCAATGTCACCCGATTCGAGCGGATTGCCTTCAAGAGTGGTTACGATACCGATCACATCGGTCCGATCCTCAGGCGCACGTTGGATACGCACCACTTCTAAATCATTTGGCGTTAAGTTGAACGAATGGGCCGTCAACGTAGCTTTCGCGCCCGCCAGTTCGGGCATGATGGGCACACCGAAAACGCGGTCACGTGAGATCACCAGAAACGCCACCGGATGCAAGGGTAAGGTTGTGCCGGGACCAAGGACAGGCCGCTGGACACCCTTCTGCCCGCCGTGCTTGATGAATGTCTGAAGATCCGTGAATTGTCCGAATTCCGGCTTGAATAAACCCGACTTCGCACCCGTCGGTAAGGGTTGGCCAACTTGCGCAATGACTACGCCAATTTGACCAGCAGGGATCTGCACCCAAGGATGCTTTTCCACCGCGTAGACAATCCAAAACTTGAAACGGAGCCCGGGCATCAGC
>JANXXI010000060.1 GCA_025350695.1 Acidobacteriota bacterium
AACTCGATCTCCAGAATTTTACTCCTGCCGTCGTAGCCTACAGACCGCATTGTCGTCGATTCCACTTGTTCCCGATTCATTCGCCTCTATTTTGCCATGCCCATTCCCTGCTTTCGGAATTCCTAATTTGGACAAGTGTGATTCCGTTCACTCCACAACCACCCAACACAGTACCCGTATTGAGTCCAACAGGCAATTGCTCGTTCCACAATTCCGGCCCATTCTTTGGGATTGTTACCTGAGTTGAGTGCTCCCCACCTCCAAAGATCTTCCAAAACGCAAGTCCAACATCAATTCCTATACCGATTCCGCAAAGAACAGGTCCTGCTGCACATAACGAAGAGCCTCCTCCTCCATCCGTCCCACTAGGATCGGTAAAATTTAGCGGATTGTTGTTCACATATGCATATCCGTTCCACGTTTGTGGGTCCTCTAAATGGGCATTCCCGGGATCCGCACTCGTAAAGCGTCCCTGCGCCCCACTCAAATACCGCGCATTAAAGAAATCCAACCCCGTCGTCGAACCATCCTTCTGCTGCCCCGTAAACTTCAGCCGAATCTGATCCGCCGTCGCGAGATACCCCATCCCTGGAGCCCGTCCATTGGTCCCCGATGGAATCAACTCGCCAAACGGCAGATAATCAAACCGCCGCTGCACCACTCCCGCACTATCGGTCAACATCCTCGTCGATCCTAGATGATCCACAGTCAAATAGCAGGTCGCCGTGCCGCACATGGCCAATCCGCTCTGCCCATATTCCGTCGCCAAATTGCCGAAGGCATCATACGCCAACACCGTCGTTTGCCCATTCTCCGTGACGCTCACGCGGGAGCCTTCGCCGTCGTAAGCATAGTTGTAGGTCGTGCTGCCGATCGTTGCCGTTACTTGCCGGTTCTCGGCGTCATAGGTGAAGGTTCGCGACATGCTGCCAACCGCCGTCACGTTGCCCGAGGCATCGTAGGTCCAGCCCGCGATCTGGTTGGGAACTGCGGCAGTGGAATACCAACTGGCCGCACTCGGTGTTTCCAGACTGAGCGATGGCAAGTTGCTGTTCGTCGACACGTAGCGGTTGCCCGGGCCATAATACCCGTAACCTTGCGACCGAGCATGTAGGAAAGCTGTCGTCACCATTTCTAGTTCTACAAAAGTAACTCTTGTGATCTCTACAGTAAGCGATTCCGTTACGTACCGCTCAATCTCTGAAGGCGATCCTTTTTTCGATGTCCACGCCCTGCGGGGTTGTTTCGCGCAAAGGAAAAGGGGCATCCAATAAGGAAGCCCCTTCGCCATGTCGGTCTGATTTGATCCTGGATCTGAAACTAAATAGTCCCCTTCTAATCGGGGCACACTCATGATAACACTTTTCGGGTAGGCGTTGCTTTTCACTAAAGTTAGACATAGGAGGCGAACATTAGCCAACACAGACGAAGATTGAGGTCACCCTGCAGCACCTCCAGAGCGACTCTCAGCTCTTTTGCGGCTTTAAGGACTCTTCGAGTTTGCCTCGTTCTGCGGTCAACTCCCTGAAAACCTTTGCCGATGACACATCGGAGTCGCCCCATTCGGACGCAATACCTTCAAATTGAATGGACAGGAAACCCAACTTCTTCAATGCCGATAGTGTTCCTGTGCGGTCGGCTATATCTACTTCGGTCGTGAGCTTTCGTAACAGTTTCCGGTACTCCGATTGGACAAAATCAGGGTGAATGGCGGCTTGTTCTGCTGAGGGTACCAATTATGCGTTTGAGTGGAACCGCCTTATTTTCAAGCATTTGGCTTTAATTTCAGTCGAAACGGGAGGCTGAGTACGTTCGGAGCGTTGCAGTCCCCGGCAACCAATAGATACATCTACATCCTGCCGGAGCTTTCCAACACCTATTGGCGTGAAGAATGCTCCGCCTGTGCGCTACTGCTTGTCGTAAATCCGTATCAACTCAAAAGGCTTGCCATTCTGCCCGATTCCTTTGTCGACCTGGGTCCTGGTCTTCCCGTCCTTGGAAATGGTGAAGGTGCCTGAGGCGTGATACCCCGTCCCTGTCATCTTCACTTCAAAGGTCGTTGTATTCGCATCAAGTCGTTTCTGGGCGATGGTGCCGAAAGTTCCTCCCGTTACGGGGTATTCCTTGCCATCGTATTTGAATGTGAAGCTGAAAGTGCGATTGATCCCGTCTTCCCGTAGTTCCGTTCTTGTAACCTTCATGCGACCATCGGAGATATCTTCGATTACTTCGGTCCTGCTCTTCAGGTTGCTAGGCGAGGATTTTGCGGGATTGAACTTCCAGATTTCAACTTCGCTATCGGCAGCATACATGGCAACCGATATGACCGATACCACAACGAGCAGCTTGGTTAGCTTTCTTTGCATGGTCCTTTGATCCTTGATCCCTCATGGTACCCGACTCTAGGTCAGGTTAAATCGAAATCTCAACCTGAAAACATTCGGAGCGTTGCAGTCCCCCGCAACCACTAAAATCAACAAGTTGTGATCAGTATTTCGGGGTTGAGCCGAAAGTGCTAACAGTCCAGGTTGGAGTCCTATCACCGCGGCCAACCGAATCAATAAGTTGCAGCCACTTGCATGTGGCTCAGGCGAGTTTGTGCTAACAAGTCATCGGCTAGACGCGGCTCACGCCTGTGCTCCGGCGCATGGACTACGCCTGAGTCAGGACAAAACCTCAAGGGTTCGCTTCACCGTACTGGGCAACCACAACCACGTGAAGCCGTGAAATCAGCATCTCGCGGTCAGGATGAGCCGTCATCCCAGTGCGCGGTTACAGCATGCTGCAACGCTGGGTTCGTGTTCCAATTTGTCCTTTCACTCCTCGCCGCGGTCCGTGTCCACTTTCGCAGTCGCTGCGACATTGCCTTCGAAGTCCTTGCCCTGCGGCGACCGATTGGCGTGCTCAGGTGCAAACGGCTGCGGCCAATAACACCCTTGCAATGGTAAGCACAATTGCTTACCATGAGGAAGTGGAGGCGAGCGAGTTGAAACGGTGGCTGGAGCAGCAGGGCTGCACTTTCGAACAGGGTGCCAATCACTGGATCGTTCGCCTGGGGAGTAAGCGGACGACGATACCGCGCCACCCTTCGCAGGAAATCAAGAGCGGCACGTATCACGGGATACTTCGCCAGCTCGGCTTGAAGCGGAAGTGAGGACGTAATGGAATATCCAGCCAAGTTCACGCCGGCTGCAGAAGGCGGTTTCGTAATCGAATTCCCCGATTTCAGTTGGGGCGTCTCACAAGGTGACAGCGAGGAAGATGCGCGCCGAATGGCGCACGATCTGCTCGTCACCTTGATTCAGGACCACATCAAGTGCGGCGAGGAACTGCCTCGGCCCGGTAAGTTGCGCGGTAAGAATCTCCGGATGATCCGATTGTCGGCACTCCACAGCGTCAAAGTTGAGCTATACCAGGCCTTCAGGGCATCCGGAATGCGCAAGGCGGAATTGTCGCGACACCTCGCCATTCCCAAGACAGTCATCGACCGCCTGTTCAACCTCAGTAACCGGACGAGATTGGACCAAATTGAGTCCGCCTTCAACGCGCTTGGCAAGCGGGTCGATGTGAATGTCCGCGATGCAGCTTGAAGGCGGTTCGCATGGAGGTCCATCGCCTTGCTGGAGGCAGAATGGGTGACAGCGCGTGAAGTCCTTCAGTCGGTGCTGAGGCTGCAGCATTCCGATGTCAGTCTTTGCCCGTCAATGCAATGTCGCGTGACCTTGTCAACGCTGAGTTCCGCGATTCTCGCGATATCGCCGGCCGAACCGGCTGAGCCATTCGGTCGTGCGCGCGGCCAAAAGTGCTAACAAATTGCTAACGCGCGAGCCAGAAACAGTCAGAATTAGCCAGTACATAGTGGATGTAAGTTGTTGACCATTCGGAGCAAAGATGTCCATCCAAGACCACGTGTTGAACTCATAAGCCAAAGGTCGTAGGTTCAAATCCTACCCCCGCAACCAAAAATCTACTTTTGGTCACCTTTACCACCTGCCAAACTTAAACCCTCCCTTTTTCATGTAAGATAATGTCATGAATAGTGCCCGGTACGTCCATTGGCGAGATGGGGAGATATGGCTCGGCTATTTCGTTGATTTCCCAGATTACTTAACTCAGGGAAAATCGGCCCAAGACCTTGCAGATAATCTTCGTGATCTTTACAAGGACCTAACGAGCGGCGAGATTCAAGGAATCCGTCGAGTGGCTGAACTGACGGTTGGATGAAGCGAACCGACCTAATCCGAAAACTTGAAGAGGCGGGATGCAAATTCGTCAGGCACGGCGGAAATCACGACTGGTATAGCAATTTAAA
>JANXXI010000062.1 GCA_025350695.1 Acidobacteriota bacterium
GTGAGCTGACGCTTTGGATCGGTAATGCGCCGCAGTATGACGATTTGACGTTTATCCTCGTGAAGGTCAATGCGAGAAAGGGATGTGTTGCAAAGTCTGGTAGAGCGTATTGGTAGACTGGAGAGAACGTGAAGAAGACACCTGGACCGGCGATGTTCAAGGGGCGGCAGACCGAGCCGCTGTTCATTCTTTGTGCTGTCCGCTGGTACCTTCGATATTCACTTTCGTTCCGCGATGTTGAGGAACTGCTGGTGGAGCGCGGCTTGGAGGCGGACCACACGACGATCTGGCGCTGGGTTCAGCGCTACGGTCCGGAACTGGAACAGCGCTTGCGCCGTCATCTCAAGCCGACCAACAAATCCTGGCGGGTGGATGAGACGTACGTGGCAGTGCAAGGCCGTTGGTGTTACCTTTATCGTGCCATCGACTCTACTGGAGCCACGATCGATTTTGTGCTTTCGGCGTTACGCGATGCGGATGCGGCCAAACGGCTCTTTCGCAAAGCTCTGGCTGATCCATCGCATCCTCAGCCGCGCGTCATCAACACCGATCAGGCGCCGATTTACGGCTCCGCCATCCCGGACATAAAGAAGGAAGGAACCCTTCGCCGCCGTTGTCGACACCGACCCGTGCAGTACCTGAACAACATCCTGGAACAAGACCATCGTGCCATCAAACGACGGGTAAAAGCCAAGCAGGGCTTTCGCGAATTCCACGCGGCGCGCCGCACGATTCAAGGATACGAGGCGATGCACATGATCCGGAAGGGGCAGGCGCGGTGGGTGAACGGCTCCGATGTTCGCCAGCAGATTCAGTTCATCAACAAGCTCTTCGAACTGGCCGTCTGAAATGGCCCTACCGATTCTGTCTGGGCCCCAATTCCTGTTGACCCATCAAATTTGCAACACTACCATACAAACCGTTTCGAGTCGCCGTAGTCCCACCGTAATGCGTAGATCGCTTCCTTGCCTGTGCTCCATGTTCTTGTCACTCGCCTGTGACGCCGGCCATCTGAAGAGTTCTGTTCCCAAGCCGGCCAATGATGGATGGACCGTTTCCAATATCGGAACGGAGGGCGTCTCCGCCGTTTCCCTGGCGGCAATGGAACGCTCCATTCAGGGGGGCGAATTCAAGAAGATCACAAGCGTCTTGATCGCCCGCCGCGGAAAGCTGGCTTACGAAGCTTATTTCGACGGCGACGCGGCCACGCTCCGCAATACGCGCTCGGCAACCAAATCGGTAACCGCGATCCTCGCCGGGATCGCTGTCGACAAAGGACTGTTGCGAGTCGATGCGCCAATCTTGTCGTTCTTCCCCGACAGGCCGATGAAGAACCCCGATCCGCTCAAGGACAAGATCACTGTGGAGGACCTTCTCACGATGAGTTCGGCGCTCGATTGCAACGACAACGAAGACAACTCGCCCGGAAACGAAGAGAAGATGTATCCAACCCGGGATTGGCTGCAATTCACGTTGGACCTTCCGGTAAAGAAGCGCGAGCCCGGCCCCTACGGTCGCAGTTTCAGCTACTGCACCGCCGGCGTGACGACGCTCGGCGCCGTGTTGGAGCGGGCCACTCACCTCACCATTCCTGAGTTCGCGAATAAGAATCTGTTCGCCCCGCTCGGCTTCCGTGGATCTGACTGGAGGTTTTCGCCGACGGGCTTGGCTCTGACCGGCGGCGGGCTGACGCTCACCAGCCGCGATCTCTTAAAGATCGGGCAACTGTACGCGAATCGAGGCGAATGGAATGGAATTCGCGTAGTTTCCGCAAGCTGGGTCGACGCCTGCGTTCAGCCACACGCCCGCATCGATGACCAAACCGAATACGGCTACCTTTGGTGGTTGAAAAGTTTTCCGTCGGGTGAAAAAAAGATTCCAGCCTTCTATATGACCGGCAACGGTGGAAATAAGGTCGCCGTCTTTCCCAGCTTGGATTTGGTGGTGGTCATCACCAGCACCAACTACAACACTCGCGGAATGCATCAGCAAACCGATCGTTTGCTCAGCGATTTCATCCTGCACGCGGTAAAACAGTAGACCGGCAAATGGTTTCGTCTTGCACGCCCAGTTACTCCTGCCGCAGCGCTTCCATCGGATCCAACCGCGCCGCCCTCCGCGCCGGAGCCATCGCCGCCAGCACCGCAACCGCCGACAGCAACACCAGCGAACCCGCCATCGCAACTGGATCGCCCGGTGTCACCTGAAACAACAGCGAGCTCAGCAACCGCGCCTCAACCACCGATCCCACCACGCCCAGCACGAGACCCGTCGCCGTCCATCGCGCCGCATGCCCCAGCGTCAACCTCATGATCTGCCCCGGAGTCGCCCCCAGCGCCATCCGCACCCCGATCTCCCTCGTCCGCTGGCTCACCAGGAACGACATCACGCCATACAATCCGGTCGCCGCCAGCAACACGCCCGTCGCCGCGAACACGCTCAGTAGAGCCGCATTGAAACGCGGACGCGCCGCAATGCCCTCCATTTTCTGGTCCATCGTTTCCATCTCGAGCGGAAGCGTCGAATCCATCGACGCGATCATCCTCCGTACTGAATTCGCCATCAGCTTCGGATCAAGGGCCGTCCTCACGATTACGGCGCACTGCCGCCATCCCATCGGCGGCTCCGCATTCTGAAACGTTACGTCCGCCGACGCCTTCCGCACGAGGTAATACTCCGGATCGGCTCCTCTCACCAGCCCCGCATTCTTCACATCGCTCGCAATGCCGACCACCGTGAACCACTCGCCTTTCGGACCTTCGAGAATCTGTTTGCCCAGCGCATCCTCGCCCGGAAACAGCCTCTTCGCAAGCGATTCGCTCACGACAATCGCGTAGGCATTCGCTCCCCGATCTTCTTCCGCGAATGGCCTGCCCCGCACGATCGGGATTCCAAGCGCCGCAAAATATCCCGGTGTCACGAACCGCCACAAGACCATTCCGCCTGTGCCCTCCGGTCTCCGAGGCCGTCCCTGAATTGCGAATCGATGCAAGCGACCGTCCCCGAGCCCCACCCGACGGCGGCAGCGAGTCGCTGATCGCCGCCGCTTCCACTCCCGGTAGCGCATTCAGCCGGCGCTCCAACTCCGTGAAGAACGCCAATTGCTCGACGCTCCGGCTGTAGCGCTGCTGCCCCAGCACGAACCGCGCCGTCAACACCCGCTCCGGTTGCATCCCCGACGGAACGCTCTCCAGCTTCCACAAACTCCGCAGCAACAACCCCGCGCCCGTCAGCAGCACAATCGAGATCGCAATCTGCACCGCCACCAACGCCGACCGCACGCCGCCCCTCTCCGGCCCTCCGGACCTCCACCCTCCCAGCACCACGCCCCGCGCCGATCGCAACGCCGGAGCCACGCCGAACAGTAATCCTGAAACCACCGACGCGCCCGCCGCGAAGAATAGAACGCGCCCGGCCAATGCGGCTTCCTCAAGCCGAGGCAGTCCGCCCGGCGACAAAGCAACGAACGCCCGCAACAGCGCGTATGCCAATCCGCATCCCGCCCCACCGCCAATCGCCCCCAGGAGTAGGCTCTCCGTCACCGCCTGCCGCGCCAGCCGGCCCTTCGACGCCCCCAGCGCCGCCCGCATCGCCAACTCTCGATCCCGAGCCACCGCCCGCGCCAGCAGCAGATTCGCGATGTTCGCGCAAGCGATCAGCAGCACCGCCAGCACTGCGCCCAACAGCCGGTGCCTGAGCGCGTATTGGGGCCGCTGCCGTGCCACGTCCAGCCCGAATGGAATGCAGCCGTTCCGGCCTTTAGTTCGAGCGGAACCACTTCTACCTCGGTGCCTTTGGGAGCAAATTGCCGCATGTACGCGGTCCAGGACGTGTCGTCAGAACCGACGGCGGAGGGTGGGAGAAACAACTCGGCTTCGGGCGGCTGAGCTCCCCAGCGATGGCTGCCCTTGACGTAAAAGAGCGTTCCTGCGTCAGCGTGGGTTTCATCGAGCGCAATCCAACACGCGGCCACGCGAGGAGGCTGGACCCACGTGTTGTACGCGGCGTCCTGATGCATCTCGATCGGCTTTCCACCTTCGGGCTTGTACCAGACGTAGTCGTTGTACAGCCGAATGCTCGGCTCGCCCTCAAGTTCCGCCACGACCCGCGCATGGTCGCTGGTAAAGGTGAACCGGCCAAGCACCGAGTCGCAGCGCCAAACGGGTCCCATGAAGCGGGTGACATTGTCGGCGTCCCGGCCCTTCTTCCAGTGATAGTCGTCTGGCTCGCAGATTCGATTGAAGTCGCCATTGATTACTCGCTCCAGGCGATCTCGGAGCAACTCGACCTCCGCGCTCGAAACGAAGTTCTCGATTACTAGGAACCCATCCTCGCGATATTTCGCGATATCAGCTGCTGAAAGTGCGGTCACGGGATCCCTCTGTCAGACACATAGTCGGCGAGTGCGATTTCATGTATTTCTGGTAGGAAATTGCTTTCGCGCCTGCCGCACCGTGGACCGTTGGAACCGGCGCCGGGCAGCGACGAGTCTGACTATCACATCCATTACATCGCCCCAAGTGGCCTTGCAGGGCGAAGGTTTTCCAACGCAACGGTGGTAATTAATGGCCAATGCGGAAGACATAATCGTGTAGAGGCTGTCACGATTGTACCTCTGCCGTGACTTGCAGTTGCGTCTCTCCCCACGGCCCACGGGGGTGGTTGCGCGTCTTGGGGGTTCAATGGCGTGGAACCATGTTATTTGCTTCCCCGTGCTTAAGCTTCTACGCATTAGCTAGCGCAGCGGAACAGGAAGCGGTTACTCAAGCCGATGAATGGTCCAAGCACAATGATCCGATTCCGCATGAAGTTGTCCTTGCCGAACTGGGTGTGTCGGTGAATGAGTGGGAACAGATGGGAAGGACGCCATTGCCGCCTTGTCTATCAGGAACTGGTGTCGAAAAACATCACGTGGACTGACGAAGCCAGAGCTGACCTTCGATCCACCGACCAACTCACGGCCCTGGGCATCTTGCATTGTTTATCCAGATACGCCGCACCGGGTCGGGTCGCCACCGGGTCGGGTAGCGTGAAGCAACTGAAGCCTATCGTCAGTAGCCACAATCCGCTACTTTGCCAACCGCCCCTTCTCCCGCCATACTGAAAGAAATGAAAGCTCTCGTCAAAAGCAAAGCCGAACCCGGCCTTTGGGTCGAGGACGTCCCCGAACCCAAAATCGGTATTAACGACGTTCTCATCCGCGTTCTCCGCACTGGCATCTGCGGTACCGACCTGCACATTCACACTTGGGACGACTGGTCCAAGCGCACCATTCCCGTGCCCCTTGTCATCGGCCACGAATTCGTTGGAAAGATCGTCGAAGTCGGCTCGAACGTTAACGACTTTCATCCCGGCGAAATTGTCAGTGGCGAAGGGCATGTGGTCTGCGGACGTTGTCGTAACTGCATGGCCGGCCGCCGCCAACAATGCGCCCACACCCAAGGAGTCGGGGTGAATCGCGCCGGAGCTTTCGCTGAATACATCGCCCTTCCCATGACCAACGTCTGGAAGCATCACGAAGACATTAGTCTGGATATCGCCGCTATCTTTGATCCCTTTGGTAACGCCGTTCATACTGCCCTCATGTTCCCCGTTCTTGGAGAAGACGTCCTGATAACCGGGGCCGGTCCAATCGGGCTGATGGCCGCAGCAGTCGCCAAGCACGCTGGGGCGCGGCACGTGGTCATCACCGATATCAACGAACAGCGCCTGGATCTTGCTCGAAAGTTGAATGTCAGCCTTGCGCTGAACGTCAAAACAGGCACGCTTGCCGAGGCTCAAAAGAATCTCAACATGTCCGAAGGTTTCGACGTCGGCCTTGAAATGTCGGGTAACGCCGCAGCTTTCCAAAGCATGATCGCCAATATGGCGCATGGAGGGCGCATCGCCATGTTAGGCATCCCGCCTGGGGAAATGGCCATCAACTGGCACACCGTCGTGTTCAACATGCTCACTGTTCGCGGCGTCTACGGCCGTGAAATGTATGAGACCTGGTACAAGATGTCCGTGCTACTGGAATGCGGCCTTGATTTGGAACCAATCATCACCCACCGCTTTCATTGGTCGGAATATGAGAAGGGTTTCGATGCGATGCGCTCCGGATCTTCAGGTAAAGTAATTCTGGATTGGAGCACCATCTAATGTACGGTGAATTTCAAGAGCATGTTCGTAAGACGTTTGGGGAAATACAAGCTGCAGGATTAACCAAGCCCGAGCGCGTCATCGGCACGCCCCAGCAGGCGCACATAGAAACAGCCTCTGGTCAGAAAGTGCTCAACCTTTGCGCCAATAATTATCTTGGCTTGGCGGATCATCCCGCGGTGATTGCCTCAGCGCACGAGGGGCTCGATCAATGGGGTTACGGCATGGCCTCGGTTCGATTCATCTGTGGAACGCAGAGCATCCATAAACAACTGGAAAAGGCTATTAGCGAATTCCTCGGGACCGAGGACACCATCCTCTACGGGTCCTGCTTCGATGCCAACGCGGGCTTGTTTGAAACCTTGCTCGGCCCTGAAGACGCCATTATTTCCGACGAGCTAAATCACGCCAGCATCATCGACGGCGTGCGCCTCTCAAAGTGCCGGAGGCTACGTTATGCCAATAGCGATATGGCCGATCTTGAAGCTAAGTTGATTGAAGCAGCCGGCGACCGTTTTCGAATGATTGCGACCGACGGTGTCTTTTCGATGGATGGCTTCATTGCGAATCTAAGAAGCATTTGTGATCTTGCTGAAAAGCATAATGCCCTGGTGATGGTGGATGATTCTCACGCCGTCGGATTTATTGGCCGAAATGGGCGCGGTTCGCACGAACACAATGACGTGATGGGCCGGGTGGATATCGTCACCGGTACGCTGGGAAAAGCGCTTGGTGGCGCCAGTGGCGGTTACTCGAGCGGTAGGCGTGAGATCATTGCGTTGTTGCGCCAACGTTCACGGCCATATTTGTTTTCCAATTCCTTGATGCCCGCCATTGCCGCCGCATCGCTTACCGCGTTGTCCCTTTTGTCCGAATCAACAGTGCTTCAAGACAAGCTTCGATCCAATGCCAGCTTCTTCCGAAAGCGAATTACGGAGGTTGGCTTTAGGATTTTGCCTGGCGAGCACCCCATCGTTCCCATCATGATTGGCGACGCTACACTGGCTGCCGGTCTTGCGGATCGCATGCTGGAAAAGGGAGTTTACGTAATCGGTTTTTCCTACCCTGTAGTGCCGCAAGGAAAGGCTCGCATCCGCACCCAAGTATCCGCCGCTCATTCCATTGAGGATTTAGAATTCGCCGCCAGGAAGTTCGCCGAAGCCAAGCGTGAACTAGGCATTTAATCGGATTTCATTGCAGCGCTAATAACTGTGCAATCATCAACTCCAAAGCCTTGCTGCGATGGCTCACCAACAATTTACGCTCAGCTGTTACCTGCCCGAAAGTTGCTCCAAACGGTTCAAAGTAAAACAGCGGGTCATACCCGAAACCTTCAGAACCGCGCAGATCGTCGATGATGCGTCCTTCGACCTCGCCCCGCCAAACGCCCGTTACTGAACCTGCCTGAGCCAACGAAATCGCGCAAACGAACCTCGCCTTTCGGTTCTCCGCGCCCCTAAGTTTTTCAAATAGGAGTTGGTTGTTCGCCGCATCGCCGGCATGTTCCCCGGCGAAGCGGGCCGAGTAGATTCCAGGTGCGCCGTCAAGCGCGTCCACCGCTAATCCCGAATCATCGGCGAACAGTGGACCCGGCGCAAATTGTGAGTAGTACACTGCCTTCAAAGCCGCATTTTCTTCGAATGTGGCCCCAGTTTCTTCGGGTGGTTCAATCTGCTTGATGTTGTCAAGCGATTCGACTTCAATGCGTCCACCGCCAAAATGATTGACGATCAAGCGGAATTCCCGCAGCTTTCCCAAATTAGTAGTAGCGCAGTAAAGTTTCACGGCAGCTTGACGAAGCTCTTTTGTTTTTCAACTAACGCTTTGATGCCTTCTCGCGCCAGCGCTAACATGCCGTCCATGTCCTTGTCGTCGAAGGCTTGTTGTTCGGCCGTGGCTTGCACTTCAACAAACTTGCCGCCGCCGGTCAGCACCACGTTCATATCCACGTCAGCCCGCGAATCTTCCTCATAGCAGAGGTCAAGCATCGGCGCTCCGCCTACTATACCCACGCTGGTTGCGGCCACATAGTCGGTCAAGGGAATGGACTTCAGCGTACCGAAATTCACCATGCGCTCCATGGTCATCGCCATCGCGAGAAACGCTCCGGTGATGGATGCCGTGCGCGTTCCACCATCGGCCTGTAGCACGTCACAATCGACGATGATGCTGCGCTCGCCCAGTGCCACGAGATCCACCACGGACCGCAGCGACCTACCGATCAACCGTTGGATCTCCATCGTCCGGCCTGACTGCTTGCCTTTAATAGCTTCCCGTTGCGTGCGCGTCGCAGTGGCTCGCGGAAGCATTGCGTATTCCGCCGTCACCCAGCCCTTGCCGCTGCCCTTCAGAAAGGACGGGACCGTCGATTCCAAGGTTGCGGCGCACAACACTCGTGTGTTGCCCACCTCAATCAGCACCGATCCTTCCGCCGTCAGCAGATAGTCTTTGGTGATTTGTACGCGGCGCATTTCGTCGCATCGCCGCTTGTCTGTTCTTGGGTTCATTTGTGTGACATCAACATCGCGTAAAAGAGCAATCCCATTAGTCCAGTGCCCAGTAAAACAAGGAAAGCACACGGAATGGCCGCGCCCAAAGACGGTTTACTTTCTACCTTGGTCCGCTGATTGCGAACCGGTTTTAGTTTGGCCATAGTATGGAACTACTGATGGTAGCACTTCAGGGGGTTGAATCCCTTCAGGCTCACTACTACTTGGGCAAAGAAATCAGTCAGTGCATTGAGTGAAGCGGGTTCCAAATCCTTCAACGTGATTGCCACCACATCGCGCCCGCGCTCGGCCAACGCCATTGGCGTGGCCAGGAATTGGGCTCTATGATAATCGGCCGGGTAATCCACACCTATTAGCTTTTCCGCCTTTTCAGACAACAAGACAGTGGACAGGCACTTGCCATGACCGATGATCATTTCGTGGAAAGAGTGATTCATCGCCGGTCCTTCGTAGACGTCCACGGGCTGTTTCAGTTTGCCGCGGAAGATTGTTTCTCCGGCCTTGTCCATAACCTTTCGGAGAGCTTGCCCTTGTTTCGAATATCGCGAGTCGCCGAAGAACGAAAGCTCGCCGTATTGCATCCGGTGTTTCTGAATCGCCGACTTGAGCAGGGAAGCGTAAACCTGGGGCGCCGTTTTTCCAGTTGCCTCTAATGCCATGGCTTTGTCGTAGTAAAGCGTCACGCAGCCGCGCCATTTCATTTGCTTCGGGCTGGCCAGCATTGTCTTCCAATCCGCCTGCGATTCATCGGCATGGATACGGCTTGTAATGGCTTTGTACAACTCCACGCTCGGCTGCGTTATGAAATTCATCTGTCGCAGGTAGCCCAGGCCGAACACCACGTAATGCATGAACTGCATATAGCCGGATAAGTTTGCATTCTTGTCGAGCGTAACGGTGGCAACCGGATAGCCTGAGCGCCGTAACAACGCCGCCTTCTCCGCCACGCCGTCTGCTGAGCCCTTGACCGTCACTGCCAAAATGACTCGATCCTGCGACTTATCCTTCGGCGATCGGTAATTCGAGACCTTGGGCTTTTCGTCAATCACCATTTTCAAGCCGAGATCTTCTCTCTTGCCCAGGCTCTCTTCAAAATTCTGCTTGGTCCAGATTCCGGCTCCGGCGATTGGTTTGCTCAGCAATAGCGTCACTTTGTCTCGTCCTGCCTTGCCTTGAACATCAAGAAAGGAAGCAAGCCTGAACGCAGTTTCAACATCCTCGCCGCTAAGAAAGGTTCCTTCCATCCAAGCCTTCAAATCGGCTTTGGCCAAAGCCAAGGGGTAGAGACTGCCGCGTGTCAACGGGCTGGAGTGCCGGCCAGAAGTGGAATTTCCTTCATCCATTTGCAGGGGTACGCGTGTATAACCACGTGGTCCGGCAAATTGATCCAGAATCGAACCTGGCAGTGTCATGTAAAGAAAATTGGACTTGGCGTCCAGCTTGTGTTTTTCGAACAAAGCCGTCAATATTTGCAGATTCACAACAGGCTCGTAGGATGTCATCCCGAGCGCCTGTGCGACGATCAAGGTCCGTTTTAGGACTTCCTTTAAAGAGAGCCCACTCTTCTCGGTCATCTCCGCCAGTATGTTTTTGAGCTTGGCTGGATCGGTAGAATCTAGTACGTACAGTTTTGGACCCTTCTTCAACAGCCCGGCTTTTTCGTAGAGTGTCTTATCTTCCGCCGAGCCGCCCATGCCGGCCCAGATCAAGAATTTTAGAGGCGCGCCGTGTGTCTTTTGGATTCGTTCCCGGACGAGAGTTATCTCCGCTTGAATCTTCGCCGGCCATTCGGGATTCTGCCGGGCCAACCAACTCAGATGAAAGTGGCCATAGCTGTTCTTGGTGACACTCCCGTCCGCAGCCTGTTCCATACCAAGACCGATTAACGGCTCTTTGGCGGCATCAAGCGAAGCTAGCCCCTTCGTGCGAGCTTGCTCATCAATGGCTAGTAACCTGGTAAGAACTTTTTCTTTCTGGAATGTTTTGTAAGCTGATTCAGATTCAGGTACGTCGTGGTAGATCTTCAGTTGCACTAAATCCGTTTTAACATAAGGGTACGGTGAAGATGCAAAAAACTTTTTATATGCTGATCATGGTTTTACTTCTTACGTTATCTTGCGCCAAGGAGAAGCCACCTTTTAAGTTTCCTCGGAATCTAGCGCAAGGCTTGAGTGTGTATGAGGAGACGGCAATGCCCATGTCCGCCGCGCCGGAATTCTTGCGCGCACTGTCCTTCAAAAACGCATGGCGCGCTAACTACCGCGGAGCCGGTCACACGTTCACCGCGACGGTTTACGAAGCCCCTGCCGAAGCCGTTGCTTTTGAAGCGGCTCAGAAATGGAGCAGTGCCGCAGGGCAAATGGCGTTTCACAAGGACTCGTATTTCGTTACAGTGGAGGGCCCTAACTTAGAGGATGCATCGCTTGGCATGCTGCTGAAGGAACTGGAATCCGCCGTTGCGGCCTGGGGGAAGTAGGTGGCAGGTTTCCGGGACAATGCGCTGGACATGTTTTACGAACTCTCCCTCTTGGGCCTCTGGTCGAGCGGCGTGGCCGCCCTTGCGTTCTCCACGATTGCTCCCGACACCTTTCTTGTTCTTGCGATTCTAGGGATCATTCTCCGGTTTGTCCTCACCCTGCGTCGGGCCACTTTAGACGTGCGGCCGGCGCTGGTCGACGTAGTCACGATCCTCTTAGCCGGAATTTATCCGTTCGATCTGGCCTACGGTAGCCGGGATTTTGTTTTCGCCACTATCCATTTAGTCCTCTCGCTGGGAACTCTGCGCTTTATTTCGGCCAAGTCGGAACGAGACCTATACTTTGTCAAGATTCTTTCTTTCATGGCCATCCTCGCAGCCGCACTGGTTTCAGCGAACCTCAGTTTTCTATTTTTCCTAAGTCTCTCCGTCATCTTTTCGGTGGCTACTTTTGCTAGTTCCGAAATCAAACACTCCGTCATCAAGCAACGAATGGACCATCCAAAACTGGCCCCCGGATTTGCCGTAAATCTGGGTAAGCAGACCGCGATGGCCACGCTCGCCATTTTCCTTTGCGCGTTGTTCATTTTCTTTATTCTGCCTCGGACGGCGCGCGCCGCCATGTCTCGCTTCATCCCGGAAGGGCTGCACATCACGGGATTTTCGAACGAAGTGCGGCTCGGCGCAATCGGCCAACTTCAGCAGCAGCATAACTTGATCTTCCACGCGAAACTCGATCCGCCTTCCGACGGAAATCCACTGGATGGAGCCCAGTTGAAGTGGCGCGGATCCGCGTTGGGCGAATTCGATGGCCGCCGTTGGTTCAACCGGTCTCGCCGCGCGGATATTCTGACGGTGGATCATGGTCTGCTGCGTTTAGGAGGTCAGTCGGAACATCTCGGCCGCCGGTTTCACTACGAAGTGCAGTTGGCTGGTGTTTCTTCCGACGTTTTATTTCTTGCCGGTTGGCCGGAGTTTCTCAGAGTTCCGGCTTCTTTCGTTTACCGCGTAAACGGGAATAATTTCCGGCTTCCTTCGCAATCCTGGGATCACGTACGGTACGAAGTGGACACTCTTCTATCGACGGATGGAGGCGATGGCTCTCTACTCGACGAATCGGAGCGTGCAACCTATCTTGCACTCCCCTCTGTTGACCGGCGCATCTTGCCTCTGGCCAGTCAGATTGTCGCTGCCGCCAAGTCAGACGGCAAGCAAGCCGAGGCTTTGGAGAAGTATTTGCGGACCTCATTCCCCTATACGCTGGAGCTACCAAAAGAAGAAGCAATCGACCCCATAGCCTATTTTCTTTTCGAGAGGAAGAAGGGCCATTGTGAATATTTCGCATCTTCCATGGCGGTGATGTTGCGTTTGATGGGTATCCCATCGCGCGTTGTCACGGGCCTTCAGGGCGGGGAACTGAACCCCGTTTCCGGCTGGTATCAAGTCCGCGCGTCCGATGCCCACAGTTGGGTGGAAGCTTGGATTGTTGGAAAGGGCTGGGTCACCTACGATCCAACTCCCTACGGGCCACCGCGAACTAAATACGCGCTCTGGCAAAAGGCCGGCAACTATATGGATGCGGCGGAATTGCTTTGGCAGGATTGGGTCATGAACTTCGATAGTGATCGTCAAAGCAATCTGGCGTTGCGGTTGGAAATGGCGGGTCGCTCCGTCACCTTCCCAAAATGGTCTTGGCCCGACCCTGCTAAAGTTAATTGGCGCAAGCCTCTGCCAATGCTCATGACGTTGGCTGCGATGCTTCTCATGTTGGCGCTAATGGCCTTGCTGCGCAGCAAGGTCGGCGAATGGTTGCAAGCAAAGCGCATCAAGCAAGGCCAGGCTACCGCGAATGATGCATCTGTCTTGTATCTTCGGCTGCAAGGTATTCTGGCGCGTCACGCCTTTGCGCGGCGTCCTGACGAAACGCCTCTTGAGTTCGGAGCGAGACTGCCCGACACAATTGCTCCGAAAGCACTTGAAGCCACTAGTCTTTATAATCGGCTGCGATTTGGCAATGACGCTGGAGCCGGGGCGCGCATGCTTGCTCTGCTTTCAGAGTTGGACAGCTACCATTCCGCCACCGATCCGTCTTCGTGAAACACGCGGGCCATTGCTTTGGTGCCGGCGAACGGATATTTTTTCAGCGATTCCTCTTTCAGCTCAAACCCTAGGCCGGGTTTTTCCGGCAACGGGAAGCGGCCTTGCACCATGCGCATGGCGGGGAATCCCAACCATTCTTCCCAGACCTTTTCTTTCATCTCCGGCTTCACGCCGCTGCAGATTTCCTGGACAAGAAAATTAGGAGTTGCGGCGTCAACATGGATCGTGGCAAGTCCGCCGATGGGCCCTTCGCAGGCGTGGGGAGCCATGGAAATGCCGGCGAAATCGGCCATCGCTCCGATCTTCCATAGGGCCGTAATTCCACCCGTATGATTGATGTCTGGCTGCAAGATGTCTACCACGCCACTCTCAATCAGTTCGCGGCATCCGTACGATGCAATCAACCTTTCTCCAGTGGCAATCGGTGTTGTGCTGCGGGCTGAAATCCTGGCCATCGCTTTTACGTTTTCTGGCGGGCATGGCTCTTCAACAAACAACAAATTCAACGGCTCTACTTCCTTCACCAACACGGCCGCGACGCTGGGCGATGTCTTGGCGTGGAAGTCAACGCCGATGTCGATGTCTGGTCCCAATCCTTCGCGTAGTAGCTCCATTGCTTTCACTGCGCCTCGAATTTTGGCTGACGTGTCGATCCACTCATAGTATCCGGGAATGCCGCCCTTGAAACAGGTGATGCCTTCTTGCCGTGCTATTTCCCTCTGTTCCCGCAACTGCGCAAGCGTTGTGCCGCGCATGTGGTAGTAGCCTCGAACGCCTCGGGTATCGTAGGCTCCGCCAAGCAGTTTGTACACGGGCATGCCCATGAGTTTGCCTCGAATATCCCATAGAGCTTGATCGATGCCGGAGATAGCCGAACCGATCACTGGCCCTGCACGGTAGAACGAATGGACGTACATCGATTGCCACAAATGTTCCACCATCATCGGATCCGCGCCGATTATGTGTTCCTTGAAATCCTCAACGCAAGCCATGACTGCGGCGGCCTTGCCTTCCAGAGTTGCCTCGCCCCAACCGACTACTCCTTGATTGGTTTCGATCTTGACGAACACATAAGGCCGGTCGGAATCGGGAGTCAGCGACACGCCGAAAACTTTCATGCGGGTTACGCGAACCTTCGTCCCGACGCTATTGAACAGTCCTGGATCCATGGCGGTTTGCATAGCCATGGGAGCACATCCACAGGCGCTGAGGAAACTTCGTCGATCCATGTTCATGCGGGTCTCTCCTCATAACGCGGTAGCGCGTCTTCGTCTACTTGAATTCCTAAACCCGGGCCAGAGGGCAGGGAAGTAAAGCCGTCTTTCAGCGTCACTTCCGGGCGTCTCAAAATGTGTTCGCGCATGGCCTTGTCTTTTTCGTTGGTCGCCGCGGGAATTTGTTGGATAAAGAAATTGGGTACGGATGCCGCCATATGTAGGGCCGCCACTGTGGCGATAGGGCCGCCTTCGTGGAAAGGCGCGATGGCTGTGTAGTAGGGTTCGGCAACTGCGGCCAAGCGGCGCAATTTAGAAATACCATGTTGATGAACGCTCGGGCGCAGAATGTCGATGGCCTGCTCGCGCAGCAACTCTTGAAAATCACCGGCGCGGGTAGTGCGTCCAAAGCCAATCGGCGTCACCGTTTCCTGGCTGGCTCTCGAGGCTACTTTGCGATTCCATTCCGGGGTTGGTTCGTCGAACCAGAGCAAGTGAGAATGCTCCACAGCGGCGGCTATCACCCCGGCGTCGCCTGCGGTTAGGCGACCTGCTGCGTCGAGCACAAAATCAGCGTTGTCCCCGCCAGCGGAGCGAAGCGTGTCCAGCCGGTCCATTACAGCTTTGGCGAATTGTCTTCCGTTGTTCCGCCACTGCGCAGCCGGAAGCGGGACGATAAAGGCGCGGTAGCCGGCCTCAGCGTTACGACGCAACGAGGCGACGAGTTCGGCGTCGGTTGCGCCTTCAAGAGTGGTCATCACGCGAGCCTTGTGGCGCGTCGGGCCTCCCAAAACCTGGCAGAGGGGCGCTTTGGCTAACTTGCCTACTATGTCGAGCAGGGCCATGTTGATTGCCGGTTGCAGATTCGGCGTTACAGTCAACTGTCGATCCAGCACTTCGTATGACGTTGCTGCCTTGCCTTGAATGATCTGCGTGCCACGGACAATTTCTTCACTGGGTACGTGCCCAGATTCGCCGAATCCGACCGTGCCGCCTTTTGTGCGGATGCGGACAACAGAATAGACCCGTCTTGATGCAGGCTCGCGGAGCCGCCACAAACGAAGATCAGAAATGGCGGTGGACGATGGATCGAGCCCATCGGAAACAGCTGCGACTTGAGCGGCGGCAAGTCGTGCCCGCCTCATCAACAATGTATTCATGACTAATTCGCCTTTGAGGTCTATTATTATATATGCAACTGCAAACATGATGCGACTCTACTTTTTACTAATTCTTTCCTTGACGGTTACTGCCTTCGGCGGGGACAAAGACTTCAACGGCCGCTGGAACATTGAGGTTCCCAAGGAGCCTCGTCACCGCGTTTGGTGGCTTGAAGTGACTGGCGCCGGCACGCCGAAAATTAAGGGCCGGTTTGTTGGTTCTCCGGGCGGAGACATGAAAGACATTCCCGAGATTTCGGTGGCTAGTGGCAAGCTCAGGTTTGTGTTTTCAAACGCCGGGAAGCAAGCTTTCAAGGGAACCTGGACGGCTAAATTCGAAAATGGTCTACTGCAAGGCAACTACGAGGTTGACGGTAAGCCGAAGGCTGCGCTGAACTGGGTGGGGCATCGCGCCCCGGTGCTGAAAGAGAAGGACGACGGGAAGTGGAAGGATGGCACGAAGGTGGATTTGTTCAATGGCAAAGATTTGAGTGGTTGGAGTGCGATGGTGGCCGGGCAGGAACTGGGTTGGGAAGTGAAGGACGGAGTCATGATGAATAAGGCTCACTCCAACAATTTAGTGAGCGCCCAGCAATTCTGGAACTTCAAGTTGCACTGCGAATTCCGAATTGGGAAGGACTCTAACGGGGGGTTTGGATTGCGCGGCCGGTATGAGGTTCAGGTTCTTGACGATTTCGGTCAGCCGCCGGATACGCATGGGACCGGGGCTTTGTACAGCAGGATTAAGCCTTTGAAAAATGCGGCAAAAACGCCTGGGGAATGGAACGTTTACGACATCACCCTGATTGGCAGGCAGGTGACGGTGGTGGTTAATGGGGAGAAGGTCATCAACAAGGGCGAGGTTGAGGGGCTCACGGCGATGGCTCATGATTGGAATGAGGCACTGCCCGGGCCCATCAGCGTCCAGGGTGATCATGGCGCGGTGGAGATTCGCAAGCTTACGATTACTCCGTTGTTGCGGTAGTTCGGGACTGCTTCTTTTACCTGAACAGAGCGTCCTAGGGCCGCGCGTCGAGTGTGCCCAGGATGGACAGAATCTAATTGGATGAAGGAGCCAATCGGGGCCGATAAAGGCAACCGTAGTGAAACCGCAAGGCGAACCACGAGGTGAAGTTGAATGGAGCGGATAGCAAAATCCCGACCATAGGAACGCCAACCGCAGAGAGGCCCGATGTGGGGGGCGAGTTGGCTCGCAACAGCGAAACCCAAAGATTATCAAGACGCATAGGGTATAGCGGGTCGGCGCGGGTTGAAAGATTCTGGACCTTACCTGGGGATTTCTCCGGTATGAGAGCACGGGAGAAGTTAGCAGAAGCCGAAGTAGCGAAGAAGCCTCTGTAATGGAGGTGTAGAGGAGGGACCGGGTCCAGCGCGACAAGCGGATGGAATCCCGGGCGCTACAACAACGGTAGCTAACGCGGGAGTGCAAAGGGAGGAAGTGGTGCAACCGCGGATGGCCCTTTGCGAGAGACGATGCTGGAAATCCGTGAACCTTTCGACGGAGAGCAATGTACGAAAAATTGGATGACTACTGCCCTCCAATCTTGCGGCAGAATCGTGAGCCGCTGGACTCATCCGCCGGATGCGGAAACCGCACATCCGGCGGTGTGGGAGCGTGACGGGCGCAATTTCCGACACTCGATGTGATCCTGGGGTCGGCCCTACTTGTGGAAATGACCTTCCCAGCGGAGGCCGGCTCGCCACAATAGAGGGGCTCCGATTAGGGGCGTTGGGTTGTTGCCTACCACATACTCGCGGTCGAGGATGTTTTCTATCGCAAGCACGGCGGAAAGGGAACTGGTCAATTGGCGGCGCGCCGTCATATGCAGTGTTGCGTAGCCGGGTAGTTTGAACACGTTTAAGTCGTCTTCCAACTGTAGGGAAAAGCTGCGAAGACCTCCCGATAACACAGTTCCTTTGCGTGTCCAGGTTAACGTCGAAGACCCTTGGTTGCGGGGGACTTGGGGTAGCCGCAGATTGTTTGCGAAGCGGCCATCGGCGTACAGATACGACATCTCCGCGCGAAGGTGGGTCCAGCTATAAGACCAGTTGGCTTCTACTCCGCGGCTTAAGGCGCTGGCTGCATTTTGGCGTTGGCGTTGGATCAATGCGGGCGTACTTAACAGCGTCACGTTGGTGATGATTTGATCCACCTCCGTACGAAACGCCGTCACGGATAAACGGCCTAACTCGCCGAAGTAGTCGACGCCGAGTTCAGCGCCGAATGCGCTCTCCGGTTTCAGCAGTGCGTTCGGAAGCGTGGCGGCGTTTCCGGCGCGGAACTCGCGGTAGAGTTCATTAAGCGTCGGGGCTCGGAAGCTTTTGTATACTGTGCCTCGTGCGCGCCAACTTTTGTTGCCATAGGTCCATCCTCCGCTTGGGTTCAGGAAGTTGTTCGTACCGGTGCTATGAACGCGCGCGCCTCCGAACAAGCGCAAGGAGCCTGCCGTGAAATCGGTTTGCGCGAAGCCGCCCCTTTGAAACTGGGTCCCCCCTCCGATACGCACGCCTGTCGGCACTAAGATGTCCTTGCTTTCGCCTTCCACGCGTTGGAAGTCCCCGCCAACAAGCGTGTTCCACTTCTTGCGATTCAAGCGGTACATGGCGGCGCCGCCGGTTGCGTCGGCCGGCACGCGCTGCCACGACGTGATGCGTTCACTGTTTCGATTGGCGGCCACCGTGGAGAACACGGCGTGATATTGCGCCCTTTGATGATAGGCCAGCAAGGTTAGCGAATCCGTGCGAAAGGCCTGATGAAAGTGCGCGGAGAGGCCACCGAGGCCGGTGGAGTTCGTTACCAGCGCCGTGCCATTGGCGCGTTCTTCGGCCAGCATGTCGAACTTGAGGAACAGGCGGCTTTCGGGGGTACGAAGCCAATCAACACGCGCATCGGCCGCCACGAACTTCACGCCGGCCGGAGTGTCGGATGTGCCTCGCTTGTAGGCCGGAACGATGTAGTAGCCATCCGTAATTAATGCGCGGGCGTTGGTGGAAAAAGCCCAGTGGTTGAGCAAATGCGAAAACCCGGCTGAGGCTTGGTGGGTGTTCTTATTTCCGAACTCATACCCGCCGGTGAATCGCAAGGGTTCCGCGGGTTTTGAGAAAAGCGCGATGGCTCCGCTTAAAGCGCGATCTCCAAATACGCTGGTGGATGCGCCTTTGGAAATTTCAGCTCGCTCCAACGCGTCGGGCGCAAAGCGGGTCCAGTAGACCCAGCCACCGAACGGATCATTGGCCGGGATGCCATCCCACAATAGTAATGTTCGTGACGCGCCGCTGGTGCCTAAGCCGCGCAGCGAGATGCCTTGCGTTGTCGGATTGGATGCAATGCTGGAAGATCTACGGAAGAGGCTGAAGCCGGGTAGGGAACGGAGGCGGTCGTCGATATTGACCCCGGGCGTCTGCTCTATTTGATATTTGTCGAATACGGAGATGGCCGCTGGGGTTTCCGCTGTTAAGTTTTCGGTGACTGTGATTGATGTTCTAACGGGATCAAGCTTTTCACTGCGAGGAGGAGTCTGGGTTTGAGTTTGTGCTTCCGCCCGGCCAATCGTCAGGACGAATAAAGCGAACACCGCGCCAGCCCAAGTCGGCCAAGCCATGCGCTCGTGCGGTAAACAGAATCGGAATACTTGTGTGTTCATCGGGTTTAGGGAGCGGCATAGCCTTTGGTTCAACGTCCGCCAGAAACTTAAGGATATCGTATGCGACGAGGGGCGAAGAAGCGATAATGTCGGCGCCATTGGAGCGAAATCGAACGGGCCAACCGCGCGTGGTCAATTCCACGGAGAGCCAAGCGACGCACTCTACCGCCCACTCAAACCAATCTTCGTGGCCTACGCAATCAGTGTCCAGCACAAGTTCCAGTAAATGCCGTTGTTCGCGGGCGAATTCGCGGATTTGCAATTGGCCGGTATGGGCCGTGCCTTTCCAATCCAGATGCCGGGCTCCTTCGCCGTGCTGATAGGGACGCAGACTGTGGAAGTCCGTGCCACGGCCACGCTCGCGTTGGGCGGCTTCTCCAGATAGCTCCGCGGCCAGATTCATGAACCCGGCTTTGGGTTGGACATTGGGATAGACGAGGATCTCTCCTTTGAGTGAAACACTGGTGCGGCGTTCGGCGAACCCAAAAGGGAAACGAGTGGAGAAGCGGAAATTGTTTTCAGTGTAGCGGCCTCGTTTGGGGAACAGCACTTCGACCTTCACTTCCTGGGATGATTTGCAGGGCAAGTAGGGATAGTAGAAAGGCTTCAGAAATCCACTTTGGCCTCGGGCTTCTAACAACAAAGAAAACGATGGCCACCAACTTTTGTGATTGTGGACGCGGATGGTTGCTGAACCTGGCATGCGTGCGGCGAGATGTTCCGGCAGCAAGAACTCCATTTCGAGCCCAGCAAGCGTAAGGCGATTGACGACGCCTGAAATCAGAATGGTTCCCAGGAGCGCGGCTAAAATCAGGAATAGCAAATTGTTGGCGGAGATCATTGCAGCAGCGCCAACCGAAACCGTGAGTACCGCAAACAAAGTTCCCAGTGTGGTGACGCGGTTGTCGAACCTGTCATCCACCCACCTTCGAAGTAGTTCCCATTTCTTGCGCACTGAACCCTAGAATAATGCCAAAATAGCCTGCTATGCCCGCTGCTCCGGTTTTGCGCAGAAATTTACGTCTCTGGGATTTGGTGTTGATGGGGATCATCATGATCCAACCAACGGCGCCAATGCCCATCTTTGGCGTGGTCAGCAATGAAGCGCGGGGGCATGTGGTGACGACGATTTTGATCGCCATGGTGGCGATGCTATTCACCGCGATCAGCTACGGACGAATGGCGCGGGCCTATCCCAGTGCGGGCAGCGCTTACACGTATGTTGGGCAAGAAGTGCATCCTGCATTGGGGTTTCTCGCCGGATGGGGAATGTTGATGGACTATGTGCTGAATCCGTTGATCTGCACGGTGTGGTGCGCCAAGGCGGCGCTGAACATTTCGCCGGCGGTTCCGGAAGCTGCCTGGAAAATCTTCTTCGCCTTGCTATTTACGTTCCTCAATATTCGGCGTATTGAATCGTCGGCGAAGACAAATCAATTTTTGGTTGGGGCGATGGGGCTGGTGATTCTTTGGATGCTGGGGGCTTCCGGGGTCTACTTGATGAACCATCCTGGAGTGGACTGGTGGAAGCCTTTTTACGATCCAGCCACTTTTCAATGGAAGTTGATTTCATCGGGGACGGCGCTTGCCGTGCTGACTTACATCGGGTTTGACGGCATCTCCACGCTATCGGAAGAAGTGCAGGACCCGCGACGGAACATTTTGCTGGGCACGGTTATTGTGTGCCTTGTGATTGGGGTGCTTTCGGCGGTGGAAGTTTATGTGGGCCAATTAGTGTGGCCTTACGGGCAAGCATTTCCAGACGTGGATACGGCCTACGTTTATGTAGCGGGCAGGGCAGGCGGACCGTTGCTTTTTCAGGTGCTGAACTTTACTTTGCTTGTGGCGACGATCGGGTCTGGCGCGGGCGCGCAGATGGCGGGGGGACGCCTGTTGTTTGGCATGGGGCGAGATGGTGTGCTGCCCCGGAAGTTATTCGGCGAGGTGGACGCGGCTACGGGTGTTCCGCGCAATGCGGTGCTGGTGATTGGGGCAGTCGCTTTGGCCGGGGCGTTTCTGCTGAGCTACGAACAGGGGGCGGCGTTGCTGAATTTTGGAGCCTTCATCGGTTTCATGGGAGTGAACTTGGCTGCGTTGATTCGCTATTGGGTTCGGGGGACGCAGCGACGGCCCAGTCACCTACTTGTGCCGGCGGCGGGGTTTCTGATCTGCGGATATATGTGGATCAGCTTAAGCACTCAAGCGTTGGCTACCGGAACCATTTGGGCGGCCATCGGCCTTGCCTTCGGGTATTGGAAGACAAAAGGATTTCGCCAAGGTGTACGATTTGAGGCTCCGCCGGAGTAAAATCTAAGAATCATGAGAATACTGATTGCTTTGCTTGCGTTTGCCGTAACGTGCCCCGCCGCACAATGGAAAGAACTATTCAACGGCAAGGATACGAGTGGCTGGAAGATGACGGGCCCTGGTAAGTTTGTCATTGAAGACGGGCTGCTGAAGACCGAAGGAGGCATGGGGCTTCTTTTCTATGAAGGCGAGAAGTTCGGAAACACGACGATAAAAGTGGTGTTCAAAACCGTGGGTCCGAAGGACAATTCCGGCGTCTATATTCGTATGCCGGAATCGCCACGGGATCCCTGGTATGGCGTTCACAATGGCTATGAAGTGCAAATTGACGCCGGTGGCGACGATTGGCACAGCACCGGCGCGATTTATTCGTTGAGCAAGGTAACGATGCACAACCAGAAGGCCGTCGGCGAATGGAACGAGATGGAAATTGAATTGAAGGGCCAAACGACGATGGTGAAATTGAACGGCAAGCTGGTGAATACGTTCCGCGGCGATCAGCCTGTGCCGGAGCGGAAGCAATGGTTTGAGCCGGTGCGTGGCCCCAGACCGGATGCCGGCTACATTGGGCTGCAGAATCACGATGGGCGATCCACGGTCTTTTTCAAATCTATTAGCGTGAAGCAATAAGTGCTGGAACGAACGGGACAGGTTGACCGTCTAGTTGGCATGAAGCTAGTTGTAGCAGTTTTGATCCTTTCCCTTGGGGCCTGTAAGCGAGCGGACAATCTGTTTGTGGATCCGGCATTGTTGGCCTTGGTTCCGGCGGATTCGACGATGCTGGCCGGCATCAAGATGGAAAAGGTGCGCGAGACGGCGCTCTACAAGAAGTATGCCGCCAACCCCAGGATCAAAGAACCGTTAGACGCTTTTGAGAAGCAGACAGGGCTTGATGCGCGGAAGGATTTATGGGAAATTTTGATCGCCTCGAACGGCAAAGCGAAATCAGTGGTACTGGCGCGGGGTTCCTTCAGTGGCATGGGACTTGAGCCGACCATCGACAAGCCAGGCATCGAACGGACGAGCTACAAGGGTTACATGCTTTTTACCAAGGACGATGAGGGCGTGGTGTTTCTTAACACCTCGACGATTGCCGTTGGCAAAGTGACTGTCCTTCATGAATTGTTGGACGCCAGAAACAGCAACCCGCCGGCTCCAAAGGAATTCCTGGCAAGGATCAGGACCATTAAGCCAAACAATCAGGTTTGGGCGATATCGTTGAATGGCCTGCCTATTCCAGAAGGCTTAATTGGCGGTGAGGGTGCGAGCTCAGATATGACGCGGAACCTAATGGCGAATCTTCCGCGGCTGTTGGGATCGCTCAAAAGCACTATGGCCACAGTGGATGTTTCCACGGGCTTACACTTGTCCTTAGATGCGGAATGTCCCACCGAAAGAGATTCTAAAATGCTGAACGATACGTTGCGCGGTGCAATTGGTCTTGCACGGTTGCAGGTATCGGATGGGAATCAGGACACACTTAAACTGCTGGACGCGCCTAAGGTGACGGTTACCCAGACGGGTGTGAATCTGGACGTGAACTACTCAAGCGAGGATTTGACCAACCTCGAGAATCTGTTTGCGGGGAAAAAGTAGCTTCCGCTATTTTTTCGGTGGGGGGATGGCATCGCCCATATTCATGGACGTGCCACCCTCACTCACGTAGTTGATGTTCCAGGCAGGGATTTCAACAACAACGTCGCCTTTGACGATAGCCATGCAACCCAAACGGGAGCGAATGGTCAGGCCGGGAGCCATATCGAGACGATCGGCTTCATCTTCTTCCATTTCGCTTAGGTTCGACTCGCCACTTTTCACGATCACATGACAGGTTGTGCAGGCGCAGTTGCCGCCACAGGCGTGTTCGAGGTTAACGCCGTTGTTCATCGCGACGTCGAGGAACGAGGCCTGCTTTCCGTGCTCGCAATAAGGCATGGTAGCCGGATCGAACTCCACCGTGACGCCAGCGGGCAAAAAAGTAACTTTAGGCACACTCTAAGTATAGCCTGTTCTAGAACTTTACAATGTCTATAGACTTTGGTATGATTGAGCCATTGAATAAGTAAATCTATGGAAACTCAGGCTCGTAGCATCGCAAAGGCTTTCAGTTATCGGATCCTCGGGTCATTGACTACTGCGTTGATTGTCTTCGCCGTGAGCGGGAGACTGAAGGAATCGGCGGGCATTGGGTTGGCTGACATGGTTTCGAAGATAGGTCTATACTTCCTACACGAGCGGATTTGGAATAAGATCCCAATAGGACGACCTAAAGAGCCTGAGTACGAGATCTGACCCTTCAAAACGAGTACTTTTTCATTTTTTTCAAACTTTTTGAAGGCCAGTCCTAGGCCTGACACCTCGCAGTTTATTGCCCCGGATTAGTACCGGAGACGGTTGCTACTGACGTGGGTATTTATCTGCCAGCCACATTCATTCCAATGGGAATCGCATTAGTTGGGGTTGCGTCGATTCGACGGAGAATCAAGTAAATCCCCGCATTTTCAGATCCTTCCTACCCCGGTATGGGGGTGAAAGAAACTTAGTCCTTATTACCTACATTAAATGTTTTGATTATGACTTCTTTCTGAGTTAGAGTATTGTTGTAGCAGAGAAGTACCTAGCTTCTTTCCCTGTTAGAACGTCTTTGATCCCCGTTTGACCCCCTGCACGAAGGAGATCGCGATGTCACAACGAATACTATTAGCCCACCTTGATCCCGAAGTTGAGTCGGAACTAAGAAACACTCTTTCCCATCTGGCCCCAAGCAGGCAATTGGATAGAGCCGAAGAGAACGTTAATTCTTTCATTGATTGGCGCAGTTACGATGTGGTTTTCTGTCCGCCTGAGCGGGCGGAAGTGATGTCGATTCTGGCCGCCAGTGCCGGCGCGCCACCGAGACCCGCTGTAATTGCGGCCAGCCGTATTCCCGAAGTAAGCGAATGGGTTGATGTGCTAGAGGCCGGGGCGAAAGATTACGTCGCTGCGCCTTTTGAAGAGAAACAGATCGGTCGTATGCTGGCTGCCTGCGCCTGATTTTAATTTTCATAAAAGCACTGTTCCACCGTCCCTCCTAGCAGGAGATGTAACCACCTGTCAGTATCTGGAAACCTGGATTGTTTCCTTGAAGTAACTCAATTGCAATCCAGGAGACCTTATGCGTACGACGATTGCCGCCACATTTTTGGCGGTCTTACCTTTATTTGCTCAATACGAAAATCTGTGTATTTCGGCCGAGGAGCGCCATGCTCAATTTCGTGCCGACAACTCCGGGCGAAGCCTCCCTCATGGGTCAGCTTCTACCGGTTCAAGCAGACCCAGTGCTAAAGAATGTCTAGCTTCCGCACAACCGGTTTTCGCCGAACCGAAGCCCGGGGGGCCGGTCTCGTTCTATAAACTGACCCATGAGATCCCAGCAAAAGCGCGCACGGAGTTCCGCAAAGGTGTTTTGGCGAGCTTGGCTGGGGATGATAATCCGGCTGAGGAACACTACAGGAAAGCTATCAAAATTGATCCAGGATATTTGGAGGCGCGCAACAACTTGGGAGCACGACTAATGGTGCAAACCAAATGGATGGAGGCCATCGAGCAATTCGAGAGTGCTCGTCAACTGGATCCGACATCAAGTTCCGTGCACTCGAACTTGGGTGTCGCTTATCTGCACCTTCGGGATTTTGCGAAGGCTGAAAAGGAAGGACGATTGGCCTCTACCCTTGACCCTACCGCTGGGAAACCCCATTATGTGGTCGGCATGGCCATGCTTTACCAGAAGAAGGACTCCGGTATGGCGAAGGCGCACTTGATAAAGGCGAGTGCGGAGGTTCCGGGGTCGCTGGGGATCATCGAAAAACTGGGTTTGTAAGCAGCCTTCGAGATGGAATCAAGTTAGAATTGGTTCATCTGGGGGTGACGTTATGCGCAATCACATTGGTTTTGTTGTTTTGCTTGTGACCCAAGCAGCCCTATGGTCTCAGCAACCGTCGGGCAGTGTGGTGGGGAGGGTCACCGACCCGACTGGTGCAGTGGTCGCGTCGACGGCCATCAAAGTCACCAATCTTGACACCAGTATTTCCCGTTCGGGGATTTCCAACGGCTCAGGGGATTTCACGATTCCTTACCTTGCTCCGGGCCGCTATGCGATGGAGGCGACTCTCAAGGGCTTCCATACCTACAAGCATTCTGAATTCACGCTTACTGTTGATAGCACTCTTCGCATCGATATCGCATTGGAGCTAGGTTCGACGGCGGAAAGCGTTACGGTTAGCGACACTCCACCGGCGCTTAATACCGAAAGTGGGGCGCGGGGCGAGGTGACTACAAATAAAGAGATTGCCGAGATGCCGCTTGACGGGCGTAACTTTTCTGACCTTGCCTACCTGGCGGGAGGCGTTATTCCAAAGGGCGACGGAGGCGATGGCGCCTACGCGGTAAACGGAGCCCGCGCCGATAATTTCGGCTTCGTGATTGATGGCGTTGAGAACACGCAGAAGCGCAATACCGGCGCAATGATCAATCCTCCCATTGAAAGCGTTCAGGAATTCAAGGTAATCACATCGGGCTTCGCCGCTGAGTATGGTAAGTACGCTGGGGGAGTTTTGAGCGTGGTCACCAAAAGCGGAACAAATCGACTGCGGGGGACCTTCTACGAATTCCTGCGCAATGATTTCTTCGATGCTCGCGGATATTTCGACGTGAAAAAATCGAAACTACGGCGCAATCAATTTGGATCGACAATCTCTGGTCCGGTGCTTATCCCGAAGCTCTATAACGGACACAACCGCACCTTCTTCATGTTTAGTTGGGATTCTCTGCGTTTGGCCAATGGGAAGACGCAGCGTGGAATCACACCGACGCAGGCCATGCAACTGGGGGATTTTTCGAGGGCGACCGATGCCTTTGGGAAGCTAATCTCCATCACCGATCCATTGAATAAAAACGTTCCTTTTGCCGGCAATCAAATCCCTATCAGCCGGCTTGATCCGGTTGCCCGAAAACTCGCTGCTTTCTTTCCGGCGCCTAATCTGATCGGCGGCGTGAATAATTTTATTTCGCAAGGAAACGGCACTACCGAAAACAATAGCTTCACCGCCAAGGGGGATCATGATTTCAGCCCGAAGGACCGGTTGACGGCGTCGGCTATGTGGCGTACCAATAGCAATTTCGATCCGGTTGCCGATGCGCGATCACCGCTGCCGCTCTTCGGTTCGGTGAATGATACTCTGGATGTTCTCTCTTACTTGAAGTACGTCCGAACTTTAACGCCGACCATGTTCTTTGAAGGCAAGGCGTCATTTTCCCGTAAGACCAACAATCAGCGTTGGCCTTACGGAAATGATAAAGATTGGGCGGCGGAGACGGGGTTCAACGGAGGCATTACCAATCCTGTGGCAAAGGGTTTGCCGCAACTAACCGCAAGCGGCTACATCATTCTTGGCCCGGCCTACGATTTGCCGAAGATCTGGTCTTACAACAACTTTCAATATGCCGGTTCGTTTACCTGGATCAAAGGCAAACACGCTATCAAGTACGGCGCGGAGTTCCTTCGTTACCAATACTTTTCCCGGAATTATGGAGACACGCGAGGCCGATTGACATTTCTTGGACGCAACACCGGCGAGCCGATGGCGGATCTGTTGCTCGGGTGGCCCAGCAGCACTTCCCGCCAGTTGGATGGCGCCGGGCCATATCATCTGGTCTCCAGTTATTCCGGATTCTACCAGGACGACTATAAGGTAAGTTCCTCGCTGACGCTCAACATCGGCCTGCGATATGAGCTGATGAAGCCGCCCAAGGAAAAGTATGGAGCTTGGTCGATGTTTGTACCTGAGTTGGGCAAGCAAGTGATTTCCGGCACCGGCATTTTGAGTCAGGCGGAGTTTGATGCTCGCATTGCGACAAGTGGTTTGAAGGCGTTCACGGTTCGGGCGGCTGATGTTGGTTTACCAGCCACTATCATGAAGCCGGATTACAATAATCTGGCGCCACGATTCGGCTTCGCCTGGCGTCCTTTTGGAGGCAAACGCAGCGTTGTCAGCGGCGGGTACGGTATATTCTATGGCAGCAGTTCCCTCTACCGTTTGGATGAGTATAGTGACACATTCCCGTTTTCGATCAATGAATCGTATAGCGCTGTCACGGGGACTCCGACGGCGCTTACAGTTTCGAATCCCTTCCCTCTAGCTCGCCGGAGCGTTGGCGGAACCACTAGCACGACGGGCGGACCAGCGGATCCGAAGTCGCAATATCTGCAATCTTTCAGTTTCACGATGGCACGGGAATTCGGGCAGGGAACCGTCCTCGAAGCGGGTTATGCCGGATCGAAGGGGACACACTTGCAGCGGCGGTATGATTTGAATCAGCCAGGCCGCGAGCAGGCGCTGCGATCGACGCGTCCTTACACTGGCTTTAGCACGATCAATATTACGTCGGATAGCTCCAATTCGAATTACAATTCAGGCGCCCTTACGATTAGGCGCCGTTTTACGAAGCAACTGTTTCTACGCGGGGCCTACACCTACGCCAAGTCGATTGACGAAAGCTCCAACACAGGCGGCACGATTGCTTACAATTTTGCAACTGCTCAGGACTCACGAAATCTGAAAGCCGAGCGGGGCCGGAGCGATTTTGACATTGGCCACACTTTTGCCGGCAGTTTCATTTGGTCGCCGGCTTTTTCGCGGAACATCATGGTGCGCAATTGGCAAGTTGCCGGGACAAGTACAGCATACACAGGGCCGCCATTTACGCCGCGAGTAGCCAATTTTAACTATACAAATGGAGAGGCCAGCCGGCCGGATCGCATCGCCAAAGGAACGGTAGAGAGCGCGTCGATTGACCAGTGGTTTGACCGCCGCGCATTTCCAGTTGTTCCGTTGGCGGCGTACCGCTTCGGCAGTTCGGGCCGAAATATTCTCGATGGGCCCGGCACTTTCAATTTGAACCTTTCGGCATCTCGCAGATTCAAGCTTGGGGAGTCGATAACGGTGCAATTGCGTGGGGAATCGTTCAATGCTCCGAATCATCCCAATTTCAATTTGCCGGAAAATCGGGTGGACATCATCAGTGGTGGGACGATTTCCCGCGCGAAGGCCAATCGTAATTTCCAGTTGGGAGCGCGGTTTGAGTTTTAGCAGAGCTACAAAATGAAAAAGGTGGGCATGGCCAGAAGCCACGCCCACTTTTTCAAGCCAGTCCGTGCGTTCACACAACCAAAGGCCTTAGGAGCCTTGGTTGGCGGCGGCGGACATGGAAACGCTAACTTTCGAGAAGATGATGCTGATGTTGGATGAAACGGTAGGCATGATTGCGCCGGCGGCGACGGCGACAAAGCCTGCCATCAGTGCGTATTCGATCAAGTCCTGACCTTTCTTGTCTTTGATTAATTTCAAAATTCTTACGAGCATGTTCCTATACCCTCCTCAGAGTATTGTTTTGTCGCTGTTTGATAGCGGTATAACCAAAAGTATCATTGGTTTGATCGATAAGAAATGAGTAAATCTCTTAGGTTGAACCCATAAAATGCTCCATTACCTTAAAGCAAGCCTAACCAGTGATATGCTGTCCTAACTTTCGACAAGACGGCCATTTTGGCTCCGCCATAGTGAAAGTCCGGCTGCAACTGAACAAGGCCCGGATACGGCTTCATGCCCCCACCCTCGACTTCCAAGACTTCATACCCATCGAGCAGAGCCATCCGACGCAGTCGGTTCGCTGGAAGCTGTGCTGGGGATCCCGACGGGACTACGACGTAGCTCACCCCATATTGCCCGGCAATTGAGTCGAACACCGGTTGTCCGCTGTAGAAGCTCTGGACTTGCTTTTGTTGATCGATGTAGGTAATGCTCATGACGTCGTGACTGGCTAGGGCATGTTTGCCTTTGGCCGTGATCCAGGGGGCAATAGCCGTCGGACTCAGAATCAGTTTGCCGGCGGGAAGATTGTGGCCAACCCATTCCACTAACTGGACATCTTTTGTTTTTACAACCGAAGAAAGAAAGTACTTTGGTTCAGCGGCGCGGCCGTCGCTGGCGAGTTGAATCAGGAAAACGGCTACCGATGCCACGGGAACGGTGACAAGTCCCCAGGCCAGTCCTTTGGCCAGCACAGGACGCTGCTCCCACAATAGGCGAAGTTGTCGATCGGTCGACGCAACCCGCGCCAAAAGAAACGCCAGACAATAAGCGAAACCGTCGAACAGGTGAAACGTAAAGGGGGCACCGGGGATGAAAGGAACCAAAAGTGTGGCGAAGAACCAGATCTGCAAGACGCGGTCGGATGCCGAAGGCATCGAGAACCGCAAGGCCATTAGTCCGATCAAGACTAAGAACGGGAAACCATAAACGGCCGGAGCCCAAGCGAGTGTATTTACCGTACCGTGAATCCCCTCCGAGTTATCAAGAAGCCATTTCGAACGCAGCAGGAAGAAAAAATGAGGAGCCATCCCCAAGGCGGAAGCCAGCGCCACTAATGCTGCCTGGCCCCATTTACGGTACAAAAGGAATGAAATAATCGCGCCGGGGGCGAGCACGAAGATTTCGTACGGATGTATCAGCGCCGAGCCTGAGCAAACGATCAGCAGTCCGGCCAGAATCCACGGCTTAGGATCCGTTAAGTACTTAGCCACCAAGGTGAAACCGGCCAACATGGCCGCTGTTCCAAAAGTTAGTGTCATCGAGTTGGATTGCCCGCCGCGAAATAGGCCATCGGCGGAATAATAGGAAAAATCCAAGGCTCCATCGGAGAACGCACCGGCAAGGGCCGGTGAAATCAGGGTTCCAACGGCCCACACGATCATTTTGAGCGGCGTTTCGCACAGCAGTATTACTATTGCTAGGCGCAACTGGCGCGGCGAGGCGCAAAACACGATGCCAGCCTCGATCAGGCTGAAAGAGGCTAGCCAATACATCACTAAATGTAGAGCGTAGTAGGAAAACAAGGACTGGAACGGCATCCGGGCTACCAACAGCATCAACGGCTGGAAAAGTGCAGGCTCCGTAATCCAGGGAGCATGAAAGTTGGGAGCAAATATTGATGTTTTAGTTGCTAGAATCCAGGTTAGGTATTGGGGAACGTCCAGATTATTGAGGTAGCCCAGCGCAGAATAGCCAGCGGGCGGGTCTAATTGTGCGGCGATCACACCTAAATGATGAAGAATCATCAGAAGGGTCCCAAGGCAGATTGCCGCGGTTACTTTTTGATACGCGGCCCAAACTTGAAACGAATGATTACCTGTTCGAAGGGGCATAGATAGGTTTCTATCCATCGGCGGAATGTTCGAAAAACCGAAGGGGAGGACGGGAGCCACTGGCTCTCTCCTCCCCTTGCCTGCAAAACCTTCTTTTGCGATTACGAACCTTGGTTGGCTGCGGCGGACATCGAAACGCTAACTTTCGAGAAGATTATACTAATATTGGTTGAAACGGTCGGCATGATAGCGCCTGCAGCGACGGCTACGAAGCCTGCCATCAACGCATATTCAATCAAGTCCTGACCTTTGGTATCCCGCAGAATGCGGAGCTTTAGAAGTGTGTTCTTTAGTGTTTTCATTTTATGTATCCTCTCCCATGACAACGGATGTATTTCCCGCTGCTGTAAGAAATTTATCATCGAATGAGGAGGTCTTAAATTGGGAAAATCACTTAGTTGCGGCTTCAAATCTCTTAGAGGCGGCCGATTGGGTTTAGCCGTCACCGCAGGAGTTTATCTAACTGATCTGCAATCTGTGGCAACTGTTCAGGGTTGCGAAGGAGGTTGCGGATCCCAAGTTCTTTGAACTTGTCATAGAAAGCATCCACTGCGGCAAGCGCGGCAGCATAGGCGAGTGCCGCGTGTTCGGCGCTCATGCGCGACCACGCTTGACCCATCCTGTTCAACTTGGGCAATCCATTGGCGCGGGCAGCCTCCTGAACATGCTGTTTTGCCGTAGGCGCCAACTGCCGTCCTGATAGCCTCTGTGCCAAACCCTCATGCAGCCAAGCCGGCCAAGCGCCCAGGTTGGCCAAACATGCGTGGACTATTTCGTGCGAGAACGTTTGCCGAGTTTCTTCCCCTACTTTGCCTTGTTCAAGAAGCGACACACGGATCCGCCCGTCGAACTGGCCGGCGGACCATTCAGCCGCATCTGTCGCCTTTTGGTAATCCAACGGGTTCTGGGCAATTGCCGTGATGCGCTCTTTGTTGTTACAGCCCAGTTCGTCGGAAATCCTTGTATATTCGCGATCAATCAAGGTAAGCAAATTGTGGGCATCGGGCTCAGAGATGGTCCCCGGTGTGTACTTGAATTGCGCGCGTGATCCGATGAGCGTTTTCATCAGCCGGCTGGTTCCGTATTCCTTCAGAATCTTTTTGTAAAGTGATTCAAGGCCCTGGTTCTTCTCAAGGTCGATCGAGTCTTTGAGGAAATTAACCGCAGTAATCAATTCGTCCGCTCGGTAGGCGGCGACCCCAGCCATGGCCAGTAACTTTGCATCTTTTGGATTATTCTTGACTTCTCCCTCAAGTAGTTCAAGTGCTTGCCGTGGTTGGTTTTCTGAAAGTAGTTGAATGGCTTTGTTTATGTTTGCTGAAGCATTTTCCGGGGCGCGTACGGGTGGAGGACCCAACCTTGCTGCGCCCGCTCCAATGCTGGGAGCTGCGCGGCGTTCCTCGTCCATACGGTCAGCACCATTGATCGCATCGCCGGGCAGGAAGCCATACCAGGACTTTCCCTGATGCTTAATTTGGACAAAGTGGCAATCTTGAATGCTGGAACGGATCTCGACGGAAGCCCCGGCGGGAAGTTTATCGATCACCTCATCCCCAGGCTCACAACCCTTCTTAAGCTCTGTATCGTCGCGCTTGACGCTTTGAGCCCGCAGCGGTAGGGTGCACAGAACGGCGACGCCAATCACGACGGATTTTAACCCAGGGGACATACTTCCATCGTAAGTTACTCGCCGTACAATTGCGCTTCAACAAAAACCTTAATTTGCGGTTGTAACTATTGCAGTTTGTACTTCTGCTTCATAACCGTTACGTTTGTCTTCGCCTGAGACTGGTATTTGCCTGGGATGGCCGCGCATTGCTGGCTAAATTTGTAACCTTCGATGATCTTCGGTTTGTCGGCTTTCGGTTCGCCCATTTTGAAATTCGCAAGCCCTAGATAAAACAAGGTTTCGGATTTCATCTCCGTGTTCGTTTGTACGTTAGGGAGGGCTTGGCGCAGGAGCTTGTCCACATCGGGCCATTTGTTGTCGGCGGCAGCCACCATCCCCATCATCCAATAGGCGATGCCGGTCTTTAGGCTCACGTTCTTCTGCCAATCGGCATCGGACACGGTGGCTGGCTTAGCCTTAGTTGGAAGCACTTCGGTGAGCTTTTGGGCGTACTGAACTGCTTTTGCTTTGTCCTTCATCCCCTCGAAATAATTGGAGGCAGCCAGCAGCAGCATATCGTCGTTACTTTGATCGGTCGCCAAAATCCTTTCAGCAATGGCTAAGGTGGCTGCTTTGTCCCCAGTCTGCTGCAGTGCGTAGAATTGCATTGGCGCCACATCCTTCATGTACTGCGACTTAGGGTTCTGAATTTCGAGAGCATTGAACAGCTTAAGGCGGGTTGCCGCGTCGGTGGTTTGTAGTCCGGTCGCGTACAGCGAGTATTCGGTATAGATGTCCACCTGTTTTGAATATTCCACCATTCGTTTCCATTCCTCAACGTCGTCGGCGTTTGCGGGTTGTGGCGATGCCACGATTTTACGAGCCAACTGCGATGTGGTCCCGGCCCATTTCATAATTAGCCCTGTATCTTTCTTGCCTTCGGACGCTTTCAAGTTACCTTGGGCGGTCTCAACATCCATTGGGTCCGTAGCCAATAGCTTTTCGCCGATAGCCAGGGCCTTATCGAATTCGTTGGCCTTAAGATAGGCGGTCTGCAGCTGCTGCATGACCCAGCCAGCGGATTCGTTTTTGGGATGTTTCTCAACGAACGATTCCAACATCGCCGTTCGCCGTGGGGCTCCTTCGGCTTCCTGACTGATCATCAGTAGCAGTTGGCCTTCGGGCGTATCGGCGTTTACATTCAGCTTATGCCGTTGGGCGGATAAGGGGAGCGAATAAAGGGTCAGTAATAACAAAATCGACGCGCGCATCAAATTCTCCTGTCGAATCACTTCAGAGGATTATACAACTTGTGCGCGCCTACTCGCGATTAATCAAGCTTGCGACGTAGCCTGCGCCGAAGCCGTTGTCGATGTTGACCACCGTGACGTTGGACGCGCAGCTGTTCAACATACCCAGTAGCGCCGCCAAGCCATGGAAGCTTGCGCCGTAACCAATGCTGGTAGGAACGGCAATAACTGGAACCGCCACCAGACCGCCCACAACGCTTGGCAAGGCCCCTTCCATTCCGGCGCACACCACACAAACCTTGGCTTCCGTCAGTTTTTCGCGATTTTGCATTAGACGATGAATGCCAGCTACGCCAATGTCATGGATGGCGAAGACTTCGTTTCCCATGACCTCAGCGGTAACGCGCGCTTCCTCGGCTACTGGAATATCGCTGGTTCCGGCGCACACGACGGCCACTTTGCCGCGCCCCCGCATGGTGCGGTCGCGCCAAACCCGAATGGCTCCCGATGCTGGAAAATGTTCTGCTTCCTGAATCTCGGCCAACACAGCTGCGGCTGCGGCTGCGTTGGCGCGGGTGATCAGCAAATTGCTGGACCGGTTAAGGAGCGCCTTCCCGATTGCGACGATTTGCTCCGGCGATTTGCCGAGGCCGAAAATCACTTCGGGCATGCCGTGGCGAAGAGCTCGATGATGATCGACCTTGGCGAATCCCAGGTCCTCGAATGGCATGTGACGCAGCCGCTCAACGGCTCCATCCACGTCCATGGCGCCTTCGCGCACCTGTTCAAGCAACGTTCGTAAATTTTGTTGATCCATTAAGAATTTTTACCAACTCAGCTGTTGACCGACTCGAGCCCCATGCTTGGCCGCCAATCCGCCACCAATCTCCAATACATATTGCGAAATCTGGTTCCCTCCGTACTGTGGGCATTTACTGGCCGGTGTTTCGGCGCTACAAGGCGGGGTGTCCGGTGAAATCTCAACGATAGTATGAGACCTGTCCAGCCAAATTATGTCCAGGGGAATCTTCACTTGATACGTGTAATAGATCACTTTTGCCGGGCTGGCGTGAATGAAAAGCATGCCTTTATCGGCTGGCAAGTGCTCACGAAACATCATGCCGCGCATCATTTCCGTCCGTCGCGTCATCGTTTCGCACGAGATAATGGCCCCATCCGGCATTTTGACATCGCGCTTGTTCAAATCCGCCAAACTTACGGGCTTTTCGCTTGCGCATGAGCACAACAAAAAAAAGAGAGCCGAAACACTACACAGTAGTACTTTCTCCATCGACTACAATAGTAACGCACAATGTTTTTTCGCCGTTTTCTGCTGACGCTCGAAATGATCAAGTTCGAGCATTCCGTCTTCGCCCTTCCATTCGCCCTCACTGGAGCCTTGCTTGCGTGGCGCGAACTCGGATTTCCCGCGCAACTTCTGGTTCCGAAACTGCTCTGGATTGTTGTCGCCATGGTTGCGGCCCGCTCTGCCGGTATGACGTTTAACCGGATTCTCGACGCCGGGATTGATGCTCGCAACCCTCGCACCAAGGCCCGTCACTTGCCCGCTGGAATGCTGACTCCGCAATTTGCCTGGGGCTTTTTAATCGTTACGTCGCTGATCTTTTTTCTGGCGGCAAGGCAACTTAATCAACTGTGTCTTTATCTCGCCCCGTTGGCGCTTGGCTTGCTTTTCTTTTACAGCTTCACGAAACGCTTCACGGCGTACTCGCATCTTGTGCTGGGCTTGTGCTTGGGAGCCGCCCCCGCCGCCGCCTGGATTGCTGTTACTGGGACGCTTGATCCTCGCATAATTCTGCTTACGCTGGCCGTTACGTTCTGGACCGCCGGGTTCGACATCATCTACTCCTGCCAAGACTACGAATTCGACAGTTCTTCAGAACTTTTCAGTCTGCCAAAGCAATTGGGCATCAGTATGGCATTGCTTGTTTCACGCATTTTGCACGTGGGCATGATAGTCTGCCTGGCTGGATTAGTCGCTGGATATCGCCTGGGATGGATTGCCTGGGCCGGAATCGCCGCGGTTGCCGCGCTACTAATTTACGAGCAGTCTCTGGTCAAAGCAAACGACTTGAGCCGTGTGGACGCTGCTTTCTTTACCGTGAATGGTTACATTAGCGTGCTATTCTTTATTTTTTGGGCTGCCGATGTGTTTTTCCTCCGTCAAGCCTAGTGGAACCCCAATGACTCAAACAAGTTTTGAAGACCCCAAACTCCGTTCGATCGACGAAAAAGTGAAGGCGGGAGAACGGCTTAGTTTCGATGACGGCGTGGCGCTATATCGCACTGCCGACATTCTGGGCGTAGGGTATCTGGCCAATTTGGTTCGTGAACGCCTTCACGGCGATACGACTTATTTCAACGTCAACCGCCACATTAATCCGACCGATGTTTGTGTCGCTTCCTGCCGCTTGTGCGCCTTTGGCAAGCACATGAAGAACGAGAGTGCCTACACCATGTCGCTCGAAGAGATTTGGCATCGGGCTGGTGAAGGATATACTGAAGCTGTTTCTGAGTTCCACATCGTTGGTGGTTTGCATCCTACGCTGACTCTCGATTGGTATTGCGAAATGCTCCGCGGGCTTAAGGAGCGGTATCCGCAAGTCCACCTGAAAGCTTTCACGATGGTTGAGATTTCCTACTTCGCGCAGCGCACCAAACTCAGCCACCGTGAAGTGCTGATGCGTCTGAAAGAAGCTGGGATGGATTCCCAGCCTGGTGGTGGTGCGGAAATTTTCAGTGAACGTGTGCGGCGAATTATTTGTGACCACAAGATTGATGGGAATGAGTGGTTGGAGATCGCCCGGACATCTCATGAATTGGGTCTCAAATCCAATTGCACAATGTTGTATGGCCACATTGAATCGGAAGCTGATCGTGTGGATCACCTGGTTCGTCTGCGTAATCTTCAGGACGAAACGAGTGGATTGGTGACGTTCATCCCTCTGGCATTCCACCCCGATAACACGTCACTGGCCCACATCGACAAGACTACCGGTTTTGATGATATTCGGAATATTGCCGTGGCCCGCCTTATGTTGGACAACATTCCACACATCAAAGCTTATTGGGTGATGATGACTCCCAAGATTGCGCAGATTGCCCAACGCTTTGGAGCGGACGACTTGGATGGAACGGTGGTGGAAGAGAAGATTTACCACGATGCCGGTGCGACGACCAGCCAGGCGTTGCGACGCGGGGAACTGCTGCGTTTGATCACCGAAGCGGGGCGCGTTCCTTTTGAACGGGATACTCTTTATCGAGCGGTGGAACGTACCGAGACTGCCTTTACCATTCTTGTGTAAGAGTGTCGGAACGAGTTCAGGCGAAGTTCGGAACGGTGAGCCCTGGGCAGGGCGTTCCTTGCGGGTGGCCCGCCGAGCACGGCTCGGGCCCGCTTTCAGCATTTTCCGATTGGGCAAACTTGATTCCAGATATGATGTAAGTCCATGCTTAAGCGCTTCGTCTTAACCCTGGCGGCGCTCGCAACCGCCTCCGCACAACGCCACACGACGTTCGAAGGCCGCCCGGCCCTGATTCTTGCCAATGACAAGTTGGACCTTGTCATACTTTCCACCGGCGGCGCGTTCGCCAGTCTCACTTTGAAATCAGACCCGGCTAAGACTGACCCCATGTGGAATCCTACGCGAATGGCTCGCGAACGCGACCGGGACATGCGTGGCGGAGGCGGCGATTCCGTTGGCCACTTCGTCTGCGTCGATGGCTTCGGCCCCACCTCCCAAGAAGAGCGCGCCGCTGGCCTTACGGGCCACGGAGAAGCGCATATTGAACCGTGGCGATTGACGGCCTCGGAAAAGATCGGCTCAGTGAATCGGTTCGTTTTCCAAACCCGCTTGCCACTTGTTCAAGAATTATTCACGCGGAAGGTGGAAATTCTGGACGGTGAACAAATAATCACCGTCGAAAGTTCGCTTGAGAACCTGATGGCCTTCGACCGCCCCATCAATTGGGCCGAACACGCGACCATCGGAGCTCCCTTTCTTTCGCCTGGAAAGACCGTGATCGACGCCTCCGTGGGCCGCTGCCAATCACGCCCCTATGAAAACCAACCCATCCGCCGCCTGGCCTCGGGAAAGGACTTCACCTATCCCAACGGCCCCGTGCGGGATGGAGGCACGGTGGATCTGCGAGGCGTGCCCGATCCGCCTAACTCGCTCGATCACACGGGCTGCACAGTGGACCCCACTCGGCAGCACGGTTTTGTCACCGCCATCAATACAGAAAAACGTATGCTGATCGGTTACCTGTTCCGCCGCGAGGATTATCCTTGGTTACAAGAATGGATGAACTATCCATCGTCAGGCGCTTTATCTAGGGGACTTGAGTTTGGAACGCAGCCCTATGACGTCCCTCGCCGGCAAACGGTTGAATTAGGCCGCATGTTCGACGTTCCTACCTATCGCTGGCTTCCGGCGCGCGCTTCGCTGCAGACCCGCTTCCTGATGTTCTTTACGGCGGTACCCGAGGGCTTTACGAAAGTAGATGACGTCTCGTGGAGCAACGGAAAGCTGACGATTATTGACAAGAAAGCGGGCAAGCAGGTTTCCCTCTTGTCCGTCAATGGACTCTAACTCCTAGTTGGCCTTCACCCAGAGTTCGTCAAGGGTGACGTGGTTGATCTCGGTGCGGCCCTTCGAGGTGAAGATGATGTGGATCTTTCCATCATGACCTTGAAACGCGATTGGATAAGCGTAGCCGTCGGACTTCGTGCCGACATTACGTTTGAACTTGTAGCTCTTGTCGCCGTCATCACTGAGGGCGACGGTCAATGGAACGCGCTCCGTTCCGCTGTCGTTGTAAACCAACAGCAAATTGCCACTGGCCAGCTTCAGAAAATCCACGGCCGAGTTCGGATTGGGAAAGGCGGAATCCTTTCCCTCGCTCCAATTTCTGCCGCCATCTCTTGATTCGGAGCGCACCAACCAGCCCTCGGTACCCCGTCCGTAACCGCCACCACGGCGGCAATACGCTACCAGATAGTCCTTTGAAACCTCCACCGGCGCGGGTTGAATGTTTCCCTTCGCGGATCGAATGATTCCGCTCGGTTTCCACTCCGTATCTTTCTTCGGATCGAAGCGCAAAAATCGGGAAGTACTTTCCGGTCCGACAACCTCACGGTCCTCCCCTGTCTCGTGATAGACGGGCAATAGGTATTCGCCGCTTGAAAGAACGATAGGCTTGTTGCGCACCATCATACCCGGCTCCTGCGCTACTACAAAACTATCGGACCACGTCTCGGCATTGTCTTTCGAGATCTTCGCTTGGATCCGCGATGTGGACCAGGTTTCGCCGTAGCGAACCACGTAGAATAGCCAAACGGTTTCGTCCGGCGCCTGCCAAATTACTCCGTTGCCGACGGAACGGAAGGGATCGCTTGCCAGCAGCTTCGGTTCGCTCCAACGGGAGCCGCTCTTCTTTTTGCGCGAGCCAAAGACGCCGGTTTTAAGGGCATATTCACCCGCGCCACCATAGTAGACAAGGTAGATGTCTCCGTTTTGCAATTCCGTAGCGCAGGCTGGATGTTTGTAAGGGCCAGTGGCGATTTCCTTGCCGAATACTCGCTCCACGGGGAGGTCCGCGGCTTGCAGGCAAAGCGTCGTGGTTAGAAGAAAAGAGAATGCTCTTGTAGTGGCCATTCGATAAGAAATTCTATCATCCTGTGCATGCGCCGAAGCTAATTAAAATCATACGGGCGACAGCTCCCATTCGTATCCGATAAAGGGTGGACCGACGGTTCAGTCTTTCATATAGCATATTACCGTGGCGCCGGTGGCTCAAGTTAAACTTGAAGTATTTCACAGAAAGTGTTTGGAAAGCGGATTTGCCTTAACGCAACAGATTACGGGGATTGCTATTCGCGCGACAGCCCAACGGTTCTTATGGCCGCCAAAAACTCTTGGAAGCTGTCTTTGACTGATTCCGGTTACCGATAGCTCGCGGTGAAAGCTACCGTTCCATGCAGCGCGCCAAGCGGTGCGTCGACTGGTACTTCCGCGGCGGTCGCAGTTGCTTTGCCTGGCGCGCTTGATTGGCTCGGTGGCGGCGGGCTGTCGAACTATGAGATGGCCCGCGGCGCGCAACGCGTTGAGACGGATCTGCTCGGTCAACAGTGTGGCATTCAAGATCAAATCGCGTCGGCCTTCGGCGGCATCAACTACATCGAGATGACGGAGTATCCACATGCGAGTGTGACGCAACTGGTAATTGCGCCTAGTATTCTTGAAGGGCGTGAGGATCGTTTGTGCCTTTTCTGTACTGGCATTTCTCACAACTCGCCAGATGTTCACAGTATGGTCATTCGAAGCCTTGAAAGCGAGGGAGCCGATTCTCCTGTACTCCGGCAGTTGCGGGTGACGGCGGCCCAATCGAGAGACGCGATCATTTTCGGCGATTTTCCCGCGTCCCGCACTTACAGGTCGGGACCATCACTCAATTATTGATGTCGCACGCGAGCACAAAGCGCTAGGCTGGAAGGTGAACGGTGCCGGAGGCCACGGTGGATCCGAACCGGTACTTTGCAATCAGGATCGGTCGGCGCAAAAGGCGCTTATCCGTGAAGTATTACAGCAGAGCCAGAAGTATCGCCTTATTCCGATCACGTGGCCGCGACGGGCGAAACGACTTTAGCAGAGGAGAATCCGCAATGAAAGCTTGGACTATGGACCACTGGGGAGAACCCGAGGAAATGGTGTGGAGTGATGTTCCTGTGCCCAACCCTGCTAGCGGGGAGCTTAGAATTAAGGTTGCATCTGCAGCGCTTAACTTCTTTGACGTGTTGCAGGTTCAAGGGAAATATCAGGTAAAACCTCCATTTCCATTTACTCCCGGAGCGGAAGTAGCGGGAGTAGTGGATGCGGTTGGGGAAGGCATCCCGAATTGGGCAGTAGGCACTCGGGTCATCGCCATTCCCCAAGGCGGAGCTTTCGCCGAATACTGCATTGCCCCATCCGCGAAAGTGTTCACCATGCCCGCCAAATTAGAGTTCGCCGAAGCAGCGGCCCTTCCAATCGTGTATCAGACATCGTTGTTCGGGCTTGAGACCCGCGGCAAATTGCAGCCGAACGAATGGTTGCTGGTCCATGCCGGCGCAAGCGGAGTGGGGATGTCTGCTATTCAAATTGGGAAGGCGATGGGGGCACGCGTGATCGCCACCGCATCGACCGAGGCGAAACGCAAGTTTGCCGCGGAGCAAGGAGCCGAGTTCGTGTTGGATTACACCAAACCGGAATGGGTGGACGAAGTGAAGAGACTGACCGGTGGGCGCGGGGCGGATGTAATCTACGATCCCGTCGGCGGCGACATCTTCGATCTTTCGAACAAATGCATTGCTCCGTTTGGGCGCCATTTGGTGATTGGTTTTGCATCAGGTCGCATTCCAACCCTTGCGGCCAACCGGGCATTGCTAAAAAACATGTCTCTTGTCGGTGTCTTTTGGGGAGGACATGTTGCGGCGAGTCCGGATTATCCGTCGCAAGCCCATGCTGCTTTGATGCGGATGTATGATCGGGGGCAAATCAAGCCAGTCGTGGGATTGCGGGGACCTTTGAGCGACGCGCCGGGTATGCTGCGGGAACTAGCGAATCGATCCGTGCTGGGTAAGGCCGTGGCTGTTGTGGGCTAGAAGTGATATAGTCTCTAGCATGCGAAACCTAACGTGGCTGTTGTTGGTTTGCGGTTCCTTGATTGCTAGGGACGTTGTCGTTGACTCATTCAGTTCTGCGAAGCTAGACCCTGCTTGGAAAATAACCAAGGGCAAGTGGGAAATCAAAGACGGCGTTTTGACGGGCTCTGAGTTGACGGAAGACAAGCACAACGCCGTGGTTCGAAGACCCCTCGGCATCCGGAATGGCAAGATGTCTGTCTCGATCCGCATGGACGGTGCAAAATCCGCCCACGTTAGCATCAACCAGAAGGGGGGGCACTTGTTCCGAGTCACTCTAACTCCCGTTGGCGTCACGTTACTGAAGGACAAGCCAAATGCAACCTCCGAGGAGAAGGCTGAAGTGTTGTCCAAATCCTCCACGCCAATGGCGGCCGGAGTTTGGCACACAGTGGAAATCGAAATGAAGGGATCGAAGGTTATGGCGCTGATCGACGGCAAGCTAAAGTTGGAAGGCGATAACGCCAAGTTGGACGTGGAGAAGTTCGATTTTGGCTTCCCGGTTTCCGGCGTTTCCGCCTCCTTTGACAACGTCAAAATTACCACCGAATAGTTCTACCAAAGGTAGCCCTTGGCTTCATTTCGGCGTTCGTGCGAATCAAGAATATGCACCACTCGCACCTTCTTCAGCTTTGCCGGCGATAGCTGCCCGACAGGGATGTAGATGATCTGTCTGCCCAGTTTGCCGGCGATGGATTGGAAGATGGTGCGCGGGGGCTTGTCGGCGACATAAACCACATGACGTTCGACGGAGTAATCGAGAGCGGCCATCAACAGACGTTCTGGCTTCGATTCAGCAAAGTCGTAATCCGGGTCGCTCCAAACATCGAACATGCGGCGCGCGGGTAGGGTCATCAAGTAGCCGCCATACTCGGCGCGGCCAATACCAGGGCCAATCACTTTCTCAAACGGATGCGTGGAATAGAACGCCATGTCGCTTTCGTTCTGATTCTCGCCCAGCCAAGTTGTTAGATATGTGTAGCGGTCTTCTTTATCTTCATCGAAGATGACGACTACTGCGCCAACATCGCCCGCAACACGGGACTGTTCGCGTACGTAGATTTTACCCTCATGCCAATTGCGGATGGTTTCACGGATGTCGACCCCATCCAGAATCGAAGTCGTGAATTTTTCCGTTCGGGAGCGATCTTCTGAAAGCAGGCTTTTCGCTTTTTGCTTTAGGAAACGGCCGTAATCCTCAATGACCAAGTCCTCCGGCGGAAAGGAACAAATGGAGGCTCCATCCAATTGCGAAGTCCATTCACCCTTGTGCTTTTCCTTGCGGCGGCTTTTGAGAGAGGCAGGTTTCAGCTTCTGTTTGGGGCGGGGAAGGCGGCGGCGCAACTTGATCTTGCGAGTGTGAAGGTAAATCTCCTCAGCGGAGATCCGGATTGTCTCCATCCCAGGGCACTGATCGCGCTGATACTCGTAACGGTTGGCTAGTTCCCAAACTTCCCAGGCATAGTTGTCGTCAACAATGGAACGCGCCGCCGAGGTGAGGTCGAACAAGCCGCTTACCAGTTGGTGTTCCATTTGGGCCAGATTGCGCGTGAACCTGGATAAAAGCCGCCGATGCCACGAGGCCACTTTGTCTCCGGTATTGGCCTCGTAAAAAAGCTCAGCTTCTTTGAGTAAGGCGAAGTTTACCTGCCGCCGATCGATGTAATTATTTTCCTGACCACCCAACCGCCACGCTTCGTAGCGGGCTTGATGAAACGGATAATCAGTGGTGATTTCGGCTAGGCACTCCGGATGGAGGTTGAAAAGTTCGATATCGGATTGCTTAATTGCTTCGGTTGGCGGCTCTTCTTGCGGCTTCTCCATCGCATCGAGAAGGGCGTCCAATAAGTTAAGAGAAACAACAACCAGCACAGTTGCGGATGGATCGGTTCCTTGAAGACGGTACGCCATCCCAGCCGCGTGCTTTTCCATTTCCGGTGAACGGTCCACCCGATTCAGACGCCATTGCTGCACATAATTGCCGTGACCAATTGCGTGCATGGCATAGGGATCGGGGTAGGTATCGGCAACATGAGGGCGTTGCCCAAGGCTCGGTTCAACGAAAAGAACCTCGCTGCCGATAGCCAATGAAGTTCGTAGCGCTTCAACAAAAGGATCCGCCGGCTCGATGGGAATGTAGATCATCGAATCTTCATCAAGAGCATTGGTTAGCGGTTCGGGAAACATGACGACCGACATTTCCGGCAGCCGCTTGATGGCGCGCATCGTTGCGCCCTCAATGGCTCGAGGTAGTTCCACGGCCACAACCCTCGGGTTGAGCTTCAGTATCTGTTCGCGCACCAGGGCCGCGAATTCACTCCGCCCGGGCACCACCGGGAAATAAGTGAAACGGCCTCTGGTGAGGCTTGTAAGCGGATCAAGTTCGAGGGGCATAGCGCAGGGCCTCTTCGCCGAGCGTGTGAAGAATCGACTGTTGCAAAGCGGTGCGAGCCCCATATCGATCCTTGGCCATGTGGATTAACTTACCGGCGTAGCGGGCAATGTTAATGCCATCGCGGGCGGTATAGCGTTCCTCGTTAACGTGCGCATGCTGCAGGAATTCGGCGACATACTCTAAGATCTCGTCGTTTGAAAACGGCAGATTTTGACGGAGTATGGCCAGCTCTTCATCGAAGCCCGGGAAGTCGATCAGAATCTGGGGTTGCAAACGCGAGTGAATGTACTCGGGGAGATCGAACGTGGAAGCATCGTCGTTCATAGTCGCCACAATGCGGAACCTTGGATCGGCTTTGATCTTCAATCCAGTAACGATCGATTCGACATAGCGTCGAGTATCGAGCAGTGGTGCAAGCGAAGCCCAACTTTTTTCACTCATCCGATTACCTTCATCAAGGATACAGATGCCGCCGCGGATCATCGCCGAAACCAAGGGACTAGCGACGTATTTCAACATGCCTTCGCCTTCGATGACAGGCGTTATCAGAAGATCTTCGGGGCGTGTGTCCGAAGTTGCCTGCAGCAGGAAAATATCTTGTCCCAGCCTTTTCGCTGCAGCATAGGCCAGTGTAGTTTTGCCGACGCCTGGCTTTCCAACTAGACGCGGATTCATTGGGACGTCGCGTGGTTCAACAACCAGCCAAGAGGCTAGAAGATGCCGCATTACGTCCTCTTGTCCAACCCACTCCACATCCCACTCCACTGGATGCGCCAGTTGAAGCCTTACTCCTTCTATCGTTACGACCATGTAACTATTGTCGTTGATTTTTGGGGAGCGATTGGTTCGAAGCAGTCGTAATTTAATGCGAGCCGATACGATATCCGGACCAAGCGGCAAGAAGGCCGCCGATGTTGCTTGCGGCGATGTAGGCCAGAGCGTGTACGGTTGCGCCCTGTCGAAACAGCGCGATGGTTTCCCAGCCATAGGCTGAGAACGTGGTAAAGCCGCCTAAAAATCCCGTGATGAGAACGATTCGTAGAGTCTCCTGATCCGGGCGTTTGAAGAATATGGCCCCAAGTAGGCCGATGGCGAAACAGCCGGCGATGTTAACTGCGAGAGTACCGAAAGGCATGCGAACATCAAGAGAGTTGCCCCACGTCGAGATGAGATAACGGCACAGGCTGCCCAATCCACCGGCTAGAACAATTCCAAAAATTTGCATTGTGAGCTGGACGTTAGTTCAGTACTTGATCGAGGGTAGTGGCCGTTAGGATTCTGGTCATCCATATTTCCAACTGGGCCGATGTCGCGGAGTTGATTTTTTCTTCGGATGAAGCTAGGAGCGGACCGAACTTTTGGCGCAGGGTTAAAAGTAGGAATCGAGCTTCGCCCTTTTCTACACCCTCAGTGAGGCCTTTCTCATGAAGTCTGCGGAAGAAGGTATCTTCCATCGGGTCGATCAGCAAGCTCATGTCTTCCACTCCTTCAATTACAGTATCTCCCAAATTTCGATTTGCCGAAAGGATTAAGAGTAACTTGGCGGCCCGCATCCGCTGCTCCGGTTCCAGTGGCTTCAGTCGATCCAAATTCTTCGCAGGGTTTGCTCGGGGTCGGCATGCCGGTTGAGGATGGCAAGAATAACGTCTCCTATCTTTTCACTGGACAAAAGCTCTTCGGCGTCTGGATAGGTCGATCATCTCAACGGTGTCCGCCAAACGAGGCTCTGGTTGATCGATCGCCATTGGCATTCGCATAGCCTCACGGCCCATACAGAGCACTACTTGTTTTGGAATAAGGCCATACCTCTTCCGAATGCCGCCAAGTAGTCAAGCATTCTCCAAATCAATTCCAAGTCGTTATGACTTTGAAATTCGATGTGGAAGAGTAAGCCGTTGGTTAAACGGCAAACGAAATCAGCACGAAGCGTCTTGGTTTCGGGAAGTTTAACGTTCAGCCATTCAGCGGGAGCAGCCCCTGCGAACTTCTCAGTCAAACTTGTGCCGACTGACTGAAAGAGTTCTTTAAGCGCGACGCCGAAGTTCTGCATCCATCGACAAGCTAGCAGGTTTCCTCGAACGCCGCGCGTTGCTTTTGTTTTACGAATGCTACTTAATAGCGATGGTGACGTTGGCTTGCGTGTTGCCTGTCCCCATGGTGATTACTAAGGGAACGGCGGCCCCCACAGTCGCAGTTGGTGGGACTTGGATGTTGACTTGGATAACGCCCGCCACCAACCCTGGGGCAGCGCCGGCATAAACCACATTGGCATTTAACGTTCCGATTCTAGCCGTGACTCCCGCCACCGGCTTGGGGAGTGGCGCAACGGCAAGTTTAGCGTCCACGCCCACAGGCGTGGTGGCGCCTTCACCAGTCGCGAATACTTGGATGACGGAGTTGCGCGCGGCCGCATTACCGGCGCCATTTACCGTGAAATCCTGGTTGAGTACTGCTCCTTGCCCCTTCCCCGTTTGGTCAAGGGTAAAGATCGCCGGCAGTACCGCCGCCACCGGAATCGTTAACTCGTTCGAGGTTGAGCCAAGGTACTGAACAGAAACCTTGGTGCTTGTTTTTCCCGCAACAGAGTAGGGCACAACCGCGCTGGCCTGTGTCGCGCTTGCATAAATCATTGCGCCAGGAACACCATCGAACAATACCTGCGATGTTTTCAGGTCCTTGGTCAGCGATTTGCCGTCTTCCGTCAATTGGGCCGTGGTCAGTTGCTGCGGCCCGAGAAAAATCCCAAAAACAGTGACGATCAATCCGGGGGAAACGCCGCCGCCGACGTAGTTTGCGGCATTGACAACACCATTGGCGGAAATAATTGGGAATGCGGCGGCCTGAGTCACGGTGAAGGTTTCCGAACCAACTTTGATGGTTCCAGTCCGGATTTCTGTCGTCTGGTTTGCTGCTACTACATAGTCGACGGCGCCGCTGCCGTTCACGCTTGAGAATGCCGAGAAAGTTAGCCAGGCGGGTCCTGAAACAGGTTGCCAACTACAGCCTTGCGATCCCTGCACGTTGAGCCGTCCGGTGGTAGCCGCGGCCGTCACGGATGCTGAAGTGGGGCTTAGCGTTAAACTGCAGTTGCCCCCTGATTGCGTCAAGGTGAAAACTTGCCCGTTGATGTTAATTGTTGCGGACCGAATGGCTGCTCCCGAATTGACGCTTACCGCGTAGTCGACCTGTCCATTACCGGTTCCCGATTGAGAACCGGTCAACGTCACCCAAGTCGCCGAACTGCGGGCTGTCCATGCACAGATTGTGGCTACTGCGATCGATCCGCTAGCGCCTGAGGTTGGCGCCGATGCGTTCGCCGGGCTGATTGCCACTGAGCAGTTTTGGCCCGGCTGGGTTACGGCCACCGTGCGATTGTTGATCAGAATATTTCCCGCCCGTGTGGTTGCATTGGGATTGGCGGCGACTGCGAAAGTTATCGAACCATCGCCGACTCCGATTGCGGCGCTTTGAAACGTGATCCACGGAACGCTGGAAGTTGCGGACCAGTTGCACCCTAGGGGCGCGGTGATGTCAATATTGCCCGATCCGCCTTCCGCTGGTGCGCTAAATGCGCTGAGCGATAACGCCACACTGCACGCCGACGCCGCTTGGCTAAGCGTGAAGAAACTGTTTCCGATTGAGATGGAGGCGGATCGCACTTGCGCCGTTGGATTGGCGATCGCGTTCCAGGCTACCTGTGCGTTCCCCGTTCCGCTTGTTGCCGATGAGACGGCTAACCAATCGGCATTCGAGCTGGCCTGCCACGTGCAAGCCGTCGTCAAATTGAAAGTCCCTGAACCTCCGGTGGACGCCACGGTACCCGATGCGGGGCTCATTTGATAAACGCAATTTCCACCGTTCTGTTGTAGCGTGAACGTCACATCCCCAACTGAGATGTGAGCCACGCGATCATTCGGCGTGTTGTTTATCGCAGCGGACCAGGCAATTGTTCCGTTGCCGGTCCCAGAGCCGCCAGATGAAATTGTGAGCCAGGATGCATCGCTTAACGCTGTGCGGCTGCAACTGGAACTAGTGGCGGTAATTGTAATCGAACCGGTATTGGCGGACGCTGTAATTGTTTGAGACGACGGAACCAGCGTGAAGCCGCAGGCGGCCGATTGGGTAACATTGAACGTAGCGGTCCCCACCTGGATTGATGCAGTTCTTGAGGCAGGCGTTGGATTCGCATCGTAGTTATATCCGATCGAGGCCGTTCCGGAACCAATTGAGTCAGCTGGCCGCAGCCAGGGGTCGCTAGACGATGCCGTCCAATTACAACCGGTAGGCGCGTTCAAGGTGATCGTCCCCGAACCAGCCGCATTGCCAACGTTTGCGCTGCCAGGGCTGACATTGTAGGAACACGTGACGCCCTGTTGGGTAACCGTGAATTGTGTTATTCCATTTACAGTGACGGCGCCTGTTCGGCTCTGTGAGCTAGGATTAGCCGCAACGGTAATTCCGAAGGTGGAGGGGTTTGAAGTTCCACCACCGAATGAGATGGTGATCCACGGCACATCGGCCGTGGCCGCTTTCAGGCAATTGGTTGGCGTGCCCGAAGCCGAGAAGGTTAGGTTGTCCCCTTGGGCTTTTGCCGTGGCCGAACTTGGGCTCAAACTTACGGATGTGCAGGTTTGTCCAAGGACCCCTTGACCGGCAAGGCACACGGCGACTGCGGCAAAAATCACGCGAAAAGACATAAGGACATTAAAACACTCTTTGTGGCGGGAAGTTGCGATTTTAGCTGTCGATTTGTCCGGCGAAGCGCCTGTAAAGAAATACAAAATAGCCGATAACCTCACCGAAAGCTGCTGAGCCGTACTTGAAGGAAGGTGCGTCGGAAAAATCGTGGGGCCGTAGCCATCATCAATCACGTGAAAACTGTAAAACAGCAGAGCGATGTTATCCGGCCACTGATCCCGCCGAAACGAGCATAGCCGAAATTGTATCCGGAATAGGATTAGGATAATGTTTGCGAGGTACAATCGACTTCATGACACTTTCCAGACGGCATCTACTACTTGGCGCAACGCTGGCGCCACTGACGGGACGTCTTTCGGCGCTTGAACTTTCCAAAATAAGGCTTGGCGTTACAACGGACGAAATAGACGAAGACGCACTTACGGCCGTGAAGTTTCTGCGTGAGTTCAATCTTGGTTGGGCGGAAGTGCGCAACGTTTGGGGAAAGTACAATACTGAGCAACCAATGGATAAGATTCAGGAGCTGCGCAAGATCTTCGATGAGAACCATATAAGGCTTTCCATACTTGGCACGGGCTTTTTCAAGGTTCCACTACCGCCCGAAACTCCTGAGGGCAATAAAGCGTTAGACAAGCAGTGGCAACTGTTGGATCGAGCGATGGAGCGGGCGAAGATCATGGGCACGGATCAACTGCGCGTATTCGGATTCACTTATAAGAACGGTGAGACGCCGGGCAAGGCCAATTATCCGCGCATTTATGAGCTGCTTCAGCAAGCTTCGAAAATCGCCGGCGCGAAGGGAATTCGTCTGGCGATGGAGAACGTCAATACTAGCTATGTTTGGTCAAGCAAGGAAACGGCTGATGTCTTGAAGCACGTGGAAGACGATAATTTCGGACTGACGTGGGATCCGAACAACGCGGCGCAGACGGGGGAGAAGAGTTATCCGGATGGTTACAAGCGCTTGGATGCGGCCCGCATCTTCCACGTTCATCTACGCGACTTTAAGAAGATGCCCGACGGCAAAGTGGATTGGTGCGCCGTTGGCGATGGAGAGATGGATAACGTAGGACAAATCCGTTCGCTGTTGAAGGACGGTTATAAGGGCGCATTCACTCTCGAAACGCACTACAAGAGCCCACAAGGAAAGGCGCACGCTAGCCGCACTTCACTGACCGCACTATTAAAAGTCATCGAAAAAGTCTGAGTCAAACAAGCCTCATACGTAGCGCCTTTGACGAAGATATAATATAGGCGACATGTCACGCCCCACTGTGATCGCATTCGCCTTGGCGTCAATTACGGCGCATTTGCGCGCGGCAGAAATTCCTAAGCCGGTTGCGGAGATTTTTTCCGCGCAATGCGGAGAGTGTCACTCGGAAAAAGCTAAGACTTCCGGTTTCTCGGTTGCTACGGCGACGTCTGTGAGGCAGGGTGGAAATAAGCACGGTCAAGCCATCGTCGCGGGGCACCCGGAATTAAGTCCACTGGTGAAAATGATCAAGGGCGAAATGGCGCCCAAGATGCCGATGGGCCGCGAGCTGTCCAAGGCGGAAATCGGCCGCATTGAAGCTTGGATCGCAGCGATGCCGGCTGAATCCGCCGAAAAGAAGACAGACTGGCGTTGGCCCTTTGAAAAGCCCGCTCGCACCACTCCACCTGCTGTCAAGAATGCGGCGTGGATTCAGAATCCGATCGACGCCTTTGTGATGTCAAAGCTTGAGCAGGAGAGCATCACCCCTGCGCCAATCGCAAACAAGCGAACACTTGCCCGGCGCGTGTACCTGGATTTGATTGGCCTGCCTCCCACCCCGGAAGATCTCAACGCTTTCTTAGCTGACAATTCAAGAGACGCCTACGAAAAGATGGTGGACCGCCTGCTCTCCGACAAACGCCACGGCGAGCGTTGGGGCCGGCACTGGCTTGATCTTGCCCGCTATGGGGAAACGTCCGGCTTAGAGGGAGACGGCGCCATTGGCAATGCTTGGCGCTATCGCGACTGGGTCATCGACGCGTTCAATAAGAACATGCCGTTCGATACTTTCGTTATTAAGCAGATTGGCGGAGGCGATGAACATTCGCAAACCCGCAATAACTACCAGCCCGATCCGCAGGGCTACGTGCCCACGGGCTTCCTTCGTGTGGCCCCGTGGGACCGGTCAAACCTGGTTGCCGCCGATGTCCGGCAAAACTATATGAGCGAGGTGACTACTGTTACTTCCTCCATTTTCCTTGGCCTGACAATGGGTTGTGCCCGCTGCCACGATCACAAGTACGATCCGATTCCACAAAAAGACTACTACCGGCTGCAGGCGTTCTTCCAAGCAACCTCGGCGGGCGGCAGAGGGCTTGATGTTCCCTTCAAGGATCAGGAATTTGCCGCAAAGGCAAAAGCAAAGATCGCCGACTATCAGAGCAAACTGAAGGATGGTCCGGAGAAGCAGGAACTCGACAAATTTGAAAAAGAACTTCTCGCGAAGCTGATCGCTGTTCGTAAAGAAAGGTCCGCCGGTAAGGAGATAGCTAAGGCCGATCTTCGAATGGAGATGAAACTTTCTCCGTTGCGGATTTTTTCTGAAGCGGAACGGCAACGTTATAACGATACTTTGGAGGACGCGAACCGGACGCAGGACCAAGAGGAACAGCAGAAACTGGATGCCCTTGAAGCTGTGTTGCTTGAGAAATTGAAGCAAGCTTATGCCGCGCCGGATTTTGATGCTGCGAAGCGATTTGAAACGCTTGCCATCGAAGACGTTCGCACAGAGGCTACCGCCAAGTATTCCGGCAAATCTATTTTCAGTAAGGAAGAAAAGGCCCGGCATGGCGAATTGTCGGCAAAATTGGACGTTTATCGGCTGCGTCTCGGCCGTTGGAACACGAGTGTGCTTGGCGTGGAGGTGGCTCCGGGGCCGCCTAACGGTCCGGATATTGCTCCGACGCGAGTGCTGATTCGTGGCGACTATCGCCAGCCAGGCGACGCTGTAGAACCGGGTTTCCCGTCGGCCGTCACGGGACATCAAAAGCCTGCGGAGATCATCACTGACCGATACCGGCAATTCCCGACTCGCGGGCTCCGCTTGACCCTTGCCAAGTGGATCGCTAGCAAAGAGAATCCGCTAACCGCTCGTGTTTGGATTAACCGCATGTGGCAGTATCACTTCGGGCAAGGAATTGTTCGAACGACTAGTGACTTCGGCAAGAACGGGGACAAACCATCTCATCCTGAATTGTTGGATTATCTGGCGAATCGTTTTATGGATGAGGGTTGGGACGTGAAGGCGATGCACAAGCTAATGGTGATGTCGGCCACCTACCGCCAAGCGGCGGATCATCCCGTGCTGAAGGAATACGCGAAGGATCCGGGTAATCGTCTATTGTGGAAGTACAATCGCCGCCGGCTGGAAGCGGAGGCTTTGCGCGATAGCATCCTGCAAGCTAGCGGCCGGCTGAATTTGGAAATGGGTGGGCCGAGTGTGTTTCCTCCACTACCGGCCGATCTAGCTGATTTCGCCCGCTACGGACGATCTGGCGGATTAATGTGGGAGCCGAACGAGAAGGACGAGGATGCCCGGCGCCGGTCGGTCTACATTTTCCAACGCCGCTCATTGCCCCTGCCGATGATGGCCAGTTTCGACGCTATCGTCTTCAGTGAATCTTGCGACCGTCGAAGCACCACCACAACGCCGCTACAGGCGCTAGCGATGATGAACGGCTACCTTAGCAACGAAGAGTCGGCGGAACTGGCCAAGAGAATTGTGAAAGAGACCGGCGATAATGCGCAAAGCCAGATTCGGCGCGCGTTCGAGTTGACTTTGAATCGAGAACCGAACGAAGCGGAAATGCTACGGTTACAAAAATTCAATGGTGGCCTGGAAGCAGTATGCCGTGTGTTGATGAACTCCAACGAGTTCCTTTATTTGGAGTAGAATCATGACCAGACGCGACCTTTTGTTGGATTCCTACCTTGGCCTGGGCGGTCTATCACTTGCTGGATTGTTGCAGGCCGAAGAATCTTCCGAACCGCTTGCCCCGAAGAAACAGCACGTGGCAGGGAAGGCGAAGAATTGCATTTTTTTGTTCATGGAAGGCGGCGTCAGCCAGATGGACTTGTTTGAATACAAGCCCATGTTGCTGAAGTTCGCTGGGAAACAGATGCCAACGGCAATTCGCACAGTGGGGGAACTTGCCACATTTTCCGCCGCGCCCAACCGTGTCATTCCGCCCTATTGGAAGTTTGCTCAGCATGGGCAGTCTGGCCGGTGGATGTCCGACTTGCTGCCTAACTTGTCGGGCTGTGTTGACGACATGGCTTTCATCCATGGCATCAAAGTAGACAACAACAATCATGGGCCGGCTGTGTATCACGCGCTGACGGGTAACCAGTTTCCCGGCAGTGCCTCTATTGGCGCCTGGGTGACTTATGGACTAGGTTCAGAAAACCGGGACTTACCAGGGTTCGTTGTAATGGGCGACAGGCGAGGGGCGACTATCGGCGGCGCCAGCGTGTGGGGTAACGGATACCTTCCGGCAGCATATCAAGGTACGTTGTTTCGCAACGGGGACACACCGATTGTCGATCTGACACCGCGCCCAGGAATGACGGCGTCAAAGCAGCGCGAAGAATTGGACCTGCTGAATTGGTTCAACTCAAAGCATGCTGCGCAGAGGACGAACACCTCGGAACTCGATGCGCGCATCGCGGCTTACGAGTTGGCGTTCCGGATGCAAAGCAAAGCTCCCGACCTGGTCGATCTTACCGGCGAAACCGAAGTTACGAAAAAGCTTTACGGTCTGGACGATCCCGTTACGGAGGGCTTCGGCCGGCAATGCTTGCTGGCTCGGCGCATGGTGGAAAGGGGTGTTCGTTTCGTGAAGTTGCTGCATGGCGCCGGTGGCGATCGCTGGGACGATCATGGAGCGATCAAGGACCGTCTTCCAGTCCACAGTCAGGAAGTGGACAAGCCTATTGCGGGGCTATTGAAGGATTTGAAATCACGCGGTCTGCTAGACAATACGTTGGTCGTATGGGCGTCTGAGATGGGGCGCACGCCCTTCGACAACAACATGGTGACGGATAAACCTGGCCGTGATCATAATCAATATGGCTTGGTGGTCTGGATGGCCGGAGGCGGCGTTAAGCCCGGCGCGACATTCGGTGAGACGGACGAGTTTTCCGTTCGCGCCGCCGGTGACGAGGTTCCGATGAGGGACATCCACGCCACGCTTCTGCGCTTGATGGGCCTGGACCAAAACCGGCTCACTTATTTACACGCCGGCCGGTACAAGAAATTAACCGATATCGGCGGACGCGTCATCAAAGAGATCATTGCATGATTCTGTTTTTCCTGGCGGCTGCGCTGCCTGTTATTTGCGTTAAGGACTGCGTCACTGAGGGCCGTAAGAAGCTGGACGAACCAAAGGTGGAAAGCCGAATTAACGAAGCGTCAGCCACTCGCAGCCCTTGGATCATTTCCAATGGTGCGAAGATTCTTCGCAATCCGTCGGGCAAGTATTTCTACAATTTGACTTCGGCGCGAAGCGCTGTCATGGCGGTGGTGGAATCTTTTGTCTTCAGCGCCGATTCGGTGGTTCAGACTTCGAGCGGCGAGACAGGCGATGCCGAGAAAATGAAAACGTTTATCGCGTCGCTCCCTGCGTCGTCGCTACCTCCAGTAATTGATTTGGTGGTGGTCGATGACGGTTCATCTCAAACGGGTGAAGTAATGAATTTGCTTGTCCGGCGCAACCTGCTTTTTCGGCCAGTGAAAAAGGCCGATGGCTCGAAGTTCTCCGTGCAGATCGGCACGAAGGATTTTCCGAAGTTGGAAGCTGCTAATCCAAGCGACTTCGCCATCTTGGTGCGTAAGAAATTAACCGACGAAAAGCGTTCGTTGCGGGTGTATGGCAGCGAAAACGTGATAGCCAGGCTTGATTCCGACGGGAAGACCGCACGGCTTCATGTTCTGAATTACGGGCAACGACCTGTTGAAGGCATTAGAATCAGAGTGCGCGGCGTGTACAAAAAGTTGGCGATGCAGGCTTTTGGCATTCCAAACGCGAAGGTAGATGAGATCTTGGTGGACGGAAATTTTACCGAATTCAGCATTAACGAATTGCGTCCTTACGCAGTTGTTGATTTGCGTTAGGCCAGTACGGCATTCGATCCGCAGACGACTACCCCAACCCGTTCTCCAGCCGCAATCTTGTAGCGTCCTGCAAGGACTGCCGCCAGTGACGCGGCGCCACCGGGTTCAGCCACCAAACGCATTTCGCTCCACAAAGCTTTTTGCGCGGCGACGATGTCTTCGTCACTCACCAACACAACTTGGTCAATGTACGCTTGCGCAATGGGGAACATAAGGTCGCCAACCTGCGCCGCGCCGAGGGAGTCGGCGGCGACTCCGTCCACTGATACCGGAACTGGCCTCCCGGCTTCCAATGCCGCGTGAAGGGCGCGAGAACGTTCCGGTTCAACGCCAATTATCTTCGTGCGTCCGGCATACCAGGCGGCGGCGCCGCCGATGAGCCCTCCTCCACCGCAAGCGATCAGAACCGTGTCAAGTCCTGGAGCCTGGCGATCAAATTCCATCGCCATGGTTCCTGCGCCGGCAAGCACCGCCGGATGATCATAGGCATGTACCTCCAAGGCTCCAGTGTCCTGCGCCAACTGGTGGCTGGCTGCCAGGGCATCGGCATAGCGATCACCTACAACGTGCAGAAACGCGCCCGCTTCCTTCAGCCGATCCAGCTTGAATCCTGAAGAAATGCTTGGGACGAAAATGCTGGCCTTATATCCAAGGCGCCTCGCCGCGTGCGCCGCCGCGATACCGTGATTGCCGCCAGATGCCGCGACGATCCCCACTTCAGGAACCGACGCAACGAGGATTCGGTTGAAGGCTCCGCGAGGCTTGAACGATCCGGTCACCTGCAAGAGCTCAAGTTTCAACGCGATGCTAGTTGAGGTTTTGAACGCTCCAGGTTCCGTCCAGATTACCGGAGTTTCTCGCACGTATCCGCGAATTCGATTCGCCGCTTGTTCAATATCGTCCCGCGCTATGCAGGGTTGTGACATAGATTGCATTCGTTAGAAGCCTTGTGTTCATCATGGCACGACATGCACGAATTCATATCGATCGGCTTCTCTTTTGTCATAACGTCGCGCTCAGCTACTGGGCCATGGCAGCGCGCGCAGTCCACAACCTTGGTGTGGACCTTGTGCGAGAACCAGACAAACTCCGGAACTCGATAGAGACGCACCCACGGCACTGCTTCTTTCTTCTTCGCGTATTCAGTTAGCTTTTGAATGTGCGGGCTCTCGGTCTTGACGCCTGCGTGGCATTGCATGCACTTGGTCTCGGGCGGGAAAGTCGCCGCCTCGCCTTTGCCTGGCATAGTGTGGCACTCGGTGCATTTCAGCCCCATCTTTAGGTGGGTTTTGTGGCTATACGGCAACGGCTGTTCAGCGGCCGCCCACACTAGGAGCGCCGCTGCGACGAAGATTGAGGTCAGTTTAAGGAAGTGCGAACGCAACGTAGGAATCTCCTGATTTGGTGGACAACCTTGGGCCGCCGCCACACGATATTACAACATACTGTTTCCCATTTATGGCATAAGTGGCCGGCGTCGCATAGCCCCCGGCGGGAAGTTTTGTCTCCCAGAGAATTTCGCCAGTTGCCGCATCGAACGCGCGGAACATTTCGTCGTTCGTTGCGCCAATAAATACAAGCCCTCCGGCGGTAACAATCGGGCCTCCAAAGTTTTCCGTCCCTACGTTCTTTTCAGTCGTTTTATTCTTGCCAAGCACTCGCTGCCAGGCAAATGAGCCCTTGTTGATGTCAATCGCGGTGAGTTGGCCCCATGGCGGCTTAACGCCCGGGTTGCCTCTATCATCGCGAAGTTTGCGGATGCCTCCCATGTCATACGGATAGGTGGATCCCGAGGGGGCATCAATCAATTGCATCACCGAAGCCAAATTTTGCGAATTGACGTACAGCAATCCCGTAGACGGGTCCCATGCCGCACCACCCCACAAGCCGCCACCAACCGTGCCGGGCAGCATCACGGTGCCTTGCTTCGAGGTTGGCGTATAAATGCCGCCATTTTTCCAATCTTTGGCCATCTTTGAAAACTTTTCGTAGACCTCCGGAGTAACGTCGCTCGGCTCATACCGCTGAGGCGCAAAGGGAGGCGGCCTCACCGGAACGGGCTGCGTTTTGGACGTCAATTCTCCAGGAATATCGGAAGCCGGAAACGGTCTTTCTTCAACAGGGATCAGCGGCTTTCCCGTAGCCCGATCCAACACGAACACAAAGCCTTGCTTGGTAATCTGCGCAACGGCATCCTTGCCCTGATACTTGACAAGGTTCGCGTTGGCTGGAAGATCCATATCCCAAATATCATGATGAACTGTTTGAAAGTGCCACAGCCGTTTCCCAGTGTTTGCATCCAGCGCTAGTATGGAGTTTGCGAAAAGATTGTCGCCGATACGGTCAGAACCGTAGTAGTCGAATGACGGCGAACCCAGACTAACGATGGCGACTCCTGCCTTCTCATCCAAGCTCAGACCGCCCCAATCGTTGGTTCCGCCGCTGGTTTTCCACGCGTCTTTGGGCCACGTCTCGTAGCCGAATTCACCGGGATGTGGGATGGTGTGAAAAATCCAGCGGCGTTTGCCGGTTCGAACGTCGTAGGCGCGGATGTGTCCCGGAGCGGCCATGCGGGGCCCTTCGCCAACGCTGGAGCCCATGATCACCATATCTTTGTAAATCACTCCGGGAGACGTGGAGCCGTTGAATGCGCCTGGAGGATCACGATCCAGTTCCTTCGAGAGGTCCACATGCCCTTTGTCACCGAAAGTTTCGATCAGCTTTCCGGTCTTGGCATTTAGGGCGAATAGGAGCCTTGCCACGGTGTAGAGAATCCGCTCGTCATCCTTGTCCTTCCAATACATCACTCCACGGTTGACGCCTTGTACTCCACTGCGAGGCGGCTCAAAGCGCCACAACTCACGGCCCGTTGCGCCATCCACTGCTACGGCCATAAGCGTCGGTGTGGTGAGATAGACGACACCGTTTATAACGATTGGAGTGCATTCGATGTTGGTGCGTCCGCGCGAGTCGGCGTCGCCCGACTTGTACTCCCACGCGACTTTTAGTTGTTTTATGTTCGCCTTGTTGATCTGCTTCAGCGCAGAATAGCGGTTCCCGTCGTTACCACCTGACCATGTTGGCCATTCTTGAGCGAACAGAGCGAAGGCGAATAGAAGGAGTAGGATTTGTTTCATGGAGTATGACAGAGGCCGCTTTTAAGCGGACCACTAAATAGAAAAGTTACAGGGTTGAACTCACCAGTTGATTGTAACTAAACGATGGGGGCCGGGGGAATGAGAAAAAGGCAGATTGACGTCAATTCCTGGTCGACGTCAATCTGCCTAATCATCCAACTCGGTTCTTAAAGGAGATCAAATGTACTTTGTTCGTTCTATCTATTTATAAAGCAGGAATGCTTGTAATGCTATGAGGAAATTCCTCATGCTCGACCCTAAATACGCTTAGTTCGACAATTCTATTGTGCGATGTTGATTTTCGACCGGTTATCGCTACGCCTAGCTTAGCTAGTTTCGCCATTGGGGCCCACGTTCGATTCACCGCAAACACCAGATCAATCACACAGCGCGTCGCAACATAGGCGATGATGAACCGGATCACGCGCGTATTTTCGCCGCCGCCCATCTGCTCGCAGAAGCGATTTAGCAGCACGCTCACCGCCGCGGCAAGAAATGGTGATAGCGGCGCGCCCGCCATCATCGGGTAAATCCATCCGCCTTGCCAGGAAAGGGCTAAGAACATTCCCGTGAGGATCAACCCAACCGCCCAGTCTCGGCGCACCGCCTTAAATTAAATCCAAGCCCGAACGCGTGCAATTGCCACCATCTAAGAATCATTCCAGCCAGGAACGAAGCCGAGCCCAGTTGTACCATTACACCTGCAGCTGCACCTGCACTTGCGCCAGCGCCAGCGTCGGCGTCCCCAATGTGCCAATTCGAAACAAACCTTCCGTCGCGAAAGAACCGCCGTGATCGCCGAACCGTTTCCCGATAATAACGCCCAGGAGATGGCGGCTTCGCCTAACGCCCCACGACAATTACATGGAAGCTGTCGGCGATAGGCTGCGGCCTGCCTTTTTTGCCGTCTTTCGTTGGAGGAACTGGTCCGTAGTCAGCGGCCGGCAGGTAGAGCTTGTGAGCTTTTTGATCCGCGACGATGGTCCTTGCGCCTCGGGAAGTGGTGATGGTAGCCACAGGTTCAAACTTCCCAGGCGAGGTCTCTGCCACCATCGTGATAGTTCCGTCGCCGCCGTTTGCGCTAAATGCATAACCGTCGTCGAAAGCGACTCCGTCCGAACCAGGGCCGATCGCGGGCGAGGCGAGAATTTTCCCTGATGCCGAATCGGACACCACCATCATCTTATTTCCACATACGGAAAACAGCCTGTTCTTGCCGTCTATGGCAAGGCCGGTGGGCGCATCGCATGGGGCGATGGAATATCGCCTTGATACCACGGCGTTCCGCGCATCGATTTCAATAACTTCGTTTTTATCCTCAATGTTGGCAAAAACTTGACCCTTGCCATTCACCTGGGCAAACTCCGGTTTGCCGCCAACGGGCAGAGACGCGGTAATGATATTGCCTGTTTTCGCATCAAAGATTGTCGCGTCATTACTGCGGCCATTAAAGGTCAGCACTCTCTTCGACACGGGCTCGTAGATGATCGCGTCGGGATTTTGGCCTGTTTTTACTTTGCTCAGAACCTTCAATGTCTTGAGATCGAAAACTGTCACGTCGTTATCGGTGCCGTCACTGGTGAACCCGCGGCCAAGGTCATTGGCGATCGCGATACCGTGAACCCCTTTCGTATCCGGGATTATCCCGACAAGTTTGTCGGTGTTCGTGTCAATCACTTCCGTTTGCGTCCCGTGCGAAACGTAGAGGCGATGGTTTCCACTGTCCACGAAAGCGTAGTCCCAACGGATTCCACCGCCGACCTTAATTTTCGTCGTTACTTTATAGGTTGGCGGCGCGGCAAACGTGACCGCGGCTAGAATAAGGGAAAAGCAGATTTGCTTCATGTTGTCTCCTTGGGCGAATGCTCTCTGATAGTACGCGCGATAGCTGAAGATTCCCTGAAGAAATCCTATCCGGCGGGCGCGGATCGAACCGGTTCTGACTCGTCCAGCGGCGCGGTTCTCGCCGTGAACTCCACTTTGAATTCCGTCGAAACATTCTCGACGCTCAACACGCTGATTTGCGCCGAGTGCGCCGAGGCGATGCTCTGCGCCAAAGCCAGGCCTAGCCCGTGGCCGCTTGCCGTTCTGCTCGAATCTCCGCGATAGAACCGTTTGAAAATGTGCGGCAAATGTTCAGGCGCAATCCCTGTTCCGCTATCATGGACGGTCATCGTAACCGTGGCGCCGGTCCGCTGAATACCTACCCGCACGGTTTCGCCTGGATTCGAGTATTTCAGCGCGTTGTCGATCAGTACAAGAAACAGCCGGTGTAACGCGGGCCGGTTCGCTCTGATCCAGGCTGAACCACTGTGCTCTTCAAGGACAATGCGTACTTTTCGGAATTCCGCCAGGGAGCGCGCTTCGTTGACAACATCCTCCAAGATGGAATTAAGATCGACGGGGGAACGGGGCATCTCCACCGCGATGGTATCCGTCCGCGCCAGAGCTAGCAGGTTGTCCACCAGACGCGTCATTCGAGTTACTTCGTCCGAGACTTCTTCGAGCGATTGGCGATATTCGTCGGCCGAACGGGGCCTGCGCAGCGCAAGTTCCACCGACGTTTGGATGATCGCTAGCGGTGTGCGAAATTCATGAGAAGCATCCGCGGTGAACTGGGATAAAGTTGTCACAGCGTCTTCCAGCCTGCAAAGCATGGTGTTCAGCGTGGCCCCTAAACTGGCGATTTCATCGCCCGTATTGGCGACCGGAAGACGCTCCGCGAGATTCTCAATGCTGATAGATCGCGCCGCCTCCGTTAGTTCAATCACAGGATGAAGCGCACGTCCACTAAGAAGAGCCCCTCCCAGCAAGGAGATCGCCATCACTAGGGGAATCAGTCCCGCTAGCAAATGGTGTAAATCGGCAATCGTTCTGTCCATCTCCATCGTTGGAACTTTGACCTTGAGGTCGTACTGCTGATCATTCACGGAGAATCGGCTCAAAAGGACCCGTCCCTGTTGCGCCTCCTGTTGAGGATGATGGAAATCAAATCCTGACAAGCCCTTGATTTCCACGTAACTCCCAGGTCCAAATGCCATTGAAAACTCTTCCAGTTCGTCATGCAATTGCGCGGTGGTGGTTTTTGCAATCTCTTCTCGAAAGTAGGCTTCCAGACGGCTTGCACGCCCGCTCAATTCGCCGTCCAATTCAGTGGATAGTTGATGGCTTAACGACAAACTGAGCAGTGTACATAAGATCCCCAAACCGGTGGAAAGCGCCACGGCATACCAGACCGTCAACCGGAATCGGATCGACCGGGTATTCATTCCGAGTCCCGCAATACATAGCCGAACCCTCGCACGGTTTGAATCAATTTGGGGCCGGTTTTCAGGCGAAGGTTACAAATGAACACCTCAAGGGTGTTTTCGGTAATGTCGGTTCCAGCCCCCCAAACTGAAGTGATGATCGTGTTTCGGCTAACGGTGCGTCCCTTGTTGCGCATAAGCAACTCCAGCAGCTGGTATTCGCGCGGCGTTAGGTTCAACGGTTCCCCGGCACGCTCCGACGAATGATTGGCAGGGTCCAGCTTAATTTCGCCGGCTTCAAGGAAAGTGGGCCGCGCAATCGCCCCTCGCCTGCTGACCGCGCGAATGCGCGCCAGTAAGATGTCTACCGAAAATGGTTTGGTAAGGTAGTCGTCTGCCCCCGAATCCAAGCCTCGGATAACGTCGGAGGGCCGGTCGCGGGCGGTCACCATTAAGATAGGGGTTTGATTCTTTGCTTGCCGAAGGCGTCGTGCGACCGTAACTCCATCCAACCCAGGCAACATTACGTCTAGCAGAATCACGTCAAAAGGCGATGTCAGCCCAATCTGCAGCGCCTCTTGTCCACTATGAGTAACAACGATCTGGTGGCCTTCCTCGGTCAAGACACGCTCAAGCAGTTGCGCCATCCGGACCTCGTCTTCAGCCACAAGCATCTGCATTTGTTACCGATGGTATCAAAGCCGCCCTGAACGGGGTTGTATAGCCTGTAAAGCCTTGTAAAAATTTCGAGTGTGGCAAACTTGTTTTCTTCAGCATTTATTAAGATTAGGATGTTCCAATGTTATAGACTGCAACCACTATGCGTATCCATCCAACACGCCTCCTCACGTTGATTTGCGTTGTCATGCTTTTCAGCGGGAGCCATGCGCAAGCGCAAGTTGCCGCGCCTACGCTGATCACGCTGCAGGAAGCCCTGAACCGTGCAAGGCAGCACGGCGGCCAGTTCCAGGCGGCCAATCTCGCCCTCTTGCAAGCCAAGGAAGACACCAAACAGGTTCGCGCGGCGAGGCTGCCAACCTTAAACGCCTTGAATCAGTTTATTTACACCGAAGGCAACGGCACATCATCCGGAGTTTTCGTGGCAAACGACGGAGTTCATATCTACAATGAGCAGGCGGTGGCCCATCAGGATCTAGGATTGTATCTGCGGCACGGGGAAATGAAGCGGGCCTTGGCGGCGGAGGCCTTGTCGCGCGCCAAAATCGAAGTGGCGGCAAGGGGCATTGGCGCCGCCGTCATCCAAAATTACTATTCGATTGTGACCGCCGAACTGCGCGTAGCTAGTTTGAAGAGCAGCGTGGCCGAAGCCGAACGCTTCGTCGAGATGACTACCAAGCAGGAGCAACGTGGCGAGGTGGCCCGCGCCGATGTCCTCAAAGGCCAGCTTGATTTACGGCAGCGGCAACGCGACCTGCGGGAAGCCGGCTTGGGAATAACCAAAGCGAAAATCGCCCTCGCCGTGTTGATATTCCCCAACTTCAATACGGATTTTGGCGTTGAGAACGATTCCCTTGAAGCGGCGGGCCTGATGGACGCCGACGAAGCCAAGGCGGCGGCGGTGTTGACCAATCCCGAACTGAAAGCCGCCAAGGCCACAATCCTGCAAGCCGATTCCGACATCACGCTGGCCCGCTACGGTTTACTCCCGTCCTTTTCGCTCGACCTCTTCTACGGTATTAATGCCAACAAATTCGCGGCGCGCACACACTATCCACCAGAGAACGGGATAGCCATTCCGTACAGACAGAATCTGGGTTACTCCGCACAGGCGACGGTGACCATTCCGGTGTGGAACTGGGGCGCCACGCGCAGCAAGATCAAGCAAGCCGAACTGCGCCAGCAACAGGCGCAACTGGACTTAACGGTGGCCGAGCGCGCGCTGCAGGCCTCTGTTGCCAGCGCCAATGCCGAGGCCAACATGGCGCGGGAACAACTGGGCTCCCTCCGCGAATCCTCCACGCTGGCGGCCGAAAGCTTACGCCTGACCCTGCTTCGCTACCAGGCTGGAGAATCGACAGCGCTTGAAGTGGTGGATGCGCAGAACACATTAAACCTGACGCGGGCCGGGTACGGCGATGGCTTGGTTCGTTTCCGCTCCGCTTGGGCCAACCTACAATTTCTTACGGGGAAACTATGACAATGGCCGGTTATTTCGGTTGTATCTCTCGGCTGCCGCGGGCCGCGGCCTGGCTGCTGATTCCAGTTGTGCTTCTGTCCGCCTGCAACACGGGTGAAGAAGGGCAGAAGGAAAAGAAAGAGGCTGCGGCCCCGGTACCGGTTCTGGTGGAGACGGCCAACAAAGGCGCGATTGATCACATGATCATTACCGACGCCGTTCTATACCCGGTGAATCAGGCGAGTATTACGCCTAAGATCACTTCCCCTGTCAAACGGTTGCTGGTAAATCGTGGCGATCATGTGCGTGCTGGGCAAACACTGTTGGAACTGGAAACCAGCGACCTGACAGCCGCCACCCGGGAAACGCAGCAACAGTACGAGCAGGCTCAGGCCAATTACGAAATGCTGCGCGGAGCCACGATTCCTGAGGATCGCGGCAAAGCCCAAACGGATGTGCAGGTTGCCGAACTCAATATCGGCGCGGCGCAGAAGCTTTACGACAATCGCGTTGCCTTACAAAAAGAAGGCGCGTTAGCTTCTAAACTTGTAGACGACGCCCGGGTAACTCTGGGTCAAGCCCAAAGCCAACTAGCCCTCGCGCAGCGCCACCTGGAATCTTTGCGAACCGTGAGCAACCGCGAGGCGATCCGCGGCGCCGAGGCTCAAATGAACGCCGCCAAGGCGCATCACGAAAGCGCGGTTCTGCAGGCCTCCTACGGTACCGTGCGCAGCCCTATCAACGGCATCATTTCAGAGAGACCCGTACTGGCCGGAGAAATGCCAGCCAGTGGCACGCCCATCATCACGGTTGTGGACATCTCGCAGGTGGTGGCAAGAGCCAACATTCCGGTTGATGCAGCGGCCGCGCTCAAGCCAGGGCGACCCGCGCGCATCAGCGGGCCAGATGGCGACATTCCCGCCAGAGTCACTGTGGTCAGTCCGGCGGTGAATCCCAACACCACTACGGTGGAAGTTTGGATCCAGGCGGATAACCCCGGTGAAAAGCTGAAACCGGGCGGCACTGTGAGAGTGGCCATCATTGCCGCGACGATTCAGGATACGATCATCGTGCCCGCCAGCGCGCTGCTGAACGCCGATGATGGCAGCACTAAAGTGATGATTGTGATGCCAGACAACACCGCCCGCGAACGCCGCGTATCGGTAGGCGTGCGGCAATTGAAGCGAGTGCAGATCATCAGCGGATTGCAGGAAGGCGATCGCGTTGTTACCTCCGGTGCTCTGGGTCTTGAGGACAAAGCCAAAGTCGCCATTCAAGAACCGAAAGCGGAAGACGAGGATGAGGACAAGAATAGCGACGAAGAAGCCAAACCTTCGGAACCGGCGAAGGACCAAAAGGGCAAAAAATGAACCAACCGCAGGATCATTGGACGGCGCGCTTTTCTAAACCCATTATCTTCGTAATCCTGGCGCTCATAGCCGTGGGCGCCTATCTTGCATTGAAGATCCCAGTGGCGGTCTTCCCAAGCACCGATTTTCCTCGCATCGTGGTAGGCATTGACAACGGGGTCTCTCCCATCAGCCAAATGCAGGTTGCCGTGACTCGGCCAGTCGAAGAGGCGATGAACAGCGTTCCCGCGCTAGAACAGGTGCGGTCAACCACCAGTCGCGGATCGGCTGAGATCAACTTGTTCTTCAGCTGGAAAGCAAACATGTTCCAGACTCTTCAGCAGGTCAACGCCGCCCTTGCCCGGGTGCAGCCTACCCTGCCGGTCACCGCCAAACTAACCGCGAACCGCCTCACCTTCGCGGCCTTCCCGATTTTGGGCTTCAGCCTTACTTCCGATACGATGTCGCAAACGCAGCTATGGGAAATGGCCACCTATCAAATGAAGCCCAGGCTGAACCGCGTGACGGGCGTTTCGATGGTTGTCGTGCAGGGCGGCAAGATTCCTGAATTCGAGATCCAGCCGGACCCCGCGAAATTGTTGGAAGCGCAGATTTCCGTGCCCGCCATTCTGGACGCCGTTGCCAAATCCAACATGATTGATTCGCCAGGCTTGATTGAAAATAACCACGAGCTTTCGCTGACGTTGGTGAGCGGTCAAGTCTCAAGCCCCGAAGAAATCGGCAACATCGTTGTCCGCACAACTCCCAATGGGCTTCCAATCCGGATCGCCGATATAGCGGAAGTGAAGCCGTCGGTTATGCCGCAATACACAATGGTGACTGCCAACGGCAAGCCAGCGGTGCTTCTAAACCTGTTTCGCCAACCCGAGAGCAACACGGTGGCCGTTGCCGACGCGGCGGAGGAAGAATTGAAAGCCATTCGGGGTTCGCTACCCCAGGGAGTAAAGATTCAGACCTTCTATGACCAGAGCCAAATCGTGCGGGACTCCATTGCCAGCGTTCGCGATGCGATTCTGATTGGGTTAGTTCTTGCCGCCATCATTCTGGTGCTCTTCCTTCGGGATTGGAGCAGTTCGCTGGTTGCGGCTTTGGTGATTCCCGCGACAATTGCCATCACCTTAATCCTCTTGAAGCTGCTCGATGAGAGCTTCAATTTGATGACGCTTGGCGGATTGGCCGCGGCGGTGGGTTTGATCATCGACGATGCGATCGTTGTGGTGGAAAACATTGTGCGCCACAGGGATTCGGGGCAGGATCGGGCCACCGCGATACAGAGCGCATTGAATGAAATACTGGCTCCGCTGATTGGTTCCACCATCACGCCGATCGTCGTATTCCTTCCCCTGATCTCCATTACAGGCGTTACGGGCACCTTCTTCCGCGCCCTCGCCTTAACCGTAGGTTCGGCCTTGCTAACCTCGTTGGCGCTGGCCCTCACTTGGACCCCCACACTGAGTCACTATCTCTTGCGGAACCGTAAAACAGAGGACGGCGAAAACGCTAACGCCGGACACGAAGAAGTGGCGACAACCGGTTTAATGGGCGCGGCAACCCGGACATATGAACGGTCTCTTAAATTCGTCATAGCCTATCCCTTCGTTCTTGGCTTGGGTTCCATTGGCCTGCTGCTTGGCTCCTATTTTTGTTATAGCCACATTGGCACTGACCTTTTGCCCGCGATGGACGAAGGGGGCTTCATTCTCGACTATCTGATGCCTGCCGGTTCCTCGCTAGCGGATACGAATAAGGTTCTTGAAGGAGTGGAAAAGATCTTGTTAGCCACGCCTGAGGTGGACGCTACTTCGCGGCGCACCGGGCTGCAACTTGGCTTGGCGGCCGTCACCGAAGCGAATACCGGTGATTTTTCCGTGCGTCTAAAAACAAAACGCGGTAAGAGTGTTGAGCAGGTGATTTCCAGCATCCGCGAACAGGTCAACAAGAAATATCCGCAACTGGATGTCGAGTTCATCCAGGTTCTCCAGGATATGATTGGCGATCTGACCAGTTCTCCCGAACCAATTCAGATTAAGTTGTTCGCAAATGATCCAGCACTGCTCAAACAGTATGCTCCGAAGATAGCGGACCGTCTTAAAAAGTTGAAGGGAGTGGCCGATGTGAAGGATGGAATTGAAAACACGATCAGTGGCGGGGCGATTGTGATGAAGGTGGATCCGGTTGTGGCCGCCCGTTCGGGATTCACGCCACAGGAGATTGAACTGGACGCCAGCGCCCTGCTGCAAGGTGAACCCGCGACCACCCAATTGATTGCCAACGACCGCGCTTATACCATTCGTGTGCGCTTTCCGGAGCGCGTGCGTCTGAGCGTGGATCGGCTGAAGAATACGATCATCACCAGCAGTTCCACGGGAAAGACGGCGACACTCGGAGCATTAGCCAACTTTCAAACCGAGGTAGGGCAGACCGAAATCCGCCGCGAGAATCTGCAGCGGTATGTGGCGGTGACCGGCAGGTTTGAGGGGTTGAGCTTGGGCAAAGGGATTGCGATGGTACAAGAAGAAGTGAAAGCGCTTGGACTTCCGCCTGAGATCCGCGTCGTTTACGGAGGCACGTATGAGGAGCAACAAAAATCATTCCGCGACCTTCTTCTAGTGTTGTCACTGGCGGTTGTGCTGGTGTTCACGGTACTGCTGTTTGAGTTCAAGGAATTTTCGGCTCCGACGGCAATTGTACTATCGGCGCTCCTATCCACGTCGGGGGTTTTTCTTGCGTTGCTTGTAACGGGCAAGACATTCAACATCGCCTCCTTCATGGGTTTGATCATGGTGGTGGGAATTGTTTCCAAGAATGGTATTCTGCTGCTGGACGCTGACCAACGTTACAGGGCCGAGGGCTATTCGCCTAACGAAGCAATGATCCGCGCGGGGGAGCGCCGCTTGCGGCCTATTTTGATGACGGCGCTTGCCACGATCGCGGGCATGATCCCGCTTTCACTAGCGATCGGAGCCGGATCGCAGATGCTCCAACCGCTTGCGATTGCAGTAATTGGCGGGTTGTTGGCCTCCATGGTGGTTTCGTTAATCGTGACGCCGGCTGTGCATTATTTTCTCAGCCGGCGCAAATCCCCTAGCATTAGCTGACATGCCCTGAAGCACATTGAACCACGACCAAGCGGGATAAACTCCAATGTAACCATCATCGATTTTCCTTTTCAGCTAGTCTCGCGACACAAGGATGCGAAGCGGAGCAGTACCGGAGTGCCGCATCCAGTCCGCGCTCGAGGAATGGTGCGCCTCCCGGAAGTTTGGGCCGAATTACGTGAAGTTCCGAACGCCGCTGACGAACATTCGCATCACGACTTTTGTGTGTAACGAGACCGAGGTCAAGGTGATTGACCCAAACAAGCTTGAGGTCACGGAAGCTGTCGGCTGCAAGGTGCGTGAAGTGTACATTTGAAGTAGTGGCCGGCGTCAAACAAATCATCGCGACCGTCAATCATCTGATTTGAATTTGAATCGTGGGAAGCTGGCCAACCTGCATTTAGTTAGCCGCATAACGCGACAACCGAGCCGCTTTCGCTGTTGAAAGACGAACTCCATTTCCTTGCTGTTGAGTTCGTGGCCGCCCCGAGGACCGCGTTTGAGAGGGAGCAGCCCGAAGAGCCCGTCCTGCTCGAAGGCTGTTTGCGCCTGATAAAAGGACGCACGGGAAAGGCTGCGGACGCTCGCCGATTCGCTGACGGAACGTTGATCGACGTGAACCTGTCGCAGCATACCACTTGAACCTGCACCAGATCGTCGGGATCGAAAAACTCGCTGTTCTGGAACAAGGCATAGCCGACGGTTTCCGGACGCGGATTGAGGGCGCCTATCAAAAATATTAGGCATCCTAGCTTGAGACGAAAAGTTTGAGACGAATTAAATCCCACGTACTAAGGTTGGTCTTAAAAGATGTAGTGAAGGAAGGTTCTCAGGTTTACGCCGAATCAGATACAGCGCGCTCACTCGTGACGCTCCAACAATTGCAGAGCATCATTCACAAGGTTGGCCACCCGCAGGTCGAAATGCTTGAACCGCTCATCCTTGGTTTGCCCCTGATCATAGCGAAAGTAAATCTGTTGCAAGATAACTGCCAGCTTAAATATCCCCAAAATTTCATACCAATGAATCTGCCGTAGGTCGCGCCCCGTCGTACGGGCATACTTCGCGAGAAACTGCTCACGCGAATACAATCCAATGGATTCGCACAGTGATGTGACCGACCCAAGCCGCCAATAGCAGAGCGTCAGCCCAACATCTACTAGCGGGTCGCCTATCGTGGTCATCTCCCAGTCCAGCACCGCAGCCACTCGAGTTGGATCGGTCGAATCAAACATCACATTATCCAACTTGAAATCGTTATGAACTATAGTGGGTGGCGACGGAGCCGGCACCGACTGCGCAAGCCAAATCATGATGCGATCCATGGCGGGCAGGGAACTGGTTTGCGATCGAAGCCACCGTTCGCTCCAACCCTTCACTTGCCGTTCCAAAAAGCCATCCGGTTTACCAAGCGCCGCCAAATCTGGAGACGAAATGTCCACCGAATGCAGCGTCGCCAGGCAATCAATAAAGGCCTCACTCAGCTTCACAGGCAAATCGCCCCCTCCCGCAAATTCTTCAGGAACCGAATCCCGAATCACAACCCCGCGCCGCCGTTCCATCACGAAAAATACGCACCCCAGAACGGCCAAATCCTCACACAGCAAAATCGCCTCAGGGGCTGGTTTAAAATGTGGATGAATGGCCTGCAGAATCCGAAATTCCCGAGCCATATCGTGAGCTTTCGGCGCCACCGGCCCCAACGGTCCACGCCGCAAGACATATTCCTGCCCACCTGCACTCACCATGTAAGTGAGGTTCGAATGGCCCCCCGGAAACTGTTCAACACTCAGTCCCGCAGCGCCACCCGGCAACCTTTTTTCCAGAAATTCTGCCAAGGCCTGAAGATTGAGTTCTTCCCCTGCTCTAACCGGTGCTGTATCGTGCATGGACATTGCGCTCGGTTGAGCGTAGCAAACTTTGGGGCTTGCGCGAAACGCCGCAATTCGAGAAAGTAGAGAGTTAATATGCAACACGTTCAATTTGAAACCACCGGCGCTGTAGCCGTTGTCACCATGAATCGCCCCAAGGCAAATCCGTTGAATAGGCAACTGTTAGCGGAACTGCTCGAAGCTTTCGAACTCGCCGCCGCCGACGAAGACGTCCGGGCCGTGCTCTTCTCGAGCGCCGTCCCCCGTTTCTTCTCCGCTGGCTTCGATGCGATGGAAGTTTTTTCCTACAACCGTGAGCAGATGACCGATTTCCTGGGCGCCTTCGGAAGCTTGATCAACCGCATCTTGCATTTCCCCAAGCCTGTGATAGGAGCACTGCCAGGGCACGCCGTCGCCGGAGGAGCCATCCTCGCGCTGGCTTGCGATTTTCGAATCATGGCTGAAGGCGACTACCGTTTCGCCATGAACGAAATCGACGTAGGCGTTGTACTGCCTCATTCGCTTTTTAAGATGTTGACCGCGGCAGCCGGAGTTCCCGTTGCCCGACGAATGATTTTGGCAGGGGAAGCGTTGTCCCCTTCAAGGGCGCTTGAAGTCGGCTTAGTGGCGCGGGTCGTTCCCGTAGCTCAGGTGGCAGCGGCGGGACTCGAACTGGCCCACTTCATGAGCGCCAAACCCCCGGCCACGTTTGCTGCGTTGAAACGGATCATTCTTGAAGCGACCGGCGTTGCCGGAGCCACTTTTGCTCCGGATGTTGAGCCTTGGTTCACACCTGAGGCTCAAGCGCAAAAAGAGAAGATCCGTGCTAACCTTTACGATCCGAGCCGTAGCCGTTAGCGTCGGCACTCTAAGGCGCAATCGTAACTTTTATTAGACTCGACGCAGGCTCAGTGCCGTTCTTGACTGCTAAGGTGTAACTTCCCGGGTCGGCGTTCTTGCAGTCAAGCGTGAACTTGCAAGACTTGTCGTCACAAGTCCCGGTGTCTGCCTTAATCTTGGCATCTGAGGGAGTGAGAGTTACATAGGTGAGAAACTTGCCTTCCTTGAGCTCGATTGTCGCCTTGGTACTGACCGACTTTACGACCTTGATTTCGGGCACTTCGGCATATTCCGGTTTGGCGGTTTCGACGACGAAATTGTCAATGGCATCGCTTTTCACCAACTTGTCGCCGCTTAGAAAAATCTTTAGTGGCCCTGGCTTCGCCTTATTATCGGCGTGCAATTTGATCTTAACTTTGTCAGATGCAGGACTTCCCTCCAGCTCACATCCTACGTCTTTCTGATCACATTCGCAGGATTTCACCGCTAAGAGCAACTTGCCGGTCAGTTCGACAGAGGTATTGGAGCCTTGTTTAACCTTTTTCACTTCCGTCGGCTTGTCGGGAATGGGCTTGGCCGGCTGGATGTATATGGGAATATCCCAAGACTTACCGGAACCGGTGATGATCAGCCTTGCCGTGCCCGCGGACAATTGCGCCGCGTCACCTACTTTCGTGAATTTGATCTTAGCAGAAGTCCCGTCCAAGGCTGTAGCGACCACCGAAACGACTACATCGTCCCATCGCGGGACAGAAGCCGAAATGTTATGCAGCCCGGATCCCTGTAGTTCAATAGTCTTATCGCGATCACCTTGCTGAAGGTCGATCTGCTTGGGGTTAGTAACGACAATATCTGCCCCGGCTTGGTCGATATCGCGCGCAATCACTCGAACACGGTTCAGATACTGCACCTGCTGGCCAACCAACGCGAGGTGACCCAGACGGCGTTTGATCTCGTCGGGATTGAACGATGTCTTGTTGAACGGGAGTCGAGCCCACAAGCAATCAGCGTCCGCCTTGGAGGTGTCCCGGATAATACAACCAAACCGTTTGGCGGCCGTTTCTTGATCCTTGAAG
>JANXXI010000065.1 GCA_025350695.1 Acidobacteriota bacterium
GCGCCGGGGAACCATCCCCGGGAAGCGGCACGGGAGGTCGCCCGGTCTCTTGCCCGGAAAGCCTACCGCCGGCCACCGACGGAGGCAGAGCTGGATGTCCTAGTGGCAACGTTCGACCTGGGAAGACTTAACAAATTGGCCTATTCGAAGGCGCTTCACCTGATGCTCAAGGCCGTCCTCGTTTCCCCTCAGTTCCTTTTCATTACGCCGGCTGGAGTAGCCGAGTCGAGCACCGGAATTGTTCCGCTGGACGACCACCAACTTGCCTCGCGTTTGTCTTATCTGTTGTGGGCCACGATGCCCGACGACGAACTGATGACTCTGGCCGACAGGGGAAAGCTCCATGAGCCGGCGGTTCTGAAGGCGCAGGCCAAACGTTTGCTGGATGATCGTCGTTCCCGGGCACTGTTTGACGGCTTCGGTGCACAGTGGCTGAGCGTCGGCGGTTTGAAGCGCCAAGTCTTCGATCCGGTGATCTTTCCGCAAATGACGACTGGGATGCGCCAGGCGATGTATGACGAAGTCCGCCTGTTCTTCGAGAGCGTCGTCCGGGACAACGAGAACGTCATCCGTTTCGTCGATAGCGATTACACCTACCTGAATGGAACCGTGGCTGCGATTTACGGCCTGGAGAAAACGGTCAAGGGACCCGAGATGCGGAAGGTCCGGCTCAGTGATGGTAATCGCGGCGGAGTGCTGGGAATGCCAGGCATTCTCGCCGCCACCTCTTTCCCCAATCGCACGAGTCCCGTGAAGCGTGGCGTGTGGGTGCTGGAACAAGTGCTCGGAGAACATGTGCCGGCCGCCCCGCCCGACGTCCCGGCCCTGGACAAGCAGGACCAGACGGCGGTCGCAAATCTTACGGTCCGTCAGCGGACCGAGCTTCATCGCACGAATCCTGTCTGCGCCAATTGTCATCAGATCCTCGACCCGATCGGATTCGGCTTGGAGAAGTTCGATGCCATCGGGCGATGGCGCGACCGGGATAGCAACGGCCAGCCAATCGATGCCGCGGGTGAGCTTCCCGGCCCAAAACGTTTTTCGGGTCCTGCGGATCTGAAAGCCATCATCGCCGGACGAAACGGCGACGTTGCCCGCAATCTGGTGGAGAAACTGCTGGCCTACGCCTTGGGCCGCAAGTTGGAAGGCTACGACGAAATCGTGGTGGATGACTTGATGGGTGAGATTGCCGGCGATGAGTACCGCATGCGGGCGCTCATCAATGGGGTTATTACGAGTTACCCCTTTACGCATCGGCGAATCGAAGAACAGAGGAGGCTCAAATGAGCAGAATTGACCGGCGGACTTGTCTGAAGGGGTTGGGCGTTTCACTCGCCCTGCCGCTGATGGATTCCCTGGGTTGGGCCGACACCCCCAAGGGCAAGGCGTACAAACCGCCCGTGCGCCTAGGATTCATGTACATGCCCCACGGGGTGATCATGGATCAATTCTGGCCGGCCAATTCGGAAAGTTTTCTCTCGTCGCCGCCGCCGGCTCTGGAATCGTTGCGCCCGGTGCTCAACCAGTGCATCGTGATGAAGGGAATTTCCGGCGTCCCCATCGCTCCCTTCAATGGGGCGCCGCACGCACTTGAACTGTCTACTTGGCTCACGGCGATGTTGCCGGCGGCCGAAAAGCGGAACGAAATCAATATTGCCATTTCCGCCGATCAGATTGCCGCCAACCACTTGGGTGCCTTCACCGCCTTGCCGTCGCTCGAGTTGGCCACCATGCCACAAACCTGGAAGGAGAACCAGGAAGGCCTGAACGAGGGCTACTATTCGCACTGTAGCTTTCGTTCCCCAACGCAGGCGGTCCCCGCCGAGGTCAATCCGCGGAACGTGCTCTATCGCTTGTTCAACAAACAGGAGCAGGGCGGCGGCGCGCGGGAATCATCGCCGCTGAGTGCGCTTGATCGAAGCTTGTTGGACATCGTACTGGGCGGAGCCAGAGACCTCCGCCGGACATTGCCCGCCTCGGACCAGCGGAAGCTCGATGAATACCTGGATAGCGTTCGCTCTGTGGAACGGCGCATCGCTGCTATCGAGTACCGTCAAAAAGACGCTGCCTTGGAGAAAGCCGGCGTCCGCGCAAGCAAACGTCACCCCTCCGATTCGCCGCCGATCGAGATCAGGATTCCGGATGGCGAAAAACGGAGCGAGTACATGCAGGTGATGTGCGATCTGAACATACTCGCTTTTCAGACCGATACGACTCGCGTCAGCACCTACATCGGCTCCACACCCAACGGGGCCTCTTATCCGGAACTAGGTTTCAACGACCAGCATCATTCAAATACCCATCACAATAACGATCCGGAAAAGGTCCGCAAGATCGCCAAGATCACCGAATTCAACATTGCGCAGTTTGCCTACATGGTGAAGAAGATGGCTGGCTTGCGTGAAGCCGGCGGCACGTTGCTGGACAACTGCATCATGATGTGGGGTTCCGGGCTCGAGGATGGCAACAAGCACACTCGCGAAAACCTCCCCTTCGTGATCGCCGGCAAAGGCGGCGGTTCGCTCAAAGCGGGACGTTTCTTCGCCGATACAAAGGGAAATCAGGGCGATCTGTTGACTACCCTGCTCGCCTGCGCTGGCATTCCGATAGATCGCCCGGTCGGAATCGCAACGAAGCAACTCGAGGAAATTAAGGCCTAGAGAGATGCCGCCGTGGGGGCACCCTTTCACCAATCCACGCGTCTTGTCACAAAACGCGGAAAACGTCGGGCGACGCACAATCACAGCCTACCCCCGCAGCCCGACCAAATCCACTGAACCCACAGCACGGAGACGGTCATCGGAAACTCGGCATGTAGAATAATCTAAATCCATCGCAAAAGGAAGTCCGTGCCTGCCCTCTAGATGTGAAATTTGGCCATCTTCAATGCTGCGAGCATATTGAATGAACTGGACCACTCGATTCTTCAACTGAAAGTCCGCTCCTTTCATCCAATTCGATTCTGCGTGTTGGGCACACTCGGCGCGCAACTACGACTCCGGCCGAACGGCTTAACCGTTTCATCCAAGCCCGACGCGCCGGAAGGCGGTGCATTGACAGCCCCTGGGGGGATTGTGATTCTAGATTGATTACCTCCTTGTTGGCTAGGATGGGGAATCGCGACGAGCTTTCCACTCGTGAACCAATGGCGCGCCGCCCAATTAGTAAATCAAGGTCTTAAAATTGCAAGAACGTTACTGGCACATTTGAACGTGGTTGGCTTGCCGCACCATTTCAATGCTAGAGTCATCTAAATCTTAGAGTTCGTTTTTTGTAAAATATCCGTGAGCTTGGGAGGAGGCGCCGCTTTATGGACGAATGTTGGGTGGGGGCTTGAGCCCTCAACTCCTTGAAATGCGCGATGCGGGATTGTATTGCACCGGCGGCGACTTTTACATCGACCCTTGGACGCCCGTTGAGCGCGCAGTAATTACGCACGCGCATGCAGATCATGCACGTGCCGGCTCGCTGAACTATTTATGCTCCAAGACCTGCGCGCCCATTCTACGGGCTCGCCTCGGGCCGGAGATCGCCGTCCAAGAACTTGATTACCACGACTCACTCAGTATTGGTTCCGTTAGCGTTTCGCTTCATCCGGCAGGCCACATTCTTGGGTCAGCGCAGGTAAAGGTCGAACGCGGCGGCTACTCGTGTGTGGTTTCCGGCGATTACAAAATCGCCCCCGATCCCACCAATGAAGCTTTTCAACCGGTGCGCTGCAACTGCTTTGTGACCGAGGCTACTTTTGCTCTTCCCATCTTTCGATGGCCTTCGAGCGCGGAAACATTCGCCGAAATCAACGGTTGGTGGGAACAAAATCGCCGCGATAAACGGGCCAGTGTCTTGTACGGTTACTCTCTCGGCAAAGCGCAACGCCTGATCGCAGGTGTGGACCCTTCCATCGGACCCATCTACACGCACGGCGCGGTGCAGCGCTTGAATGACATCTACCGGCAAAGCGGCATCCCGCTTCCACCTACTATTTACGCCCTTAAAGCCACCACAAAGACCTTTAGTGGGGCCCTTATCGTGGCGCCGCCCGGAATGAACGGATCCGCGTGGGTTCGTCGGTTTGGTGATTTTTCAACCGGCATGGCCTCGGGTTGGATGCAGGTTCGCGGACACCGGAGAAGGCGCGCCATTGATCGCGGCTTTGTCCTCTCCGATCATGCCGACTGGCCGGGTCTGCTTGAAGGGATCGAGCAAACCGGGGCCGAACAAGTTTGGGTCACGCATGGAACGGTCGCCCCACTGGTTCGCTGGTTAAACGAGAAGGGGATCTCTGCCATGGCTCTTCAGACGCAGTTCTCGGACGAGGATGAGAGCCCGCTCGAGTTCGAAGAGGCTGATGCCCCATGAGACGATTTGCCGAACTCTACTTTGCGATCGACGGATCCAATAAAACCAGCAACAAGGTGGCGATGCTCGTCCAGTATCTGCGTGACGCTCCGGCGGCCGATGCAGCGTGGGCGATCTATTTCCTGCGCGGAGGAAAGCTACGCGCGCCCGTGCCTTCCCGCGTGTTAGCTGAAATGGCCGCTGAGTCGGCTGGCGTGCCTCCGTGGTTATTTGAGGAATGCTACGAAGCCGTGGGCGACTTAGCGGAAACCGCGGCTCTTCTGGTGGCGACGTCTCCGGATCTTCCCAACGAGGAGAGCCTCGATCAGTTCATCACAACCCGTCTGGTTCCGCTGCGCTCCATGGGCAAGATGGATCAGCGCAAGTTTCTGCTAGAAAGCTGGGGACTACTTTCAGCCAAAGAGCGCTTCGTGTGGAACAAGCTCATCACCGGTTCCTTCCGGGTGGGAGTTTCAGAAGGGCTCGTAACCAAAGCGATTGCGGCCGCCACCGGAACCGAGACTAGTGTGGTTGCACACCGTCTGGCCGGAGCATGGCAGCCATCGGCCAAAGCCTGGGAAGATTTGATGAAGACAGATACAACCGACGCAAATCCCGGCCAGCCTTATCCTTTCTGCCTAGCTCATCCTTTGGAAGGCGCGCCTGATTCTCTGGGAAACATTGACGAGTGGGTCGTCGAGTACAAGTGGGATGGCATCCGCGCTCAGGTCATAAAACGGCAGGGTGAAGTTCACATTTGGTCACGCGGCGGCGAGCGTCTAACCGAAAGTTTCCCTGACATCGTCGCACAACACTCTGCCTTACCGGATGGCTTGGTGATCGACGGTGAGTTGGTTGTATGGAAAGACGCAGTTATGCCGTTCGCCGACCTGCAGCACTCACCAGGAAAAATCCCGGCAAGAAACTGCTTGAAGCCGCACCAGCCCGTCTACTCGCTTTTGATTTACTGGAGTGGGGAGGTGAGGACGTGAGATCTCGCGGTCTAGAACAACGGCGGCAACTGCTCCACACATTGCCCCTTCACTTCCCACCGGCGCTGCAACCGAAGAATTGGGAAGCTGCCGCGGAACTTCGCAGTGGAGCCCGGGAACTGCTGGCTGAAGGCCTAATGCTGAAAAGGAGGGATTCACAATACTCGGTTGGACGCGAGCGCGGTG
>JANXXI010000136.1 GCA_025350695.1 Acidobacteriota bacterium
CTGACTCGAATAGTTGGGGTGGCGTTTTGTGCAGGGTAAGGAGGTCAGGCGATAATGGATGGAACGAATGACCGGGCTTGATTACATCACGATTGAGGGATTCAAGAGCATCGCTTCGATTGAGAAGCTGGCGTTGCGACCGATTAATATTTTGATTGGGGCGAATGGCTCGGGGAAGTCGAATTTCCTTGAGGCGTTTTCCTTATGGAAATCCGTACGAGAGGGAAAGCTCGAAGATTATGTTATTGGATCTAATGGCGCAAGAGAGATTCTACACTTCGGTCCGAAAACCACGCGGCAGATTCGCTTCGAAATAGGATTCGAAGGCGAACCCTTTGCATTCACTCTAAAACCCGGACTAAACGACAAGCTTCTTTACTATCCGCAGTATTCTAATTTTGGGAAGTACGTGACACTGGGAAATTGGCGAGTGTTCCATTTGCATTTGAACGATACGAGCCAAAATTCTCCGCTTCGAAGTACTGCGAAGGTCCATGACAATCGATTTTTGCGGGAGGACGGATCAAATCTACCAGCATTTCTGTATTACCTTCGTGAGAAAAAAACGGTAAAGTACCAATTGATTCAATCGACCGTTCAACGAGTCGCGCCGTTTTTTGAGGACTTCAACTTGGAGCCGATGCGATTAAATACGGAGACGATCAAACTTGAGTGGCGGCACAAGAGATCCGATGATTATTTCGGAGCTTCGGCGCTCTCAGATGGGACGCTGCGTTTCATTGTATTGAGCACCCTCTTCCTGCAACCCGAAGAGCTTCGCCCTTCCATTATTTTGGTTGATGAGCCGGAACTGGGTTTACATCCCGCCGCGATCGCAATGCTCGCCTCGCTAATCAAACTCGCTGCAACGGAAACTCAAGTAATCGTTTCTACACAATCCTCCTTGCTCCTCGATCATTTTGCACCAGAAGATATTCTCGTGGCTGATCGCGTGAATGGCGGAACTCAACTTACTAGACTCGACACTCCCAGCTTGAGTGCATGGCTCGAAGACTATAGCCTGGGTCAATTGTGGGAGAAAAATGAGCTTGGAGGGCGGCCCCATCCCGAATAGCATGAGACGCTTGCACATCCATGTTGAGGGCCAAACCGAGGAGGAGTTCGTTAGGGATGTCCTATGCGCCCACTTCGTACAGAAAGGGTTCCACTCCGTGACCGCTCGATTGATCGGAAACGCTCGCCAACGAGCGTCCCGCGGAGGAATAAAGAGTTGGCAGTCCGCAAAAAAGGAAATCGTAAATCACCTCAAATCGGATTCCGGGTGTGTTGTTTCCACAATGGTCGACTACTATGCGTTACCATCCACCTGGCCAGGACGGACCGAATCGACAAGACTAAGTCATCAAGCAAAAGCCACGCATCTCGAAAAGGCGCTATTAGAGGATATGCAACTTGCCTTGAGAGGTAGCTTCGTTCCTTTACGTTTTGTCCCCTTTGTCCTGATGCACGAATTTGAAGCGCTTCTTTTCAGCGATTGCGGCGCATTCAGCCGCGGAATCTCCCGAACGGATCTTGAACCCAGGTTTCAAGAAATTCGCGATCAATTCGACACACCTGAGGAAATCAATGATTCTCCGCAGACAGCGCCATCGAAGAGAATTGAAAATCTTATCAAATACGACAAGCCATTTCACGGAATCCTTGCGGTTCATGAGATTGGACTGGATCGCATACGGAAGGAGTGTCCACACTTCAATTCCTGGATCACGAAGTTGGAATCGATGCGTTGAATGTAGGCCGTTTCTGACACGCTCGGTTTGAAGCCGAGCGGGCTGGCCAGGGGGCCAGCCGCGGACCAGGGGGTCCGCCCTACTTATGAACGGCAGACGGCTAGCAGTCGTTCTTCCACCGCACCCAACTCCGAATCATTCAGCTTGGCGCCATCGCGGGTGACGTAGAAAACGTCCAACGCTTTGTGCGCCTCAGTGTCGATCAGCACTACTTCGATGTTGCAGCCGGATTCGGAGAAGACAGTGGCCAATTCGTAAAGCAAGCCTGGCTTGTCTTCGGCCATGATCTCGACGAGCGTCGCGTGACCGGAGGCTTCGTTGTCAAATTCGACGCTGGGGCGCAAGCGTTCCCGCTGGCTAGGGGGATCAGCTTTGCGGCGACCGGCGAGCAGAGTGCGAACGTCAGCCTTGCCTAGCGCGACGCGTTCCAGTGTCAGCTTCAGCCGGTCGGTTTCACTTGGATTCAGTTCCAAGTTGCGGCTTGGATCACTGAACGTGAAGGCATCCACAATCTCTCCGCGCTTGTTGCTGAAAGCTTCCGCCTTTACGATGTTCAGCCCGAAGGCGGACAAAGTTCCGGCGATGGCTGAGAAGAGACGCGGGCGGTCGTGGGTGATCAGCGATAGCCGCCACACGCCACTTTCCTTTTTGATATCCACCCCAACGCCGATATCCGCCGATTGAGCTGCAAGACGCGCATGATCTTCAATTTGTTCGTCGCTATGAGTTCGCAAATAGCGAACCGGCAGGCCTTCCATGAAAGCGGCCGCGTGTGGAGACACTCCTTGCGGAGCGGTGATACGATCGGTATCCAATTCCCGGGTCAGTTCGCGGTAGCCAATGATGTAGACGCGCCATAGCTGATCCAAACGCCATGGGGTCATGGCGCTGGGATTTACGCCGCTGATGTCGGAATAAGTAAGCAGGGTAAGATAGCGAAGCTGCTCAATGGTCCCAACGCGGCCGGCTAAATGAATGGCCGTGGCGGGATCGCTCAAATCGCGCGAGTTCATAACCGAGCTCAGTTCCAAATGCCTCTCGACGAGGAACAGAACAAGGGCCTGTTGTTCGGCAGGCATTCCAATGCGGTCGAGAATCACTCGGCCGAGGCGCACACCTTCAAGGGAGTGATTCTCGCCCTCGGCGCCTTTGCCCACATCGTGGAGGATTAAGGCGAAGATCAGGACCGGAGGCGATTCGATCTCTTCGAGCAGTTCTGAGAAATGATGCCTTGTCCCCTGCTGCGGCTTGCGTAGTTGCAACAGGTTTTCAATTGTGATCAGCGTATGTTCATCCACCGTATAGCGATGGTAGAAATCGCGCATCACCATGCCGTCAATCAGACGCCACTCCGGAATTAGTGCGGCCAGCAGACCTGTTTCCTGCATGGCGCGCAACGCGGCAATTGCGTGCGGCAGAGCGAAGATCTCTTGCAGATAGTTCCACAATTGACGGGGTTGCGAAAAATGGGCTTCAATGACAGGAAGAGCTTCTTTTAGGCGCTTTTCGGTATCGGCGGCAAGCGAGATGCCGTGCCGGGCCACGAAACGGATTAGACGCAGCGCCAGTTCGGGATCGGACTCGAGTTGTTGCGGACTACGGAGCAGAATCCGATCGCGGCTGACGCTCATTTCCGAGTTAGATAATCGAGAGCGCCATTCCCGGAATTGGCTCAGCAAACCACTGGCGGGCGTCTCACAAACATCCAAAACCTGCAGCACTAAGCGGTGGATTTTGCGTGAATGCAGGAAGTACTGGCGCATCCAGCTGGCTACGGTTGGGGCGTGAACGAAGGACTGGTCCACATACTCTTCCTGCGCATCGAACGTCAGTTGGTTCTGATCGCGGGCGGCGTTGAAGTGCAGAAAACATCGCAGTTGATGGAGAAATTCCTGGGCTTCTTCCAATTCGGGAAGGTAATCGAAGTGGTGCTTTTGCGGGTCACGGAGTTTGTGCAACCAACCGATGACATGTAGATCCCGCAGGCCGCCCGGTCCCTCTTTTACGTGGGGCTCCAAGTGGTAGACGGTGTCATGGAACTTGTCGTGACGGGTGCGGGTGGCGAGGCCCATATGGCGGACGAGACTCTGCCGTTCGGAGGCCCAAAACTTTGGGAGCTTCGAGGTGAGCCTGGAATAGAGAGCCGAATCGCCAGCAAGGAAACGCTGATCGAGAATACTGATATTCAGTTCATGATTTTGGGGATTTAGTTCAGTGCATTCGGCGATAGAGCGCACGGAATGACTGAGGCGGAGCCCCGCGTCCCAAATAGTCTTAAGGAATTGAGAGAGAGCTTCCTTACGCTCTTTGGACTCTGGCGGCTCCTCCATGAGCAACAGCAGATCTATGTCTGAATACGGGAACAGTTCTTTACGTCCATAGCCGCCAACGGCAAGGGCGGCCAACCCGGTTGGCCAGGCCGGCGTCAGAATGTCGCGGAAGGCTGCTTCGACAATTGAATCGACAACAGACGTACGGACATGGAGCGCCGGACCGGCTTCCCCAGTGGAAAAATACTGCTCACGGATTTTTTCAAACGCAGCGTTATAAAGCTGATTCGCCGCGTTCGTCGTTACGGATTCTGATGGCGTCTTTGACATCGTAGACGAAGATTTTCCCGTCCCCAATCTTGCCGGTTTTAGCGGCGCCGATTAGTGTTTTCAAAACCTCTTCTTGTCTGGAATCGGCGATTACTAATTCCAGTTTAACCTTTGGAAGAAGATCCACCTGATATTCTTGTCCACGGTAGACTTCTTTGTGCCCTTTCTGGCGGCCATGCCCTCTGACTTCGGATACGGTCATACCGTCCACGCCGATTGCCTTGAGTGCTTCCTTTACCTCTTCCAGCTTGAAGGGTTGTATCACAGCTTCGATTTTCTTCATTTGCAGATTCCTTTCCTAAGCTTCAAAATTGTAGCCTTCTTCACCGTGCTGGCTCAAGTCAAGACCTTGAGATTCATCTTCGGGGCTCACGCGAAGACCCAGTGTCATGTCGCAAATCTTCAAAATGATTAAAGTGCCGACAATGGCTAACCCCCACGCGATGGTGCAACCGATCAATTGGTTCATGATTTGCCCACCGTTGCCATCCACCAGACCAAGTGGAAGAAGTTTACCTTGCGCGTCTTTCAACGCATCGTTCACCTGATTGGTAGCAAAGACACCGGTTAGCATGGCGCCCAACGTGCCGCCGACGCCGTGAACTCCGAAAGCATCGAGCGAGTCGTCGTACCCGAACATGCTCTTCACCTTCATGACCATTAGACAGCAAACGATGCCCCCGATGAGGCCCATGATGATAGCAGGCATTGGCTTGACGAAACCACTGGCCGGCGTGATTACAACCAACCCGGCGACGGCGCCGGAAATTCCACCCAGAACGCTGGGTTTACCATGCATTAACCATTCGGCGAGCAACCAACCCATAGTGGCGCCAGCCGCGCCGAAGTGAGTGGCGACGAAAGCGCTGGTGGCCAACCCGCCGGCGCCAACCGCGCTGCCGGCATTGAACCCAAACCAGCCGACCCAGAGAAGGCAAGCGCCGATAAAGCTGAGCACAAGGCTATGGGGCCGCATCTGCTCATTGGGATAGCCGAGGCGTTTACCCATGTAGAGGGCGCAGACCAGGGCGGAAACACCCGAGGTAATGTGGACCACTGTGCCGCCCGCGAAATCCAAAGTAGGGATCTTGCCACCGAGGAACGCGTTCAGGAAGCCACCCTTACCCCAGACCATGTGCGCCATCGGGTAATAAATCAGCAGCGACCACAGTGTGGTAAACAGCATCATGGCGCTAAACTTCATGCGTTCGGCGAAAGCCCCGGAAATTAAAGCTGGAGTGATAATCGCGAACATCAACTGAAAGGCCATGTAGGTCAAGTGAGGAACCGTGGCTCCATAATCGGGATGGGGAGCGGTACCGACGCCTTCGAGAAACAAGTAACGCAGGTCGCCGAGGAATGGCGAACCCTCAGCGAAGGCCAGACTGTATCCAACGACGGCCCACATGAGGGTGCCCCAGGCCATTAAAATAAAACTCTGCATCATGGTGCCGAGCACGTTTTTCTTTCGGACAAGCCCGCCATAAAACAGTGCGAGGCCGGGTCCGGTCATCAACAGAACTAAGGCGCAGCTAACAAGCATCCAGGCGTTATCGCCGGACGTTTGCGCTGATTTGATGGCTGCCTCCATCGCGGCGGGCGTCATGGGGGCTGGCGCGGGAGCAGGTTGCGCAAGAGACGCTACGGGGAGCATCAGGCTCAATGCGGTAAATAATCGTATCTTCATTGGTCTCCTAAAGACTTTGCCTGCCGAATCTGACGGGGAAAGGAAAGCAAGTTCGGTCAACATGGATTTGGAACAAAACCATCATGCAACGAATGTACCTTCGGGTGGAAGACGAACCTTTCTATCGCACGGATTGAAATAATCTATCGACGGTTGAGCCAGAGCGATCAACGGTTTCGGCCTTTAAAAATACAATCGCGCCTGCCACCCTTAGGACCGGTGGCAGGCGCGATGTTAGAGGACCGGTAGGGCTACTTCCAGGGTCCCAGCAGGACGATGAGTCCCACGGTAAACGTATCCAAGCTCTTTTCGACAGCGATCAATCTGTTGCGGTCGAAATAGGGCTTGTCAGAAGCATCGTGCCGGTACTCAAGGCGGCCAATCAGGTGGTCGTTGAGTTTATATTCACCGGTAATAGTTCCTTCCTTGACTACTTGGGCCACTCCGGTATTGAAGCCATCCTTATCGTTGAAGGCCTCTAGGCGCCCGGCGATGGCGAATTGCTTCGTCAACTGGTAGCGGGCCGCTCCAGCCACGCCATACCAGGAATCATGCCCCCCACCCAAGATGTGATTGTCGCGCCCGAAATCGGCGTCGATATACGCATTGAACTTGCCCGTAGGGGTCAACAACAGGGTGGTATCGAAAAGATTGCGCTTGCCCTTCGTGGTTCCCTGATGATTGGGCCCAGTGTAGTAGTTTGCGAAGTAGGCGTACTTCTTTTTCGTCAACCCGAGAGTCAATCCGACATTGTTCATGTTGTTATTGCCGGCCAGGGTGTTCCAAGCGTTGACCAGTTGGAACCCGACATTCAGTTCTTTCGTGACGGGTGTAGTGGTTTTGAGGCCAAAGTGGTAGTAAGGAATGGCCCAACCAAACAAAAGGGATCTGGTGTAGTTCCAGTTGGAACTGCTCTCAATGACTTCGGCGCCGGCGGAGGTGACGAACTGACCAAAATCGAATTCAGTACCGTGCGTGTTGTTTGGTTTCACGATGACATAGGCCTGCTCAATGAAGCGCAACGCTTTGTGTTCCGCCGCTGCCGGATCGGCTAGATGAATCCAGCGCATGGTTTCACCGGCGCCGATGTCGGCGTGGATACCGAAGACTTTATCTGATTTGTCCACCGTGAACTTCGCCAAGCTGAGCTCGGGGCGACCGGAGGTGAAGTTAAAGTTCTGTAGCTGGTTAAAGTTCGACGAAGGCGTGTTGAAATTCTTGGTGACATAGCCATCCGCAAGTATGCTGAATACCCATCCGTTGTACTTGGCGGGGGGGGCGGGTGGAGGCGCTGGATCAGCGGGCTTTGCAGGATCCTGAGACGTCTCAGTTGAAGACGGAGATGCCGGCGAGCTTTCTGAGTCGCCAGCAGAAACTGTGAGCCCTAACGCCAAAAGAAGTAACGTGATTCGCATATGTGTTCTCTATTCGATGAGGAAATTTAGAAACAAACCGGAAGGACTTTGTTTGATCCAGTCTCAGTTTATAGTGAGCACAAGGGTAACGGAAATTGATTTTTTGAATCGGGCTCATAACGCGGTGTGGCAGCCAGATGACTGCTCCCCCGACCATCTACAATTACTGAAGGAACCTTAGATTGCCTGAATCAGCCCATCATGCCCTCATATTGCTAATCGTTTTCGGCTCGGCCAAATTTTTAGCTGAACTTTTTGAGCGAATCCGTGTGCCGGGCATGGTCGGCGAGATCTTTGCTGGGCTTTTGATTGGGCCGGCAGTGTTGGGTTGGATTCAACCGGCTCCCTTCCTTGAAAGCCTATCGGAACTTGGGGTGATGTTCCTATTGTTTCGAGTCGGGCTTGAGGTGAAACCGGCGGAGCTATTTGGCGTAGGCAAGACGGCAATGCTGGTGGCGGTTGGTGGGGTTGTGTTGCCGTTCCTTTCCGGCTGGGGGTTGATGAGGCTTTTTGGCGCAACGCAGCTGGATGGGATCTTCATGGGGGCGGCGCTGGTGGCGACGAGCGTTGGGATCACGGCGCAGGTGCTGGCATCCCGGGGGCTCTTATGGCACAAGTCGAGCCAAACTATTTTGGGGGCCGCCGTGATCGACGATGTACTTGGATTGCTAGTGTTGGCTGTTGTTTCCGGCGCGGCCAAAGGGCCGTTGAATTATGGCCAACTAGCCACGACCGCCTTCATGGCGTTGTTCTTTGTGGCGATTGTAGGCTATTACGGGACAAGAGCCGTGGACGCCCTTGCTCCGGCGCAAACGAAATTGCGAATAGTGGAATCGGAATTCTCCGTGGCGATGGTGCTGTTGTTCGGGCTATCGCTTGCGGCCATTTATGTTGGTGTAGCGGCCATCGTGGGAGCGTTTCTCGCGGGCATGGCGCTATCGCCCAGCGCCGGACAGCGACTGCGGGATTTGAGCAGCGGGGCGACTGAGTTGTTGGTTCCTTTTTTCCTGGCCGGAATTGGACTCAAGGTGCAGGTAGAAGGCTTGAAAGATCCAGGTTGCCTGCTGCTATGCGGGGCATTGCTTGTGGCGGCCATTCTGTCGAAGTTGGTTGGATGCGGAATTTGCGCCGTGGGGAACGAAATGCGCGACCGTGTGCGAATTGGAGTGGGCATGATTCCGCGTGGCGAGGTTGGGATGGTTGTGGCGCAACTGGGGCTTTCGATGGGTGTACTGTCGCAGATACACTATGCGATTCTGGTGGCGGTTTGTGTGGGGACCACGGTGGTGGCTCCTCCATTGCTGGCTATCGCCTATAGAGGCGTGGAAGCGAAGGGATCGGCGGCGGAATACCCGGCCTTGCACTAGAGGGCCTTCACTGGAAGGCGCCCTTTCGCCAGTCGTACGTTTAGCGATTGGTTCGTTGCAATGGTGGCGGGATCTGTTACTATTTGGCCTTCCATCGTCTCGACAATGGAATAGCCTCGATCCAAAATCTTAAGAGGACTAAGTTGGGCCAATGCGGACGCCAAGGGGATGAGTCGCGATTTTCCGCGGCTCTCGATTCGCTTGATTGCCGATTGCTGCCGGGACACCAACGATTGCAACCTTTGGTTGGCCTGGGCAATTTTCAAGCGCAGATCCTGTTTCCTGAGTCGCGTGTCGGCGGCCATCCATGTGCGGTGGGCCATTCCTACTTTGTTTTCGAGTCGGCGCGACGCGGCGGAACTCAACTCATCCACGCGTTGTGCGTAGCGATACAAGCGCCTTTCCAGCAGCATGCGAGCCCGCTCTACGCCTTGCACCTCCAGACGCCTAGCTGATTGGGATACGCGAAATTGTATTGCCTGTCCTACGCGACGGGTCATGACTTGGACCTGATGGAGTAGAGCGTCCTTAGTGGGGACTGCCAACTCAGCGGCAGCGGACGGCGTTGGGGCGCGCAGGTCGGCCACGAAATCGGCGATCGTAAAATCCGTCTCGTGCCCAACGGCGGAAATGACGGGAACCGAACAATTGGCGATGGCCCTGGCCACAGCTTCTTCGTTGAACGTCCACAAATCCTCAAGCGAGCCGCCGCCACGGGCCACGATAACCAAATCGGCCCAGGTTGTCATGCTGAAGTACTCAATGCCTTCGACAACCTGCTCGATAGAACCCTGACCTTGGACGAGAGCCGGATAGATTCGGATGTGCAAGCCGGGGAAGCGTCTCGCGAAAACATGGAGCATGTCGCGAATGACCGAACCGGTGGGGGAAGTCACAATCCCAATGCGGCGAGGAAAGGCCGGGAGTGGCCGCTTGGTTGCCGGATCGAAGAGGCCTTCGGCGGTCAATTTTTTCCGAAGCTGATCGAATGCGAACTGCAATGCGCCAAGACCCAGCGGCTCGACGGTTTCCACTATAAGCTGGTATTCGCCGCGGGGGGGGTAGACTTCGACACGGCCACGCGCGAGGACCAACATCCCGTCCTGGGGTTTGGCGCGCAATAGGCGGTAGGCATTTCTCCAAACTGCGCAGCGGATTTGCGCCTCGTCATCTTTCAGCGTGAAATAGCAATGGCCGCTTGCCGCCATTTTCAAGCCTGAAATTTCGCCTGAGACCCAAATGCCGCTGAATGCGGCTTGCATGGTATCGGCGATGGCATAGGTCAACTCACTGACCGAAAATTGGCGGCGTTCGAAGCCGAGACTGATCTGGTCCATAAACCCTTAAAAAATTACACGCGCGAGACGAAGCTTATTTGACCCTAGCAGAAAGCATTCGCTACCATCAAAATGCAGCGACGCACCCTGGAGGGGAAATGAGTCCTAAAGAAGTATTGCAACTAGCGAAAGACAACCAAGCCGAGCAGATGGATATCCGGTTCACCGACATTCCTGGAATTCAACAGCATATTTCTTACCCCATCCATATGCTGGAATCGGGCACCTTTGAAGACGGGCTGGGAATTGATGGCTCGAGCATCCGGGGCTGGAACGCGATCAATGAAAGCGACATGTTGTTGATTCCTGATCCTTCGACAGCGTTCATGGATCCTTTCTACGAACTTCCCACGCTGGTGATGACGGCAAACGTGATTGATCCGATCACCCGTGTGAAATATGAACGGGATCCCCGTTTCATCGCGCAAAAAGCCGAGGCTTACTTGAGGACCACAGGTGTTGCGGAGACGTGTTACTTCGGCGCGGAAGCGGAATTTTTTGTGTTCGATAACGTGCGGTTTGATACCAACCAGCACGAAAGTTATTTTCACATTGACGCCGTTGAAGGGCGCTGGAATTCCGGGAAGGCGGGCGAGAACAGCGGCTACAGGCCTCGCTACAAGGAAGGCTACTTCCCGGTTCCTCCCACTGACCACTACCAGGATCTGCGGGCTGAAATGGTTTCGGTCATGGAGCGCTGTGGCCTGGTGATTGAGTGCCACCATCACGAGGTGGCGACCGCCGGCCAGTGCGAGATTGACCAGAAGTTCAACACGCTCGTTAAGTCCGCCGATAACATGATGCTGTACAAGTACATTGTGCGGAATGTGGCCCACCAATATGGGAAGACGGCTACGTTCATGCCGAAGCCTATTTTCCAGGACAACGGATCAGGCATGCATGTGCATCAAAGCTTGTGGAAAGAAGGCAAGCCTTTGTTTGCTGGTGACGGCTATGCGGGATTGAGCCAAGTTGCCCTGTGGTACATCGGTGGACTTTTGAAGCACGCCAGAGCGCTTTCGGCTTTTATCGCACCGTCAACCAATAGCTACAAGCGGTTGGTTCCGGGGTATGAGGCGCCGGTGAATTTGGCTTACAGCCGGCGCAACCGGTCAGCAGCTTGCCGCATTCCGATGTACTCGTCCAGCCCAAAGGCGAAGCGCGTGGAGTTTCGTCCGCCCGACGCATCGTCCAATCCGTACATCGCCTTTTCAGCAATGTTGATGGCGGGGCTGGATGGCATTCTTCGCAAGACTGATCCGGGTGAACCGCTGGATAAGGATATCTACGACCTTTCTCCTGAGGAGATGAAGAATGTTCCTTCAATGCCGGCGAGCTTGGATGAGGCGTTGATGTGCCTGGAAGAAGACAACGATTTCCTTTTAAAGGGCGATGTCTTTACGGCTGATTTCATCGACAATTTCATTGCGTATAAGCGAAAGAATGAGGCTGAGGCGGTTAGGTTGAGGCCTCACCCTTACGAGTTCCACCTTTATTACGATTGTTAGAACTCACCCAGCTTGTAGTCATTGTTGCGAATCTACTAGATTTTGCTAGCGTGTTTGACCGATGGGATTTCTGAAGCGCCGTTTTGAATTGTAAGTTTGGAATCGTTAAGGCCCTCAGGAAGAGTGAACCTTCTATCAACATTTCATCAGCCCAAGATGCCAGCTTACATAATACGAGCGGCCCCGATGTTCTGGATCGCGCCGCAAGTGAAGGACACATACTTGTTTCGCACGACCGCCGGACCATGCTTGATCATTTCCGGGCACATTTGGCATCAGGTAAGTCAAGTCTGGGAATCCTGATTGTCTCGCAAGGCGTGCTATTAGGTCAGGTCGTCGAGCCCCTCATTTATATATGGGCCCTTGCCGATCCACTTGAACTTTGCGATCAGGCTTTTTACTTGCCTTCCATTTCCCGTCACGTTTTCGTGCGATGAGTGCGGAGACGGGGTATGGGGAAGCGTCTTCTCGATCACAACCCAACCAAGAACGGATTCTGCTGCTTCTCGCGCCCAATTGTCGTCGGCTCGCCGTGGCCTGGAATCACAATCGTGTCCTCCGGCAATGGCAACAGTTTCTCTTTGATAGAAACAAGAATCTGCCGTCCATTGCCACCGGGTAGATCCGTACGTCCGATTGAGTCGCGGAACAAAGTATCCCCCGCCACCAATTTCTTCTCTGACGGAATCCATAAGCAGGTGCTGCCTTGCGTGTGCCCTGGTGTGTGCATGAAGTGGAACGCAGTCCCACCTATTGTGACCGTGCGTCCGTCCTTGGCTTCGGAATCAATCTCAGTCTGCTCGGGAGTCTCCATGCCAAGCCACCCGGCCTGCATCTCCATCGCATCGTACAAATTCTGGTCGTTCTCGTTCATATAGACTGGGGCTTGCGTCAGCTTCTTCAATTTGGCCGCCCCGCCGATGTGGTCAATGTGGGCGTGCGTAATGATGATCGCCTTCACTTTCAATTGATGCTTGGCGAGGATCGCTTCAATGTCGGAAATGTCGTCCCCTGGGTCAACCACGATTGCTTCACGCGTGGTTTCATCGCCGAAGATCGAGCAATTGCAATGCAGCATTCCTACCGGGAGAATTTCATGGATCATAGTTCAATTGTAGAATGCTCGTCCTAAAATGCGATCATGGAGAACAGTATGGATCTATCTTCGATAGTTGCGATTCTGGTGCGATGGACGCACATTACTTGCGCCGTAATTCTAATCGGCGGCGCAATCACAGCCGCCTTCCTGGCGCGTCAAGGAAGACTAAAGGGGCCAGTGTGGACGCCGACCCAAATAATTCCGCTGTTGGTTGCGATTTTCGGCGCGGGGATTTACAACTTGATGGCAAGAGTTCCGGGAGCGCCTCCTGGCTACCACGCAATCCTTGGGATTAAGTTTTTGTTGGTGATGCATATCGGAGCTGTCTTGATCCTCTCCGCGAATGCGGCAATGGACGATGCGAAACGGGCGAGATTGCTCACGGGAGCTTCCTTTTCCGGACTGGTCGTGATTTTTCTATCCGCGGTTCTTCGGTCTCTATGATCACCCGTGGATATGAAGCGCTGCACGAAGGCGCCGCGCTGGTTGACCTGACTGGGCGTGGGAAGATACGCCTTGCAGGGGAGGATCGGGCGCGGCTGCTGCACGCCATGACCACCAATCACGTCAACGAACTGAAGCCCGCGCATGGCCTTTATGCATTCTTCCTGAATGCTCAAGGCCGCGTGCTGGCCGACGTAAACGTTTGGAACATGGGCGAGTCGTTCCTTCTAGACACCGAGCCGGAGTCGGCCACACTGGTTTACCAACACCTGGACAAGTTCATCATTGCCGATGACGTGGCTTTGTCGGACGAAACCGAAGGTACCGCAACTTGGTACGTGGAAGGCCCGTCAGCCGGTTCGGTAATGGAGTCGGCCGGATTTCCCGTCCCGGCGGAACAATACGGTTCGATTGAGGGGAACGGCGTCATGACCGCCAAGGTAAACGGAATATTCATCTTCTGTCCGATGGCGGAAAAAGAGGCCGTGGCTGATCGTCTTCGTCTTGCCGGAGCTGTTGACGCAACTGCCGCGGATTTTCTGGTTTACCGTTTAGAGAACCACAGGCCACGTCACGGAGTTGATTTCGGTGAAGCGCAAATCCCGCGGGAAACGCAGCAGATGCAAGCAATTCACTTTAGCAAGGGTTGCTACTTGGGTCAGGAAATTGTGGAGCGCGTGCGTTCTCGCGGACACGTCAACAAACAGTTGGTCTTACTCAATGTAGATGGGTCAAACATTCCCGCCGCGGAGACCAAGATCTTCTCAGGCGATAAGGAAGTGGGCGAAATTACCAGTGCGGCATTTTCGCCGAGGCAAGATAATGTTCTTGCATTCGGCTACGTGCGAACCGAGGCGATCCGCAATCAAGCGCCCCTAGTTGTCGGGGAAGCGGCGGCGAAGATCATCGAGGATGGAAAAGGGAACGTTTAGGTTTCCTTTCCGGCCCTCGCCAAGCTGGATGTCGGGCTTGTTGTCGCCGTGATAGTCGCTGCCGCCGGTCGGCGCCAATTGGTATTTTCTCGTGTAGGATTGGTAGCGTTCCACGTCCACCTGCTTATGGTCGGAGTGGTAGACCTCAAGCCCAAGTAGGCCGGAATCCACGAACTCGGCAATCCAGCGCTCTTCTTCGGCCCGATCTTCTTTTCCTAGCCGAATGGGGTGAGCCAAAACCGGAATGCCGCCGCCGTCGCGCACAAGCGTGATCGCCTCCGGCAAATTCACTTCCTTGCGTTCTACATGCGCCCGGGCGCCTTCGCCAAGGTAAATACGGAAGGCATCTTCAATCGATTTGCAGTAACCCTGTTGGACCAGCGCGCGGGCGAAATGGGGGCGGCCAGTGATGCTACGGCCGAGCATTTCCACTTCCTCCAAACGAATACCTATACCCATGTCGTTCAATTTACGCACCATTTCATTGTTCCGTTCGCGACGACTTTCCTGTAACAGGAAAAGCCAGGTCCGAAAGTGCTCCATGGGCGGGTGATTCAGGAAATAGCCAAGAAGGTGGACGCTCTTGCCGCGGAAGCGCGTGCTGACTTCAATGCCGCAAACCAGATCAAGCCCAGCAGCTTCGGCCAAAGGAACAGCGGCGTCGTAGCCTTCAAAAGTATCGTGATCGGTGATGGCCAATGCTTCCAGGTTCTGCGCCTTCGCCAAAGCTACCAGTTGAGCCGGAGTTAGCGTTCCGTCACTCGAATTTGTGTGAGAATGCAGATCAATCAAAACGAACCAGTCCCATTTCCGCTAGTCGCACCCAGACGCGCGCTTCGCTTTCCGCAAGTGTTTCCGTGGAGGAATCCACGTTGATTTCGGGGTTGAGCGGCGCCTCGTAAGGATCGCTGACGCCCGTAAAATTAGCAATCTCGCCGGCCAGCGCACGTTTGTACAGCCCCTTTACATCGCGCGAAGCCAGCACTTCAATCGGGCAGTGGACATAAATCTCCACGAAATTCTCTATCTTGGCGCGCACTTGGTCGCGGGTTTCGCGATAAGGGCTGATAGCCGCGACGATCGAGATCACCCCGTTGCGAGACAACAGTTGGGAAACGAAGCCGAGACGGTGAACGTTAGTATCGCGGTCTTCCTTGCTGAATCCAAGCCCTTTCGACAGGTGCATTCTGACCTCGTCCCCGTCGAGTAGTTCCACCTTGGCGCCGGACTTTTTCAATTTGTCGAAAATACGTTCCGACAAAGTGGACTTCCCTGCCCCAGAGAGTCCGGTGAACCATAATGTGCATCCCTTATGCGTCAACGCTGATAATCTCCTCAAGCAGCACATCCAGTTCGCGTTTCAATTGGCCTTTGGGGGTGACGTGCAAGCCACATTCCTTATCGCCTTCGTTTTCCCACCACCAGCGGCCGGCCCGTAATGCTTCTCCCGGTTTGATCGCTCGAGTACATGGACCACAGCCGATGGTCGCATAGCCTTTGGCGTAGAGCGCATGCAGCGGAACCTGATTCGCGGCAATATATGCGTCCACCTGGTCAGCGCTCCATTCGGCCAATGGGCTCAGCTTTAAGCGTGGTCCATCCACGGATACTTTTTCAACGCTTGATCGTTCGTCGGATTGGCCGCGTCGCAGTCCAACGGCGAAGGCTTCGAACTCAACCATCTTGGCGGCCAGCGGACGGACCTTGCGCACTTCGCAGCACAGTTTGCGCAATGGCGCGGATTTACGAAAAAGATTGGGGCCGTGCAGCGAGACCATGCGTGAGGATTCGGATGCGGCTGGCGTTAAGATTTCCAC
>JANXXI010000182.1 GCA_025350695.1 Acidobacteriota bacterium
CCCCCTGGTCCGCGGTCGACCCCCTGGTCTACCCGCTCCGGCATCGGAAGATGTTACTGCAAATAGAAATCAAACAAAGCATCACCCGCAGCCACTAACACATGCTGCTTCCCATCCAGTAAGTAAGTCTGCGGTGCATTACTTACTTGCCCAATCCGCGCATGCCACAGAATCTTCCCATTACCTGCATCAAAGGCAATAAAGTTACCACTCTGATCCCCAGCAAAAACCAACTTACCCGCCGTAGTCAAAATACCATTCCCAGCCCCAAATCCCCCGGTCCCAGGATAAGTATGCTGCCAGGCAACCTTGCCCGTCTTATAATCAATCGCCGTCAAATGCGTACCCATGGAAGCAAGCTGCTGCTCGTCCTTGCCGCCCAACCCCATCGCCCCACGAGGATCTGTCTCAGTCAAATAGTACATCGCATAAGTGTCGCTAGTTGGAGCATAAAACAATCCGGTATCCGGTGAATAAGCAGCCGGAGGCCAATTCGTCGCCCCTGCATTGTTCGGCGATACCAAAGCGCCGGCCACAATCGAATCCTTCTTCGGGTCACGAATTGTCTGCCCCTTGGCGTTAATTTCCTTCACCCAATTCACGGTCGAGGAAAACTTACTCGTCAGCAAGTGTTCGCCAGTTAGTCGATCCAGCACATAGAAGTAACCATTCCGATCAGCATGCAGCACCATCTTGCGCTGCTTGCCCTTGAACTCGCCCTCCACCATGATCGGAGTCTCAGTCGAATCCCAATCATGGGTGTCATGTGGATTCAGCTGGTAGTACCAAGCCATCTTGCCGGTGTCGATGTTGATCGCCACGATCGAGCACGTATAAAGGTTATCCCCATCGCGGCTCTTGGGATTCGTGTAAGCCGGCGAAGGATTACCCGTGCCGAAGATGTACAATTTCGTCTCCTGATCGTACACCCCGGGAATCCAAACGTTGCCCGCTCCATGCCGAGCCCCATCCAGACTACCCCAAGTTTCAAGGCCAGGGTCGCCCTTCTTCATCGGAACCGTATGGAAAGTCCACTGCACTTCGCCCGTTTCCGGATCGCGTGATTGCACATAGCCCGGTTCATCAAGATCGTTGCCCGTGCCCACAATGATGTGGTTGCCAATAACGATCGGCGACATCGTTGAAAAGTATTGCAGGCTGAAATCGGCCATCGGCTTGTGCCATAGTTCCTTGCCGGTCTTAGCGTCCAGACAAACCAGGAAGTCATCCGGCGTTTCCATATACAGCCGGTTGTTCCACATTCCCAATCCGCGATTGCCGATGTGCGTACCACCCTTGGTCTTCCAAAAGTAGTGCCACAAAGTTCGCCCATCGCGAGCGTCAACCGCCCAAGCATTGTCCGGCATCGAAAGATAAAGGATGCCACCGACGGCCAGGATCGAAGCGCGAATCGAAGAGCCGCCACCGAATCCACCGCCACCAACCTCACCCGTACCTTCGCCGCCAACAATGGTAGGTGCGCCACCACCGCCAAAACCCCCACGTCCGCCACCGGGGCCCTGCGCCGCACCCATACCCGGAGTCACCCGGCTAGTCCAAGCCAAGCTAAGGTTCTTAACATTGCTTCGGTCGATCTGTTTCAACAGGCTATAGCGCTTGCCCGTATAGTCACCAGAGTAAGTAGGCCACTCATCCGAAAGCGGCTTAGTAAGTGAGCGCGGATCAAGCCCCTGCGCCGCCAAGCCCAAAGGGAGTGCCAACAATAGAATTCGTTTCAGGTTCGTCATGTTATTTCACTGTCACCAAGTAAGAAGTTACGTTATGGATGTCATCATCCGAATAAACTCGCAGCAGCTCTTTGTGCGGCTTTAAAGGCTCATTCACCACGACCTTAGGCGTATCCCCACGGCGAGTAAAAGTACGCTGCGAACCATCCGCCTCAGCCAGCACCACGATGAAATCGTCGATACGAACCAACCGCCCCTCAATCACTCCCGAGCCAGTAGTCACCGCCACCGTCACCGGCTTTAGTAGCGACGGAGGCGCGGCCCCGCCACCGAATCCACCGCGTCCACCACCAGGCATAAGCCAGTATTGCTGCAGCTGTTTCGGATCGCTAAACTTCGCGCCAATGCCCTTCAAATCGCCGGACGTTGAATGGCACTTAGCGCACGCCTTCGCGAAATAAACCTCACCGGCCTTCGAATCCCCCACCAAAATACTGGGCGGCGGATTGCGCGAAGCGTCATAACCGGCCACAGGGAAGTTATGCAGGAACCCAGCAATATCCGCCACTTGAGTTTCGTTCAAATTGAAAGGAGGCATTTCGCCCTTGCCGTTACGAACCACGGGCAGCAGCAACTCGCCCTTCATATCCTTTAATAGGATCTCTGTCCGAAGCAAGTTCGGACCGCCCTCACCACCGCGCGCGTCGGACCCATGACAGAAGTTGCAATGCACGCCGTAAAGCGCCTTGCCTCTATCAAGGGTTGCAGCATCCGCCACCGGTCGATCCGTTGGAAAAGCCGTCGGCCTCGCACGAGGTGCAGCCGCTGCCGGACGATTACCTCCACCCGGAGGGCCTTGTGCGAATGCTTGAATTAAGGAGATGCTTGCAATTGTAACAAGCGCTGTAACTGGAATGGTTATACGGGACAAATTGGAACCTTCCTTGAAAGTGTACCCAAAACACTCTCCGGTTGGTTATCGTTATCTAGGAGCAGCCCGGCCCACGGCCGGAGGGATTAGGACCTCAACCACCGCCGGTCAATTGCGTGCGGACAATAACGACGACGGCGAAGATAATGCAGACTACTTGGAACCAATCCATGGCTGCCTTCAGCATAGCGCCTTCCTACGCCCAGCGTTTAAGGCCCTTGTGGCCGATGTCGCGACGCATTTGCATGCCGTCAAATCGTAGGTGCGATGCCGCCCTGTAGGCCCGATCGATTGCCGATTGCAACGTGGCGCCGCTCGCCGTCACGCCCAACACCCGTCCGCCCGCAGTCACGATGTCGCTTCCAACCCGCTTCGTCCCGGCATGGAACACCTTGGCGCCCTCAGCCTCAGCTTCCGCGAATCCCGTGATCGCATCCCCGGCTCGCACCTTCCCCGGATAACCCGCGGCCGCCAGCACTAGGCAGATGGATGGCTCAGTGTTCCAATCAACCTTCACTTCAGCCAGCCGTTTTTGCGCCAAAGCCATCAGCACTTCGCCCAAGTCGCCATTCATTCTATAAAGGATGGGCTGCGTTTCCGGATCCCCAAAACGGCAGTTGAACTCCAACGTCTTCGGCCCATCCGCGGTCATCATTAAACCTGCGAAAAGGAATCCGGAAAACGGAGTGCCTCGCCGCCGCAGCACGGCAAGCGTAGGCTCGATGATCTTACCGATCACTTCCGAACGCTGCGCACCCGTTAGAATCCGCGAATCGCAGTAAGCCCCCATTCCCCCGGTGTTCGGACCCTTGTCCCCATCGAAAATCGTCTTGTGATCTTGCGCCGGCTCGGTTGCCAGGATCGATTCGCCATCGGTCATTACGATGTAACTGACTTCCTCGCCCACCAGGAATTCTTCGATGACAAGTCTCTTCCCTGCCTCGCCCAATGAACCTGCCAAAAACTGGCTGATCGTTTCTATCGCGGTCGCCCGGTCTTCAGCAATCACCACGCCCTTCCCAGCCGCAAGGCCATCCGCCTTGATCACTACTGGATACGGGAATTGATGCAACGCCTTCACGGCATCATCGTAAGTTGTAACTTCCACGTACCGCGCCGTCGGCACCCCGCCTTCGGCCATCACTTGTTTGGAAAAGCTCTTCGACCCTTCCATCTCCGCCCCAGCCGCAGTCGGGCCAACGATTAGCCGTCCATCAGCCAGGAACGCATCGGCAATTCCGGCGACCAATGGAGCCTCTGGACCAACCACCGTAAGGTTAACTCCAAGCGACTTAGCCAAGGCCAAATAGCCAGCAGGTGAAGGATCTATCAAAGGAACACACTCAGCGTCCGCTGAGATGCCGGCATTGCCGGGGCTTGCGTAGACTTTGCTGACAGAAGGGCTCTGGGCCAAGCGCCAAGCCAAGGCATGCTCACGGCCACCAGAGCCGGCTACGAGGATCTTCAAGATGTAAGGATCTCCAAAATGAGGAATCGGGACCTTTCATTTTCTCACAACCGCTTCAGCGGTCAACCGCCGGTAGCGATCGGTCTGGCATCGTCGCTCGCCCAATCCGACCAGCTTCCCGCATAGAGTTTCGCACCGTGAATCCCCGCAAGTTCGAGGGCCAGCATATTGGCCCCCGCGCTAACTCCGCTGCCGCAATAGACGATTACTTCGGCCGCACCTTTGACCTCCTTGAACCGTTCAAGCTGCGCCCCTCTCGGTTTGTAAAATCCATTCTCCAAACCGTTTGCCCAATCCTTATTAACAGCCCCTGGTATGTGGCCGGCCTTCCAATCGAGCGGCTCGACATCGCCTCGAAATCGTTCCGGAGCACGGGAATCTAAGAGTACTGTCGTGTCTTCCCGATTCTGCACGTAGGCCGCATCCACCAACATCTCGGTCCTGGGTTCTGCTCGAAAGTCTCCCGCATAGTGCCGTGCTGCGGTTTCAAGTGGACCAGTCCAAGCAGGAAGCCCACCATCCAACACACTCACCTTGTCATGCCCTAGATAGCGCAGCATCCACCAAAAATGCGCCGCGTAAAACCCTCCGCCATCATAGGCCACCACATACTGCTCGTTTGAAATGCCAAGCGTCGAAAGCGACTTTTCCAGCGCTGCCACCGCGGGCAACGGGTGACGTCCACCTCGACGATCTGGTGCAGGATGGTCGCTCAGGTCGCGTTCCAAATCGACGAACACCGCTCCTGGAATGTGGCCGGAAGCAAACGCCTCCCGTCCGGCGTCGGGTTTTCCCAGAACAAATCGCGTATCAACCACCCGCACGTTCGGGTCCAAGTGATGTTCCAGCAGCCAGGCTGCGCTGACCAAGGGAGTAGACATCCCTCAAATCTACTCTGATTTGATATGCTCGTCAAAACCATGTCCCGCAACATTTCCCGGCGGTCCCTCCTGTTCTCAGCCGCGACTTCCTTCAACCTTCGAGCTCAACCCAAGCGCCAACCCAACATTCTGTTGATCAACACAGACGACCAACGCTTCGACACGATACGAGAACTTGGCAACAAAGAAATTCACACGCCCAACCTCGATAAGCTGGTTCGGCGCGGCTTCACGTTTTCAAATGCTTATTGTCAAGGAGGCAACCTGGGTGCAGTCTGCATGCCCAGCCGGACGCAGTTGATGACGGGGCTTTCCACCTTCAAGGCTCCTAAACCGTCGGACCGCGGCGGCAACTATCCACTACTTGCGAAGGTCATGGAAAAGGCCGGCTACAGTACCTTTCACATCGGTAAGCGAGGAAACACGTTTCTACCCGCCAGCGAGGCATTTCAGGAAACGATCTTCTCCGAAAAGCTAACTGACGAGCGCGAACTACAGTGCGAACGCCACGCCGACGAAGTGCTTGCCCACATCCGCTCGCTCAAACCGCAGGAGCCGTACTTCATCTACCTGGCCCCACCAGTGCCGCACGATCCTCGCGTCGCTCCGAAGAAGTTTATGGATATGTACGATCCGGCCAAGATCACCATGCCCAAGAATTTCATGCCCGAACATCCCTTCGATAATGGCGACCTAAAAATTCGCGATGAAATGCTGGCCCCGTTCCCCCGCACTCCTGAAGTAATGAAGCGCCACTTGGCCGATTACTACGCCTGCATCACTTGCCTGGATTTCCACCTGGGCAGAATCTTCGACGGGATTGACGCCGGCAACACTATCGTGATCTTCACTAGTGATCAAGGGCTGGCCGTCGGTGGACGGCACGGATTAATGGGTAAGCAGAATTTATACGAGCATTTCAAATCGCCGATGATTATCGCCGGGCCTGGAGTGCCGCACGGCCATTCCAATGCCCTCACCTATTTATACGACCTGTTCCCAACTCTATGCGACTTTGCCAACGCACCTACTCCTGCTGAGGTGGATGGGGCCAGCATGGTACCGATCGTCATAGGACAAAAGAAACAGCAACGCGACACGCTCTTCGCCGTATACAAAGATTTCCAGCGAATGGTTCGCGACGAGCGTTGGAAATTGATCTGGTATCCGAAGATCAGCCGATTCCAGCTATTCGACCTAAAGTCGGATCCGTGGGAGTTGAAGGATCATTCCATTTCCAATTTCCCGCAACTCGCTCGGATGCAGAAAAAGATGGCGGAGCAGCAAGAAAAGTTTTCGGATCAGCTGCCCAAGTGCGGCTGAAGGTTTAAACAAAAGCGAGGCGAAAGTCCCAACATCCGCCTCGCTTTGTTTCCTGGCGGGTTTTACACCTGCATGCCTGAAGGCCCACCAGAATCCGGTGCGGCTCGGCGTCCCGAGGGATCCACCAACCTAGAAAGAAAGGCATACAGTGCGAACATCTCGATACTAACATCGAACTGAATTCATTGATAGACTCCAAAGGATGTAACCGTTGTGGTTAAGCGGGCTGAGGTAACTAGTCATGCTGTTACCCTGAAAGCGAACTCCGGTGGTCAGAGCTACACCGGTCACACCTACTCTTCACACCCGACTCTTTAACTCCGTCAACGAGTTAACGGAGTGCCATCCCTGACCACGCTTGCAAGCTCTGTCAAAATTAAGTTGCAATTGAAACTCAGCCTCAAAGGGGTAATCGGAGTGAACAAACAAATCGCCTCACTACTGACAGGTACGCCCACCCCCACTGCCGCTTTCCTAGTTTCCCAGGAGGCTGGTGGGAAAGGATCGTTGCGCTATCGCAACGGTTCTAGCCCTCCTAGTCCCGCACCAAAAAGCAGGACCGTGCCGTTCGCTAGCCCTTACACCCCATTTACCATGGAGATTGGCGCCTTCGGCCATTCGCATTGGCGCTCAACCGTCCCGTATGTCATTCTTAATATAGACACCATAATAGAAATGGCCGAAGAAACCAAGCCAGTTGGGCCGCCCAAGGAGATGGCCTCCACAGCCTGGGAGGGCGACCTTCCTGATCGCGTGCGTCATGCGTTTGAATCCAGTACGATTCAAGCGCTTAGCTACGTTGGCCAGAACTTCTTCATCACTCCGCCCGACACCGTGATCCCCGTTATCGAATACCTGCAGCGGGAGGAAGGCTTCGATTATCTGGTGGATCTAACCGTCATCGACTATCCCAAGAAAGCAGAGCGATTCGAGCTGCTCTATATCCTATATAGTTATGCGCGAAACGAGCGACTGCGGGTTAAGACGGCAATAGCTGATGGTGTAACGCCGCCGACGGCCACCGCCGTGTTCTTGGGGGCCGATTGGATGGAGCGTGAAATTTTCGACATGTTCGGCATCCGCTTCGCCGGCCACCCCAACATGAAACGCCTTCTGCTGCCTGAAGAATGGACCGGACACCCGCTGCGAAAAGAATACGGCATCACTCAGATGGACAACCGCTGGGTGAAAGATAATTTGGGGATTGAGAGCGGCCAATGAGCGCTGTGGAAACATTTCTCGATTCCAATGAATTGGTGCTCAACATGGGTCCACAGCATCCGTCAACCCATGGCGTGCTGCGCATCATCTTGAAACTCGACGGCGAGAAAGTCAACGGAACGGAATGCGTAATCGGGTACCTGCATCGCGGCGTCGAAAAAATCGCCGAAGCCCGCACGTATCAAATGTTCGCGCCGTATGTGGACCGCATGGATTACATCTCGGCGGTTTCAAACGGGCTCGGCTACTGCCTTGCGGTGGAAAAGTTGGGTGGAATTGAAGCTCCCCCTCGAGCGCAAGCGGTACGCGTGATTCTTACGGAATTAAACCGCATCGCCAGCCACTTGTTTTGGTTGGGCACGCATGCGCTGGACATCGGGGCTATCACGCCGCTGTTCTATACTCTGCGCGAGCGCGAAGAGGTTCTGAAAATTTTCGAGAACTACTGCGGCGCGCGCTTGACCACGCATGCCTTCCGCATCGGCGGCCTGCAGTATGAGCTGTATGAAGGCTTTGAAGAGCAAGTACGAAAGTTTTGTGACGACCTGCCGGGTAAAATTGACGAGTATGAAGAACTGCTCACGGGGAATCGCATCTGGGTGGAGCGTCTAACTGGAGTTGGTATTTTGAACGCCGAAGATTGCAAGCGGTATGGCGTAAGTGGACCAATGATTCGAGCCGCCGGTGTGCCGGCCGACCTCCGCAAGTTACAGCCGTACTGCGGTTACGAACAGTACGATTTCGATGTTCCAACGCGAGTCAACGGCGATTGCTTCGACCGTTACGTGGTTCGCATGGCGGAGATGCGCCAATCGGTCCGCATCATTCAACAGGCTGCGGCGAACGTTCCCACCGGTCCGGTAATGGCCAAGGTCCCGAAAGTGTTCAAGCCCGCGATTGGCGAGGCGTATGTTTCCATTGAGGCTCCGAAGGGCGAACTGGGATATTTTATTGTGAGCGATGGTACGCTGAACCCTTACCGGTTGCGTGTGCGGCCGCCGTCCCTTGTGAATCTGCAGTCGCTCGATGCCATGTGTAAAGGCACGTTGGTGGCGGACGTGGTTGCTATTATCGGCACGATTGACATTGTGTTGGGGGAGGTGGATCGATGAAAAAGCTGTTCCGCCGGTTCTTCCTGGTAGATTTCCTGGAAGGGCTGTGGGTGACCTTCCGCAATCAGCACCCAAAGTACATTTATACGGAGCAGTACCCAGCCGAACGGCCGCAAATCGCCGAACGGTATCGTGGCGCTCCACGCCTCAACATCAATCCCGAAAACAACGAAACGCTGTGCATTTCGTGCAACCTGTGCGCCATTGCCTGCCCTGAGAATTTGATTGTTGTTGGTTGGGACCGCAACCCGGTAACGAAACGCAAGGATTTGACGACGTTCATCTACGACACCTCGCGCTGCATGTTCTGCGGCCTTTGCGAAGACGCCTGTCCGGTGGATGCGCTTGAGTTGACGCAGGATTTTGAGATGGCCAGTTATACGCGCGAGGGCCAAATTTGGGATCGCCGGATGCTGGAGGAAGGGCCGTACCCGGTCAAGTACAAGTCATAATGGGCGATTCTGTTTTCTTCTACGCATTTGCGGCGCTGGCGATCTTAGGGGCGCTGGGTACAGTCTTGTTCCGTTCCGCTGTGCATTGTTCGCTGGCGTTGATGACATCACTTTTGGGCGTCGCCGGGCTTTACCTGATGCAGGGCGCGGAGTTTTTGTTCGCGGTCCAAATCGTGTTGTACATCGGCGGAATCATGGTGTTGTTTTTGTTCGTGATCATGTTGGTGAATCTGGATCAGGCGGCTAAACTGAAACAGTTCAATGGGCAAACGCCGCTGGCAGTGTTAGCCATATTGGGCACGGGGGCCGCGTTCTACGCATTCCTGGCAAAAGGAGTGGCAACGTTGCCTGCTCCCGCATCTGCCACGGTGATGACCGGGGGCAACACGGAAAACGTGGCTGACTTACTGTTCACTAGTTACTTACTGCCGTTTGAAGTGGCGTCAGTGCTGTTGCTTGTGGCCGTCGTCGGGTCAGTTCTGATGGCGGGCAAAGGCGGCACGCGATGATCACCATCAACCATTACCTGGCGGTGTCGGCCACGCTGCTGTTGATCGGCACGTTGGGCGTGTTGACGCGCCGTAACATCGTTGTGATCCTCATGTCGATTGAGTTGATCCTGAACGCAGTGAACGTAAACCTTATAGCCTTCTCTAAGTATCACAATCAAGTTACCGGCCAAGTATTCGCGATCTTTGTAATTGCCGTAGCCGTGGCTGAAGCTGCCGTCGGCCTTGGCGTCTTGATCGCTTTGTTCCGCAACAAAGGAAGCGTGCAAGCTGATGAAGTGGATTTGCTGAAATGGTAAATCTCATTTGGCTGATCCCGCTCATTCCGCTAGGTGGCGCGGCGGTGCTGCTGTTACTGGGCCGTATGTTGCCCAAGAGTCTGATCAAAGTTGTTGCGCCTGGCACGATATTCGCGGCCTTTTTGCTAAGCCTGGGCGCGGTGATGGAATCTGGCGGCAAGCCGCACGAAGTGGTTTTGTACGAATGGCTACCCAAGGTGGATTGGGGCTTTCTGCTTGACCCGCTTAGTTCGGTGATGATTTTGATCATCACCGGCATTGGTTTCTTGATTCACGTTTACGCCACCGGCTATATGGACCATGAGGGCGGCTACTATCGCTTCTTCGGCTATCTGAACCTGTTCGTGTTCTTCATGTTGATCTTGGTGTTGGCCAATAACTATGTTCTGTTGTTCGCCGGATGGGAAGGCGTCGGGCTGGCCAGTTACTTACTTATCGGCTTCTACTTCAACAAGAAATCGGCGGGTGACGCGGCGAAAAAAGCGTTTCTGTTTAATCGTGTAGGCGACGCCGGCTTCATCCTCGGCATGTTTTGCGTAGCTGCGTTGACACACGGCAGCTTGGCTTTCCGGGACTTGCATGGGTTAACGGCGGGCCCATTGCTGACTGCCGCCGCCGCGTTGTTGTTCCTTGGAGCCACAGGCAAATCGGCACAGCTACCTTTGTTCGTTTGGCTGCCGGATGCGATGGAAGGCCCCACCCCCGTTTCCGCTTTGATCCACGCCGCGACCATGGTGACAGCCGGCGTATATATGGTTGCGCGATCAAGCGCCATTTATTCCCTTGCGCCGGAAGTGAGTGCCGCAATTTCTTGCATCGGCGCAACCACTGCCATCATGGCCGCAACCATCGCCATGGTGCAGACGGATATTAAGCGAGTTCTTGCATACTCGACCGTCAGTCAACTCGGCTTCATGTTCATGGCCGCTGGGGTGGGCGCTTATTGGGTGGCCGTCTTTCACCTGATGACGCATGCGTTCTTCAAGGCTTTGTTGTTTCTTGGCGCCGGTTCTGTCATTCATGGTTTGCACGGCGAACAAGACATGCTCAAGATGGGCGGACTTCGCAGCGAGATGCCTATTACTTTTTGGACCATGGCTATCGCGGCTCTGGCAATCGCCGGCGTGCCGGGCATGGCGGGCTTTTTCTCTAAAGACGAAATCCTGTTCTATGCTTATCTCAATTTCAAAAGTGTGTTTGCGGTTGGCCTCATCACCGCGGCGCTAACTGCATTTTACATGTGGCGCTTGATGTTCCTCACTTTCTTCGGAGAGAAACGCACTCTGGTTCACGCGCACGAATCCCCACTCGTTATGACTGCGCCGTTGATTGTGCTTGCCCTTGGCTGCGGCGGTTGCAGCTACTATGCCGCGCAATTGGAGCGCTGGCTTGAACCGGTGCTGCACTCAAACCATTCGCCCGATATCGGTCTGAAGCACGTCTTGATGGCCGCATCGGTCTTCGCGGCATTTACGGGCATCTTACTCGCCCGGTATTTCCATGCATCCACCGGACCGCTCGGGCCACTTACTAAGTTGGCGCAACATAAGTGGTATCTGGATGACATTTATGACTTCGTGTTTGTCCGTGGGCTCGGCATGAGGGGTGGAGAATATCTCGGCTCGTTCGACCGCCGTATCCTTGATGGCGGCATCAACGGAGCGGGCCTTGTGACGCGATTCGTCTCTCGGGCTTCTATCTGGGCCGACACTTGGATCGTGGACGGACTTGTTCGCATCGCTGGATTTTCCGCCATGTTCGCTAGCCTACCCGCACGCATCGTGCAAACGGGTTTTGTGCAGTCTTACGCTCTTGTGATTGTCGCTGCCATAGCCGCGGCGTTGGGACTCTTCTGGGTGAAATGAGCATGAGCGAACACTTACTCAGTTGGATTCTCTTTACGCCCTTACTGGCCATGGCGGTTGTGCTTGTTGTGCCTGCCGGCCAAAAGAATCTGATCCGCATCGTGGCGAACATAGGCGCCCTTGTCAGCTTCCTGGTCTCACTGGGACTAGTCGCACGCTTCGATAACCACGCCCCTGGTTTTCAATTCGTTGAGCGGGCCACTTGGATTCCAGCCCTTGGGGCAAACTACTCTTTGGGCGTGGACGGCATCAGCTACTTGCTGGTCATGCTCACAACGTTGTTGACGCTTCTCTCCGTGCTCGCATCCTGGTCCTCCATAGTCGATCGGCCGAAAGCTTACTACGCCATGTTGCTGTTGCTCGAAACTGGCATATTGGGGGTGTTCCTCTCGCTCGACTTTTTCCTGTTCTATGTGTTTTGGGAAGCGGTGCTAATCCCCATGTATTTCCTGATTGCAATCTGGGGCGGCGAGCGGCGGCTGTATGCCGCCATGAAGTTCTTCCTCTATACAATGGCCGGAAGTGTCGTGATGTTGATCGGCATACTGGTGCTCTACTTTGCGCACGCGAGTCAAACGGGAGTGCGCACTTTCGACATTGTCCAGTTGATGCAAACCCACCTTACACCGGCTGCGGAGCGCACCGTTTTTTGGTTGCTCTTCCTTGGCTTCGCGGTGAAGGTTCCAATGTTTCCCTTCCATACTTGGTTGCCGGACGCGCATACCGAAGCCCCAACCGCCGGGTCGGTGATGCTGGCCGGTGCGCTGCTGAAGATGGGCAGTTACGGGTTCTTGCGCTTTTCGCTTCCGTTGTTGCCGTCGGCCTCTATTGATGCCGGCATCGTGCAAATATTGGCGCATCTTTCTATCATCGGAATCCTGTATGGAGCACTGGTCAGCCTGATGCAGAAGGATTGGAAGAAGCTCGTCGCTTATTCTTCGGTTAGTCACATGGGCTTCGTCACTCTTGGCATTTTTTCGCTCAACACGAAAGGCCTGGGGGGCGCCGTGTTGCAGCAAATCAACCACGGCATTTCCACTGGCCTGCTCTTCCTGCTGGTTGGAATAATCTATGAGCGACGCCACACGCGCGAGATTTCCCAATTCGGTGGGATAGCGAATCGCATGCCGAACTATGCCACAGTATTCGCGATCGCCATGCTCAGTTCCGCGGGGCTTCCGCTGCTAAACGGCTTCGTCGGCGAATTCACGATTCTACAAGGCGCGTTTGAAGCCAATCCCTGGTGGGCGGCTTTCGCTGTTCCCGGCATTGTACTGGGCGCCGCTTATTTACTGTGGCTGTATCAACGCACGATGCTCGGTGAAATCACCAACTCAAAGAACGAACAATTGACCGACCTCAACTTGCGTGAATGGGCGGTGGTGCTGCCGTTGGTCGCGACCGCTTTCTGGATCGGCCTCTACCCCAAACCATTCGTCGACACCTTTGAAAAGCCAGTGGCGCAGATTGTCGAAAGGCTGCATTCAACGCACGCGGAGGCCCGCCGATGATCACTTATTCCGCCACCGATCATTTCATCTTACTCCCGGCGTTATTACTCGGCATGTTTGGAATTGCCGTTCTACTGCTGGATTTCTTATTCCCCAAAGACATCAAAGGCCGAGGCTGGCTGGTGGGCATTGCTATTTCCGGACTTGTGTTTGCCGGGTGGCAATTGTGGGAGCAGCATCGCTACCTGGCGGAGCATGGAATGACTCCGCTAACGGGTTTCAACGGCGCTTTAGTGCTGGATAACTTCGCCATTTTCTTCAACGGAATAGTTCTTGTGTCGGCCGCACTGGTGATGCTGATCAGCTACCGTTACCTTGAAAACGAACACGAACACCATGCCGAGTATTATGCGCTGGTGCTCTTTGCCACCTTCGGAGCTTTCTTTATTATTACCGGCGTGGACATGGTGACTATTTTTATAGGTCTTGAAACCATGGCGGTCAGCTTCTATGTGCTGGTGGGCTTCCTTCGGGGCGACAAACGTTCAAACGAAGCGGCGATGAAGTATCTGCTGCTAGGCGGCTTCTCCACTGGGTTGCTGATTTACGGCTTTTCCATTTTCTACGGACTGACCGGATCAACCACCCTAATCGCACTGGCTTCGGTAGTTCCAGCCAGGGGCCCGCACGACCCGCTATTATACCTTGGCATCGTCACTACACTCGCTGGTTTGCTTTTCAAAATCGGAGCCGCGCCGTTCCACATGTGGGCTCCCGACACGTACGAAGGCGCGCCAACAACCGTTACAGCTTTCCTGGCAGTGGCTTCGAAAACCGCCAGCTTCGCCTTGTTGCTTCGAGTGCTTGCGGTTGGCTTAAGCGGCGCCCGTCCTCAATGGGAGCCGCTGCTAACCGGGGCAGCCGTGCTTAGTCTGACCATCGGAAATTTGGCGGCCATTACGCAATCGAACGTGAAGCGCATGCTTGCCTACAGTTCCATTGCTCACGCCGGCTACTTACTTCTGGGTGTTGTGGCCGGTAATGACACAGGCCTCATCGGCGTAGCCATTTACTTGCTTACTTACGCCTTCATGACCATCGGCGCCTTTCTTGTGTTGGTGGCCTTGCGCCGCAAGGGTGCGGCGGTGGAAACGATTGACGACCTAGCCGCGCTTAGCCGCCGCTATCCTTCGTATGCGTTGTTGATGTTGGTTTTTCTGCTCTCGCTCGCTGGCATCCCGCCCACGGCCGGGTTCATCGGCAAGTACTATATCTTCCTTGCGCTGGTGGAATCGGGCAAGTATGGCCTGGCGATTCTGGGCGCACTCTACGTCGCCGTTTCGCTCTACTATTACTTCCGTCTGGTGCGCAGCATGTTCTTCGTCGAATCTACTGAAGCCCAGGTGCTGGCCCCATCAAACGGCGTGCGATTGGCGCTGGCGATTACCGGCATGGCCACGGTCGCGATGGGTGTGCTGCCCGAACCCTTCATCCGTATGGCCGCTGCTTCGTTAGGACGTTAAAACCATGGACGCAATATTCACTCATCCCTTGTTCATTCCACTGGTTCTGACCGCCGTCATCATCTTGTTATTCCCGCTGGTGGCCGGATACATCGTGCTGGTGGAGCGGAAGGTTCTGGCCGATATGCAAGTCCGTCTGGGGCCCATGCGCGTCGGCCCCTACGGCTTACTGCAGCCGATTGCTGACGCCGTTAAACTGCTGATCAAAGAAGATATTGTCCCCACTCATTCGAGCAAGGCAATTTTTTGGGGAGCGCCTGTGCTTTCCTGCGTGTGCGCGCTCACCGGCTTTACCGTGATTCCGTTCAATAGTTGGATTCACATTGCGGACGTCAACGTCGGCCTCCTTGTGATTGCGGCTACTTCTTCGGTGGGGATCCTGGGCATCATCCTAGGGGGATGGGCGTCGAACAGCCACTATTCCCTGCTAGGCGCCCTGCGTTCGGCGGCGCAGTTAGTCAGCTACGAAGTGGCGTTGTCTTTATCCCTGGTCTGTGGCGTTATGGCTGCGGGGACGTTGCAGATGCCAGCGATCGTCGCGGCGCAGGAACAGAAACAGATCTGGTTCGCATTTGAAAACTTCGGCTTGATGATGTGGGCTTTCATGATCTACCTCATTGCCGCTACCGCCGAAATCAACCGTACTCCTTTCGACCTGCCTGAAGCCGAATCAGAATTGGTGGCCGGGTTTCATACCGAATACAGTGGCTTTCGTTGGGCGCTGTTCATGTTGGCGGAATACGGGAACATATTTGTCGTCGCGTCAGTTGGAGTGGTGCTGTTTTGGGGTGGATGGCTGCGTCCGTTTCCGAACACTAGCTGGCTTGAAGTTCCGATGAACTATGGCATGCCGCTTCTGATCTTCGGCGGTTCGTCGCTGGCCAGCATTCAGTTAGTCGCTCGTTTGAAAGATCGCATTCAACAGATTGTATTGGTCGTTGTGATCGCGGGACTTGGATTGGTTGCGGCGCTTTTCATGTGGCCGGCATTTAATCATGCGACTGTGGCGGTATTCTGGTTTCTGGTAAAAGTGTCGCTGTGGGTTTATTTGATGGTGTGGTTTCGCGGAACATTCCCCAGATTTCGTTATGACCAATTAATGAATGTTGGTTGGAAGGTGCTCATTCCTAGTGGAATGATCTGCGTTCTTGCGAATGCGATTGTCGGAATGCTCAAAGGCTAAAATAGTTTCGAGAAATATCGACCTTCGAACGGAACGAAACCATCGTTGGATCGTATAACTATTCAAAGGACAACATCTCGGAGCGGTTACCTTTCCCTCAACCAGCAACAAAGCCGCTCTGAGATGCCTTAACAAGGAAACACCAATCGAAAGCTTGGGTCCGCGCCACCCTTGGCTGGACACTTGCATGGAGTGTTTCCATTTGATGACAGTCTAGCAAGGTTTTTTTGCTTTCGCCAGGGTCAG
>JANXXI010000186.1 GCA_025350695.1 Acidobacteriota bacterium
GCCCTATGTTCGTCCACAACCAAAGGTCGGACGCAATGAACAATGCCCCTGCCACTCTGGCCGCAAATACAAAAACTGCTGTTTGCAGAACGAACCCAATCACACGATCCTCGCTGCGGCTCCTTCGGCGCAGTTAAGGCAAGAAGGCATCGGTACGCCACAAAAGCCCGTCCTTGATCCCATCAACTCTTTATTGCATAATAACTTAGCTCCCTAAGTTAAAGCGATCATCTCTAATAAGGAACGAACAAGGCGTTATCGATTTGGAAGACCAAGATCCATTGCTGAAATTTCCGCAACCTTCACCATCCATTCGGGTTCAGAAGGATATGATAGCGGTTGCTGCACTGGAACGGGATGCTGAGCTCATGCTCAGGGTCCGCGACGGTGATACCGAAAGCTTCACGTTGTTGCTGAATAAGCATCGCGGGCCGGTAATTCACTTTTTGTACCGAATGGTGCAGAATCAGGCTGTGGCCGAAGAGTTAGCGCAGGAAGTTTTCCTAAGAGTTTACAAGTCGCGGGCGAATTATGAACCCTCGGCGAAGTTTACAACCTGGTTATTCCGCATTGCCAGCCACTTAGCGCTGAATCACATTCGGGATTCAAAGAACGAACGGACTCAGGATAGTATTGATGAGTCCGATGATGACGGACGGACACTGCAAGTAGCGGATCGGGGTATGACTACTGAGCAAGCCATGGTGTACCAGGCAAGGCTTGCGGAAATTCGCCGGGCGATTCGGGTTTTACCGGAAAAACAGCGGGCGGCGGTGGTTATGCACAAGTATCAGGAAATGGAATACTCCCAGATTGCGTTGGTCCTGGAATGTTCGGAGTCGGCGGTAAAGTCGTTGCTGTTTCGGGCCTATGAGACCTTGCGGGTGCGTTTGGCGCACATGGCCGGCTAGGTTACGGAAGCGACAAAGGAGAATTTAGTATGTCTTGCCCAATTTACGATGAAAGTCCGGACCTGTTGATGGATTTTGCCGCAGGTAAGCTCGATTGGGAATCGAAGCAACGGATGGATGTTCACGTTAGCAAGTGTGCGATTTGTCATGAAGCGCTAGCGGCGCAGGCTATGGTTTGGAAGGCGCTCGACGAGTGGGATGCCGCCCCGGTTTCCATGGATTTCGATGCAAAACTGTATGCGCGAATTGAAACGCAACATGCCACTGTTTGGGGGAATTTGAAATCGTTGCTGCTGCCCGCGACCACATGGTTCCGGTGGCAGCCGGCCATTGGCATGGCTGGTGTCGGCGCACTGTTTTTAGCCGTGTTCTTATTAAGAACTCCCGCTCCGGCGGTCCATGGCGACGGTGTCAGAATGGAATCGCACGAAATTGAGCAAGCGGAACTGGCTTTGGACGACGTGGAAATGGTGGATAAGTTGTTTGCCGAAAGCAAAGGTGAAGCGCAGTCGCTTTAGCTGCCATGAAACTTCCAATCTTATTAATCGCGTCTTTGATTTCCTTAAACCTCATGGCTCAACCGGCGAAAAAAGCCGCCAATGCAGCCGCTAGGAAAGAAGCGAAGAAAACGGCGAACCAGAAAGTGCCGCCTATCCTTGAAAAGCTGCGCGGGATGAGCCCCGACGAGCGTCAGAAGGCGTTGAAAACCCTGCCTCCCGCCCGCCGCCAAAGGCTGGAAGCCAGGCTTGAGGCCTATGACCGCATGAATGTGCGGCAGCGGAAAAACGTGGAGCGCTTCCAACAACTGCCGCCCGCGCAGCAGCAACAGGTCCGGAAGGTCTACCAGCGTTTCAACCAACTTCCCGATGACCGCAAAGCCACTCTGCGTCAGGAAGTGGGCAAGATTGCTCCCATGGGCGAGGAAGCGCGGAAGAATTATTTCAACAGCGAAGAATTTCGCGGTAAGTACAACGATCAGGAACAGCAAATGATCCATCAACTTGCCGATTCCTTCGCTTCTGAGAAGTAAAAGATCCCGTTCTAGAGCTACCATTGGGACATTTGATTCGCTAGAATGGTTTGAGCCGAGTCGCTCACTCACCAGTGACCGTCCGCGAGAACCTTTAATGCTGAAACCCAAGGCAGAACTTCAAGAAGACCTTAACCCCCAAGAAACAAGTGAATGGCTGGAGGCTCTCGATCAAATAATCGATGAATCCGGACCAGATCGCGTTCAATACCTTCTCAAAGCCGTTGAGCAGCGTGCGTCCATGTATGGCGCCGCTCTTCCACGGGACATTACTACACCGTATGTCAATACTTTACCGGTAGAGAAGGAGGTCCCCTACCCGGGTGACCGTGAAATTGAACGGCGGATCAAGAGCTTGGTTCGCTGGAACGCGCAAGCCATGGTGGTGCGCGCTAACAAGAATGATCCAGGCATCGGTGGACACATAGCCACCTATGCCTCACAAGCGGCGTTGATGGAAGTTGGTTTTAACCACTTCTTCCGCGGCAAGATTGGCGACCAGCCCGGCGATTTGATTTATTTCCAAGGACATGCTTCCCCCGGAATGTATTCCCGGGCATTTCTAGAAGGCAGACTGACTGCCAGTCACCTTGAAAACTTCCGGCATGAATTGCGAGATCATCCCGGGCTTTCGTCATATCCGCATCCTTGGTTGATGAAGGATTTTTGGCAGTTCCCCACCGTTTCGATGGGACTGGGACCGATCAATTCTATCTATCAGGCGCGCTTCATGCGCTACCTCGAAAATCGCGGATTGCTGCCGCGGACGGATCGTAAGATCTGGGCCTTTCTCGGCGATGGCGAGACCGACGAAGTCGAATCTCTCGGCGCTATAACTTTAGCTTGCCGGGAAAAGCTGGACAACCTCGTTTTCGTGGTTAACTGCAATCTGCAACGGCTCGATGGACCGGTTCGTGGCAATGGCAAGATCATTCAGGAACTGGAGGGCGTTTTCAGAGGCGCCGGCTGGAATGTGATCAAGCTGATCTGGGGATCGCAGTGGGATTCGCTACTTGCCCGGGATACCAATGGCCTGTTGCTGAAACGCATGGGCGAGTGTGTGGACGGGGAGTATCAAGCATACAAAGCCAAAGACGGCGCTTATGTTCGTCGCGAATTCTTTGGCAAATATCCTGAGTTGCTGGAACTGGTAAAGGATCTGTCGGACAAAGATATTGAGCAGCTTCGACGCGGTGGGCATGATCCCCACAAGATCTTCAATGCCTATAAATCCGCAACCGAGCACCGTGGAGGTCCGACGGTCATTCTTGCCAAGACGGTAAAAGGCTACGGCATGGGGAAGGCTGGGGAAGCCCGTAACCCATCCCATCAACAGAAGAAACTGAATGACGATGAATTAATCTACTTCCGGGATCGTTTCAATATCCCAATTTCCGATGAGCAAGCTAAACACTGCGACTTCATTGAATTGGATAGAAATAGCCAGGAATGGAAGTATATGCAAGAACGGCGAGCCTTATTGGGTGGGGCCTTGCCTGTGCGCGAACCCAAGGCCATCACCGTTAAGGCTCCATCGCTAGATAAGTTTGCTGATGCCATCGCCGGTTCTCAGAGCCGCGCTGTCTCCACCACCATGGCCTTCGTTAACATCCTGAAGGTGTTATTGAAGGATCCGGAATTGGGCAAGTTAGTGATTCCGATTGTACCGGACGAGGCTCGCACGTTTGGTATGGAATCGCTGTTCCGTCAGATTGGTATTTACGCCAGCCAGGGGCAGGTTTACAATCCTGTCGACTCAGGCGATATGTTGTTTTACCACGAATCGAAGTCGGGTCAGATTCTGGAAGAGGGCATTACCGAAGCTGGTTCCATGGGTAGCTTTACTGCGGCCGGAACCAGTTACGCGAACTACGGAATTCCGTTAATTCCTTTCTATATTTACTATTCCATGTTCGGCTTCCAGCGCGTTGGCGATCTGGTTTGGGCCTTTGCCGATTCGCGTGGCAAAGGGTTCCTGCTGGGTGCGACCGCGGGGCGTACTACATTGAACGGGGAAGGCTTGCAGCATCAGGATGGGCATAGCCATGTATTATCCTCAACTGTTCCGACCTGCGCCAGCTATGATCCGTCATATGCTTACGAAATTGCGGTCATTATCCGTGATGGTATTTATCGGATGTACGAGTTGAACGAAGGCCGCTTCTACTATCTGACTTTGTGCAACCAGGACTACGTGCAGGCTCCCATGCCGGAGGGAGTGGAAGAAGGAATTCTCAAGGGTATCTATCGGTTCAAAGCGGCCGCGAACGGGCAGCCAAGGGCATTGCTGTTCGGCAGCGGGGCGATCTTTAGTGAAGCGCTGAAGGCATCTGAGATTCTCGCCGGCAAATTCGGAGTGGAGACGGATTTGTACAGCGTCACCAGCTACAACGAATTGCGTCGTGACGCGCTTTCCGTTGAACGCTGGAACCGTTTGCATCCTGACCAGCCGGAGCGAAAATCGTATTTGGAACAAGTGTTGGGCAGTGACGGGGTACCTATCATCGCCGCAACGGACTACATGAAGATTGTTCCCGATCAACTTTCGCCATGGTTGTTGGGCCGCCTGGTTACGTTGGGTACCGATGGCTTTGGACGTAGCGAAAGCCGCGAGTATTTACGCCGCCATTTCGAGGTGGATGCCGCCAGCATTGTGGCTGCAACGCTTTCCCGGTTGGCGCGAGATGGCCAGTTCGACATGGGCCATGCACGGGCCGCGATTGCTGAGTTGGGTATTGACACCGAACGCGGTGACCCGGCCTTCGCGTAATCGTCTTAGCTATCATTGGAGGATCGCTCCCTCACGGTCACTGCCGAATCGGCGGTGAATGTCAGGGAGCGTTTTCGTTTTAGGGGGAATGCATGCTTTTCTTTGATGAAGCTGCCGTGCGGCGGCTCTTGCCGATGACGAAAGCGGTTGAGTTGCTCGAAAGCGCCTTTTCCAGCCTAGCGAAAGGTGAGGCGGCGAACCAGCCCCGGCGGCGCTTGTTCACTTCTTCAGGCACAGTTCTTCATTCCATGGCGGGCGTTTGTGGGCCGTACCTGGGGACGAAAGTCTACTCCACGAATCCGAAACATGGCGCCTGGTTTCTGTTCTGGCTTTTGGATGCCGCCACGGGCCGGCCCTTGGCCTTGTTTGAGGCGAATGCGCTGGGGCAGATTCGAACGGGGGCTGCTTCAGGAGCGGCAACTAAGTTACTGGCCAATCCGAATGCTTCCTCCGTTGGCTTGATCGGTAGCGGCTTTCAGGCCCGGGCGCAGCTTGAGGCGACGCTTGCCGTCCGGCCAATTACCCAGGTTCGAATTTGGAGCCGTAACCGGGAAAAATGCGAAAATTTTGCAAAGGATTTTGGAACCCTCGTGACAGTCGCGAGTTCGGCGTCTGAGGCGGTCGGCGATGCGCAGATCGTGATAACGGCGACAAATGCCAAAGACCCTGTATTCGAGGCCTCGGACATCTCGGTCGGGACGCATATCAATGTAATGGGTTCGAATCATCCGGCGCGTCGGGAGATACCTTCGGATTTGCTCGCCCGATGCTCGCGCATCGTGGCCGATTCCATCGAAGCTTGCCGCATCGAAGCGGGGGATCTGTTACTTGGTCTGAGTGACCCTGAGTGGAGTCGGGTGGAAGACCTGGCAGGCGCTCCGCCGCGGAACTCACCAACTGAAATTACTCTCTTCAAGAGTGTTGGCCTTGGGCTGGAAGACGTGGCCGTTGCCGGGTATATTTATGAGTGTGCGTTAGCCTCAGGTTCCGCGCCATCTATCCCTGTGTTCAGTATGTAACGCAAATCGTTCAGAGAGTATATAATTGTTGGGATCACTTGCTCAAAAAGTGTGATCGGTTTTTGGTCTCTAACATTTTTCTCCCCCCCAGTTAGACGAAGATCTATTTCGAACGACTGGATAGGAGGTTGATTAATGCCCAAGTGGGTAGTGCAAGTAGTTGCGTTGGCTGCCATGGCCGCTTGGTGTTTTCTTTGCGTCAGCTATCACGCATCAGCCATTCCAATCGATTTGAAGGCCAAGGCCGATCTTGCGCTGAAAGCAGCTGGTTTTGCGGAGACCTCGGGACTTGCCTTTGATGGCCGCATGGCTACACTCACCGGATTTGCGGATGCTCCGGAGATGAGTGCAAAGGCGATCGACACGGTACGGTCGGTGAGCGGTGTTTTAGATGTTCAGACGAACATCATTCCCGGATCGAAAACATCGGTTGAGTCGACCCAGTTTGAGGCGAAGTTGCAGGACGTAATCGCCGGCAAAATTGTGGAATTCGATCCAGGCCGTTCGACGTTAACTCCCAACGGGAAAGAGGTGTTAAATCAAATGGTTTTGGTTCTAAAAGAATTTCCTGAAAGGCCCGTGGAAGTTTCCGGGCACACCGATGCTGACGGGTATTACGACATGAACATAACCTTAAGTAAAGAGCGGGCGGCAGCGGTGAAGGCATACTTGATAACCCAAGGCATCGCGACCGGAAGGTTATACGCGGTAGGGTATGGGCCGGATAATCCTGTAGCGGACAACAACACCAAGGTGGGTCGTCAACAGAATCGCCGAATTGAGTTTCATGTAAAGGAGATCCGTTGAGATCTGTCTAGGCAGACAAGGGATATAGAACGAATGGGCTATGGATATGCAGTAATTGCGGTTGTTTCGTGTACATTGGCCATGGCTGCGCTTGGCGGTTTGATCTTATGGTTGTCACGGCGAGGCAAGCAGAATGAGGTAAATTCCCAGGTAGCGCAACTGAGAAGTGACCTCGATACCTGCTATACCGAACTCTCCCTGGCGTCGGTAAGCTTATCAGACTTGAGGGCAAAGAATTACGAACTGGCCGGATCATTGTCGATCTTCGATTCGCGGGAAAAGGAACTGGAGGCTCGTCTGGCCGCCAAAGAAGCCAACCTACAGGAGTGTGCTCGAAAACGCAGCGACCTTGAAGCGGAAACGAAAACGCGCAAGACGACGCTGATGACGCTTCAATCGGAATCTGACGGGTTACAGGTACAAATCTCTTTGCTGAATTCCGGGTTGAGGTTCAAAGACGGTCTGTTAGCTTCACGGGATAGCGAGATAGAAAAACTTCGTGGCGAGCTTGCCGCGAGTGGCTTCACGATCCAACGGCTTGAAGGCGACTGAATGCTTCCGAAAAGGAGTGGGATGCGTTCGGGGTCGCGGCAAAAGAACATGCCGATGAAATAGCGAGGTTACGCGAGACCGAGACTCTGGCTGCCCAGACGGCAATCGTCGATGCACGCGAAGAACAGATGGCGGAACTCAAGCTGAAATTTAGATAGCGGGAAACAGCGAACATTGCCTCATTTGGCGTACTCCTAGAAAAGGCTCGGTGATTTCGAGGAGCGAATCAAGGACTTCACAGGCCAAGGCGCCGATCGGGATGCTGCGCTCAAAGCGGCGGAGAGCGTGGCGATGCCGACGAACGATAAGCATGTGGCCGACTTAAGCGCTGCGCTCGAGACCACCTAGGCAAAGCTCGAAGGGCAGGGCAAAGAGCTAGTCATGTGGAAAACCAGGTTTCAGTAATTGAAACGGATCGAATCAGTGCCTCCCTTTGATCGGGGTTGGGCAGTCAGCGTGGAACATTGAAAGGCTGGGAGAAGCGATTCCATGATTTCTCTGCGACAGAGAGGCCGGCTATCAGCGCTGTGTCTTCAATTGGCGCCTGCGCAAGTCGCTGAGATGCAGGCGGAAATTCGAAACGACAAAGCTCCTGCAAGCACGAGCGGGACGATCTGAAGAAGATTCATGGGCTCGGTCCTGTGCTCGAAAAACGACTCAATGAGGAAGGCATCTACTTCTACCGGCAAATCGCGAATTGGACCGATGCGGATATTGTTTACTTTCAGGGCAACTTGCCGGAGTTTCGGATAGGGTCCGGCGCGACAATTGGGTGAAAAGCTCAGTCACTGAGCATGTTAAGAAGTACGGCGCGACTGCTACAGCAAAGGGAATGCCGGCCTAGAATTCCCACTGCACGAGCGTTTGAAATTGTCGGCGATTGAGAGATTCCACTGGGCCCCGGAACGTCGTCAATTTTTCGTTTCCATTGGCGAAATAAGGACTGCTGATGGCGACGTTCGAGTGGTTCAAGAGATTGAACGCCTCGATGCCGAATTGAAGTTTCGCGCGATCGTGGTGCGTCATAAACGTCTTCATCAGGCGAATATCAACGGTTGCCGTGGCTGGAGCCAGGAAGGTATTTCGACCCATGCCGAAGGGGCGAGCGTTTAGTGGATAGGCCCCTGTGCGATAGAAATCGGTAGTCAGCAAACTGTTCAATGGGCGGCCGCTAAGGAAAGAAGCAATGGGGGCGATGGTGATTCGCTCGAGGGATTCGCGGATCCAAACGGGGGCGACTTTTAGCGCATCATCTGGGATCTCAAACACTGCGCTGGCAGCAACGCGGTGATGTTGGTGGAGCCGTGAATGCGCCCAATCGGCGCGAATGTCCAGGGGGTTGAGAGGCTGCTCATCGAAGTCGGAACCATCATCCAATGTGCGGCTCAGATCGTAGGTAAACAGATACGCCACTTCTTTACTCATCCTCCGATTGATGGAAGTGGAAATGCCCCGGTAGTTGGAGTTGGCGGTTTGCTCAAGCTGGTAATTAGGAGGCAGGCTCCCAGAAGCATTTCGGATTCGTGGCAGGTGCACTCCCTTGACAGAATTGGCTTCCACGGTGAGCTTCGTATCTTTGTCGATGGCGTACTCAATTCCAACCCCGGCTTTTCGTGAATAGGGGCTGGAGAAGTTTCTTGAAGCTGTGTAGGTTGACGGGGCTAGTCCTGGAAGTGGACCGGTCGCAGTGCCTCCGCGAAGAGTCTGGAACGCCTGAATCGCTGCCGCGCCAACGGCGTATTGTTCAAAACCGCGAGTTCCATTCTTCCACAGTGCTTCATTCAAGTAGGCGAGCGGATAGCGGTCATAAAACAACCCACCGCCGAATCGGACGACCAGATTCTTGCTTGGATTCCAGGCTAAGCCTATCCTAGGCGCGACGTTTGCTTTTGAAGGAGGCAGACCTTGCGGCATTGCTTGCTTGTCCATGCGAACACCGACCTCTAGAGTGAATCCGCTGACGATCTGCCACCGATCCTGGAAGTACAAACCGAAGGGTGTTGTCCTCATGGTTAGAGAAGGATCGCCAAAGGCTTGGGTGAAAACATCGGGGCGGCCTGAGAGGAAGTCGTTCAATGATGGGAACACGTAAATGCCGGCGGCGCGGTTTGCCAGCCTTGCATCAAGATGAATGGGTTGTGCGCTGAAGCCGGCGCTCATTCTATGCCGGCCACGAACAAAACTGAGGCTGTCCACCACTTCGTAATGCTTTTCCGATCGATCGGAATTGAGCCGGGGCGATTGGCCCATGCTGATGACGCCAGGGATTTCGTAAAGCGGCCCATACGAATTTGGCCGCACTTCTTGCGTCCGTTGCGACAATTGGAAACGGACATCGTTGGTGGTTTTCGGAGTTAGAACTCGCAGCCAACTGGCGACGAAGGCATGGTCGGATGTAAGGCTGCTGCCGCCGCTGGAGCTGTCGGAAAAATTGTTTCCGCCTTGAACGTCACTCAGCACCCGTCCCCGGGAGAAAGCATAGCGTGCCGAGTAAATATTATGTTCGTTCTGAATGTGGTTCACTTTTAACGAGTATTCAGTTCCGCGAGTGGCGGTGCGGAATAGGCCGTGGCGCGGATCCCTAAGTAGGCCGTTTGCGAAGGCTGGAGACCGGAGCGCTTGGCGGATTCGGTCAATTGCATTTGAAGGCGTTTCGGACCAATCTTCTTCAAACGCCTTTTCTGTTTCAAAGGCGGTGGAGAAAAATGTGCGGTTCCTCTTGATGGGGCCATTTAGCGAGGCGCCTGGTTGATAGCGACTTTGGCGGGGATGGAAGCCGGCATCCACTTCGGGCTTACGCGCGGAAATTGCTCCATTCTGATAAAAGAAGGTTGCGTCACCGTGCCACAGATTTGTGCCGGGACGAGTGACCATGTTGACGATTCCGCCTGCCGCGCCACCCAATTCGGCGCCGACGGAAAGGCCTGCCACGCGGAACTCTTCGACCATTTCAAGACCAATGGCCACGCGATTGGCGCCCGTAGTTTCGTCGCGATTGTCGACGCCGTCTATGCTGATGCTGTTGTTCCGGCCACGCATGCCGTTGAAGCTGAAACCGCTATCGGCCAGAGGATTTCGAATCCCAGCCATACTTTTCTGGGAACCCGCTTGCGGAGAACTCGCAACGCCTGGAGCCACGGCCACGAAGCTGAAATAGTTTCGGCCGTTGGAGGGGGCTTCTTCAATACGATCATCTCCCAGGGCGGCGCTGGATGAGGTTGCGGCCGTGTCGAGCCCGCCGGCGCTTTCCGTGACCTCAATGCGGCTGGCAACGTTAGACAGGGCGAGCGTTAGTTTCTGTTCGATAACCTGTCCGATGGAGACGGGAATGCTGGTGGCATCGACCGAAGTGAAGCCTTCTTTTTCGATGTGAAGACTGTATTCGCCAGGGCTAAGCTGGGAGAACACGAATGAGCCTTGAGACTCTGTTCGTCCTGATCTGCTAGCGCCAGACGCCTTGTGTCTAAGAACGAGCGAGGCATCCGCGATTGAAGAGCCCGAAGGATCGCGCAGCTGAACCTGGATCGTTCCAGAAGATATCGCGCTTTGAGAAAAAGCGAAGCTGCCAGCGCCCAACCAAAGCAAGCAGACTAGGGGTAGCACTTATTTCTTACTTGCCGTAGTTGCGGCCGCTTTTTTGACGGCGGCCTGGGGTTGTAGTAATTTTTTGATCTGCGTCCTCATGTTGGCTTCCTGCTTTAGTTCATCTTCAAAGAATGTGCCGGAGCCTTCAAACTGAGCGCGGATAATGCCTTCTTTGTCTATGAAAACAATTTGCGGCATCATCATTGGTTTCATTACGGGGTGTTGCAGGAACTGCATGGCCGTGTCGTGAAGTTGCCAACCCACGGGAAAAGTGATGCCAAAGTTCTTCCGGAAATCCTCGATGTACATATGGGCCATCTCATTGATGGCCACGGCCACCGGAGTGAATCCTTGGGATCCAAATTCGTGATGCATTTTGGTGAGGATCTTGCAACTTTGCTGACAATGCGGGCAGGTGGTTAGAACGAATTCCAAAGCCACGGCTTTACCTTTATACTTGCTCAACATTGAAACCATGCCGGTAGGCGATTTGATGACAAGGTCTGGAGCGGTCCTAGGAATTTGCGCTGATGCTGATAATCCTGTTAGGCAGCTCGCGGCAAGCAAGCATTTGATGATTCGTTTCATATTCATACTAGTTTAGCGGATGAACTACTTTTTCGTTGCGGCGGCGGCAGCCTTCTTGGGAGTTAACTGTATGGGGGGCGCACTCAAGTATTTCAAAATTTTCGCGCGCATTTCCGGTTCCTCTTCGCCGCCTACTTGTTGGTCACGTATGACGCCTTGTCTGTCTATGACCACAACCTGGGGAACCATGAAGCTTTGAAGGCCAGGTAGTTGCAAGTAGGTAATTTCCAAATCCCGTTCGGCGATACCGACGGGGAAAGTGAGGCCGAAGTTCTTAATGAAGTTCGGCACGAGGGGTTTGTGATCCATACCGGCGGATATCGCAATTGGCTGGAAACCCTTGGGCCCGAGTTCGGTATAGAGCTTTTGCAACATCTGAACCGTTTTTTGGCAGTGAGGACAGGTAGGGCTGAAAAATTCGAGCACGACTACCTTGCCGCGGTACTTGCTTAGGAGTTGATCCTTTCCGTCCAGCATTTGAATCACGAATTCAGGAGATTTGCGCGGGACTTCCGCGGCAACAGCCGCGATTGCGGCAAACGTCATCAGAGCTAATAACTTTTTCATATATTTCTAGCTTACCGAATCCCTTCTAAACTCGAAACTACCGCCCCGGTCCGCCGGGCTTCAAAACGCCCAGAATCAGTGGAGCCCAGTACTAAGTCTCCATTCGATGCGGCGTCCTGCTGGTACTGTTTTGATTTCTTCGCCAACACTTTCTTGTAAATTTCCAAATAGTCGGCTGCAATTTCCGCCGAGTCGAATTCCACCGTGTGAGCCATCAGCGGATGTTTGTCCGTCTTTCGTTCCCAAACCGAGAGACGTCCACCCTTCCAATGGGTTCCAATTTTTTCGGCCGCAGCTTTTCCCGCGTATTCCTGGATGAGCATGGTAATGTCGAACTCGCCCAGGGCTCCGTCGGTGATCAGCTTGTACTTCTTTTCGCCGGCGAACTTAGCGATCTTGGGTTCCGTGGGAAGAGTCTTGTCGAAGTATTTTTCCGGGTGCAAAATGTGTTGTGTGGAAACAGGGGGGCGCTTGAACACTTCGGCGAATCCGGGTTTGCCCATTTTCTTCAACACCGCGTTCTGAAAGAGCATGCCGCTTGCGTATGGAAATAGCAGGGACTCGCGGATATAGAGGGGCGCCTTGCCCAATTCAGAGAACTGGCTGGCGCTTTCGCTCATACCGGCGGCAATGTCGATGATACGTGGCGAGTCGATGAGACTTTGCCCCATTTTTTTCGCCATGCGCTCCATCATTAACCATTGGGCCTGACCCTCCATGACAGCCCCTCGAGCGGTTGCCGCGTCGTCCGTATTGCTTTTCAAAATGTACTTGCCCAGGTTGAAATGTTGATCGGCCAAAGCATGGGCCAGTTCGTGGAAAAGGGCGATTCGTTGCATTTCGTCCTCCTGGCCTTCCAGTACGAACATGCGTTTTTTCTTGTAATCGTAAAAGGCCGCTGCCTGTTCGGTGACGAGCGAGATGGTGGTGCTTTTGAGATCGAAATCGGCTGGAACAAGACCAAAGAGCTTCATGGCCAACTCTTCGGCATGCAACTGCGCGGGCGTGATAGTTTCGGCAACGCGCTTCTCCATGAAGGACTTCAACTTCGCCCTAGTGATGAAATCGCGGTCGACTCTCTTTAACGGAGTAAGCCCCGTCAATTCGCTCAATTCGGCGATCATTGGCTCAATTTCGTCGAAGAGTTTGGGAGCCGGCTGGGACCAGAGCAGGGCCGAGGTGAGTAAATATATTAGCGGTTTCAAATTCTGATGGTAGCGCTTTTGCTGTTCAGTATGCTTTACTGGGAATCCCCTTATTGTCATAAGGGGTTAGTCGGAGTTCGGGGGTTGGTCGAGGGATTTCAGGAGATATTTTTTTAGTGCCGCAAGCAAAACAGGGCGATCCGGTCGCCATCCACTACAAAGGTACACTTGACGACGGAAGGGTTTTTGATTCCTCGGAAGGAAGAGAGCCGCTGGGGTTTTTCATCGGAGCCAATCAAGTAATTCCAGGCTTCGAGGCCGCTGTACTTGGATTTGAAGTAGGGCAAGGCCGGAAGACTCGAATTGAGCCGGAACAAGCGTACGGTCCGCGGCGCGAGGAAATGGTGATCACTGTTGGGAAGGATCGATTTCCGGAAGACGTGGATCTCGAACCCGGCATGCAGTTTCAAGCGGGCGGCCAAACGGTTGTTGTGGTGGAGGTGACTGACGCCAATGTCACGCTGGATGGGAATCATCCCTTGGCTGGACACGCACTTACCTTTGACATCAGCCTAGTATCCATGCAGTAATTGCGTTATGATCTGTTCACGGTGGACAAGCTAAACCTAGACCAGCCTGAAGGGGAAATTACCGGCCTTTTGCATCGGTGGAGCACGGGGGATCGAGCTGTAGAAGATCGCCTATTTGACCTTGTTGTTCCTGATCTCCATAAGCTTGCTCAGTATCTGATGCGGCGTGAACGCAAGGATCATTCCTTGCAAGCGACGGCTTTGCTGAACGAAGCTTACATGCGTCTGGCGCAGGCGCGGCAGCTGGATTGGCAGAATCGCAAGCATTTCTTCGCAGTAGCGGCGCGGGCGATGCGCCGGCTTTTGATTGACCACGCCAGAGGGCGCATTCCGGCGCAGAGAGTGGAACTGAATGAGTTGATGACGCTGCTGCCGGGACCTTCGAAGCAGTTGGATGAGGCCATCGCCATCGACACCCTGCTTCATGAAATTGAAGGGACGCATGCGGAATGGTGCTCCATCATTGATTTGAAGTTTTTTCTTGGCTTCACGGACGAGGAAGCGGCTGAGGCGCTTGGGATGTCGCTTCGGAGCTTGCAGCGCCAGTACGGAGACGCCCGGCGCTGGCTGTTCGAGCGACTTCAATCCAAGTAAATGTCTGACGACGCCGAGTTTGACGAATACCTGATGACGGTTGTGGAAACCGCACTTCAGAAGCCGCGAGAGGAGCGCGCCGAATATCTTCGCCTGGCTTGCGCCGGAAATGACGAGTTGTATAAAGAAGCCCAAGAGCGGGTGATGTGGGAAGAACGGATGGCCGGATTCCTGGCCGATCCACTGATCAATACCGAACCGATCAATACCGAACCGGTTAGAGACGAGTCAGCTACGACGACGATTGTTCCTAAAGCCTCAGCGACTTCCCGCCGGATATGGTTAGCGGCGCCGGTTGCGCTGGCAGTACTGCTCATTGGGTGGAGGCTTTTCCTGGCGCCGGGCGGTGCACCTGTTCGGTTGGCGATACTGCCGTTCATCGCGACCCGCATTCAACAGCATTCGGTGAAAGCTATCGCAATTGATGTGGAGAGACGGCTGACCAGTTCCCGGCGCAATTTTGAAATCTTGACTCCGCTTGAGCCGAACCAACAATTTCAATCTGTCGACGAGGCTTCTCAATTTGGGGCTACCCATGTGCTTCAAGTAGAGATGGAACAAGAGCATGCCCGCGGTATTCTGCGCGAGGTCATGGGTGGCAAGGTGATCTTCAACGTAGATAAGAATTACGGGGAGCATTTCGATTTGGCGGACGACATCGTAGCTGGAATTTCCCGCGCATTTTCGCTACAAGTTCTGCCTGGTGTTTCAAGAGTTGCCTACAACGACTATTTGAATGGCCTGGCTCTTTTGCGCAAGGACAATTCGATGGCGCTGAGAGCTTTCATTCGGGCAATGGAGTTGGATAAATCCGCCATTGATCCGAAATTTGGGGCAGCGGAGGCGGAATGGATGCGCTATGTGGGTGGGGATGGGCGCGATGCACTTGATCGGGCGGCGGTTTATCTTAACAACGGCAAAGCGCTTCAACCAGACTGCGTTGCCTTGCTGATCCTTTCAGGGTTGTACCAAGTTGAGTACGGAAATTACGAACGCGCCATAAAGGAACTGGAGCAGGCGGTTCGGATAGATCCAGCCAATCGGGACGCGTGGCAGACTTTGGTGATGGCGCAACTGGCGCTGGGGAAACCCGACGCGGCGGTGGCTTCTAGCCGAGCAGCGCTTGACACGAATCCTGAATCCTATTGGCCCTACCTACTTCGCGAGGGGCTTTTTGAAAGGCAGCAGAAGCCGGGGGAAGCGGTCAGGGTACGGCAGGATCTACGAACAAAACTTCCGCGGATTCCATCAGACGCTACGCTCAAAAGCCGTTACAAAGATCAGTGAAACCTGGAACGGAACCTTACGTCAGATGGCTTGTAAGGGAAGAAAATGAAATCAACGAAGACAGTACCGATAGAAGAAGTAGCCGGCAAAGCCTATTGCTACATGTGCACCCACACAGTTGACGCGATCATGCTGGTTCAGGGGCAGCTAGCGAGGACAAAGCCTGGCCAAGTCTGCCCCCGATGCAAAGCTAGTCTTAACGCCGGGGCTGTGCGCGAATTGGCTGAGGCCGCGTAACTTTTTATTTGAAAATGAGGGGGATGCAAACGGGGCGGTGTTAGGATAGGATTTAGATTATGAAACCCAATTCCGTCGAGCCCATCGCAATCCCAATACCTCCGCCTCCGCCCATTGCGGATAACGCCAAGTGCAGCGTTTGTGGCGAGCCGCAGGCTCCCAATAGCGGCGAGGGTTTGTGCTGGGTGTGCCGGCGGCTGAAAATCAGTGCGTGGCGCGATTCGGATTTGCAGCAACCCGGGCAGCAGGAATAAGCAGTTCCCCGACCGTGGACGGCTCTCGTGTTTCTTCCAGTGATCCGCACCCAAGTAGACTAGAGATCAGTGGAAGAAGAATCCCTCAGTAAGGCATATGACAGCCGACTAATGTGGCGGCTGCTTAGCTATTTGAAACCATACAAGGTTTCCGTGGCTCTGTCCTTGTTGCTATTGACCGGAAATTCCCTGGCCGCCGTTGCCGGCCCTTGGCTGACCAAACTTGCTATTGACCGATATTTGGTGAAAGCGCCAAATACGACATGGGCTCCGCTTGAGAACTGGCTCTCCCCATCTCCCAACGAAGGGCTGTTGCAAATCTCGCTGCTGTATCTAGTCGCAATTATTGTCACTTTTCTTTGTGAATTCGGTCAAGCGGTTATCATGCAGAATACCGGGCAGTACGCCATGTTCGACCTGCGTAAACAGGTGATGGGACATCTGCAAAAGCTTGACCTACATTATTACGACACGCATCCGATTGGACGGATGTTGACCCGGGTCACTTCCGACATCGACGTTTTGAATGAGCTGTTCTCTTCGGGCTTGGTGACGCTGTTAGGGGACCTGTTGATGCTGGTTTTGGTGGCGGCGGCGATGTACCAACTGAATGGCACAATGACTGTGCTGCTGCTTGCCGTCGCGCCACTGATGATTTACGCAACGGCGCGCTTCCGCAAAGCTGTCACTGAAAGTTACCGCCGGATACGTACTGCGGTGGCCCGTTTGAACGCTTACCTTTCGGAGCGAATTCAAGGCATCAGCGTGGTGCAGCTATTTCAGCGCGAAGAGCGGTCGAAGCAAGAATTTGAAGCCATCAACCTGCAGCATATGGAGGCGTATAAAGATTCCATTCATGCTTATGGTTGGTTCTACCCGATGGTGGAATTTCTGGGAATGCTTGGTCTTGCGAGCCTGCTTGCCTGGGGCGGTTATCAGGTGTCATTGGGAACGTTGAGCCTCGGAGTGCTGGTGGCATTTTTTCAATATGGGATGCGGTTTTTCCGCCCGATTCAGGATCTAAGCGAAAAATATAACATCTTGCAGGGAGCAATGGCTGCTAGCGAGCGCGTGTTTCAATTGCTGGATACGCCTGTAAATATTGGGCCTCCGAACGCGCCAAAGGCTGTGCCGCAAGGCTGTATAGAATTTGATCATGTGTGGTTTGCCTACAACAAAGAGAATTGGACCCTTGAGGATCTAACTTTCAAGATCGAGCAAGGGGAGTCGATTGCAATTGTCGGCCACACGGGGGCGGGGAAGACCACTATTATTCAGCTTCTCCTTCGTTTCTACGATGTGCAGCGGGGCGCGATTCGTATTGGAGGGGTAGATATCCGTGAGTTTGCTCCGGGAGATCTTAGGCGCTATTTCGGGGTTGTGCTGCAGGATCCGTATCTATTTACAGGGACCATTGGCGAGAACATTCGTTTGGGCACGGCTGAGATCAATGCGGATCGGATGAGCGAGGCGGCGGACCGGGTCAATCTTTCCGCTTTTGTGAAGAGCCTTTCGAAGGGCTACGATGAGCCGGTGATTGAACGTGGGGCCAGCCTTTCAACCGGTCAAAAACAGTTGATCGGGTTTGCGAGGGCGTTGGCGCATAATCCGCGGTTTCTGATTTTGGATGAAGCCACTTCAAGCGTTGATACCGAAACCGAGCTGAAGATTCGTGGTGCGCTGACGGCCTTGGTTGAGGGACGGACTTCAATTTTGATTGCCCATCGGTTATCGACGGTGGAGCGCGCGGATCGAATTTTCGTGATGCACAAGGGGAAGTTGCGCGAAGCGGGTTCGCATCAGCAATTGCTGGCCGTGCGGGGCATCTATTGGAAGCTGTTCCGTTTGCAGTACAAGGATCAGGAGGTGGTGGCGGGATGATGCGGCTATTGGTTGCTTCGTTACTCTTTTGCCTTTGTGCGCATGGCGGTTCGAATGAGCGGAGGAAGAAATATCCTGAACTATATGAGCTAGTGGAAAGGGCTCGCAGCACCCCGCCGGAGTTCGCTGCTTCGACTCTGCTTCGCGTCGCTGATTCAGCGAGCATAACTGAACCGGCTTGGAAGATTGAACTCATTGAAGAAGCGTTTCGACTCGCGGCGCAGGGACAACATCCAGTGCGCAAGAAACTTATCCAGGGAGCGCCGCTTGAAGGCAGCAACTCGTCACTATCTTGGGCGTACCAGCAAAATTTAGACCGGCTGACGCTGGAAAGTACTGCCGTGGAGCGAATGCTGAAACTGGATAAGAAGAAAGCAGGCGATCTGTTTTGGGAAATTCGAGTCCCGATGTTAGTCAAAGCGGAATGTTCAGATTTGCTGATAAACGATACGAGCCCCTATCTGAATGCGTTCGCGGCAGTGAGACAATCCGCCATTTCCGGTAAGAAAGATAAGTTAGAAGCGATCAAGTCTATCGTTAACAATGTGCGATCTGCAACAGAGTTGCCGTCGCTTTTGACTGCTTTGGATCGAAGTTTCAGCCGAGAGGATCGCGCCACGGTCATTGGCTGGATTGCTGGAGCGATGAATCGCTTGAGTGGCGATGATCGGGCGTTTTCCGATTCGCTTCGGGACGTGAGCGCGAGAGTCGAACTGTTGCAAGATGTTCCGGGGCTGGCGGAAGCCTATCGAGCCTATTTAGTTCGTCATTTCACGGCGCCAAGATGCCAAGGCGGCAAATCAGTGGAAGATACAAAATATGCGGCGACTGTCTTTAATTCAAGATTAATTGGATCACAACAAGCGAATGTATCCGCGCTGACTGAGACCGAAACGACACCGACGAAAGTAGTTGAGTTGTCTAAACGGGACTCCGCATTCTCTGGTTTCGAAAGCCTACGGCAGACGGTAATGGATTTAATGTTTACCGTTCCCGAAGGGCATTCCTCAGCTACGTGGAGGAGCACAAATACCTGGCGAGATAAATTCCAAAGTTTTTTACGAGATAGCCTGGATGCCAAGCAAGATGCCCGTGAAAACGCCGAGGAGTTTTTTAGCCGCAAGTCCGGTATGCTGGCTACTGCCGTAACGATAGTTCCGATGGGACCGCAACGTCAAAGGACCGTCACCGATTATCTTGCTTTCCTGGCGCATAGCGACATGCAACGGGAGAACTTTATCTTATGGCTTGCCGAACTGGGTAGTATTGTGGAGACAACCCGGAATACACGGGCGGAAGAATACATTAATATTCTCGACGCTCTTAAGGCCAGCGGCCACCCTGTGATGAGCCTCTACGCGACGAGGGAAAGGCTGCTTGGATCGCGGCCGGAATGGGCGAATCCGCCAGCATTGCTACAATAGAAGCTTCCAATGCAATTAGAGAAAGTCTACGAGCCCCAGCGTTTTGAAGCGCATTGGGCCAAATGGTGGGAAGAATCTTCCCTTTTTGCCGCCGACCCCTCAAAGCCTGGCGAGGCGTTCTCTATCGCTATTCCTCCTCCGAACGTAACGGGTTCGCTGCACTTTGGACACATGCTGGAGCACACGCTGATGGACATGAATGTCCGTTGGAATCGCATGTCGGGCAAGAATGTTTTGTGGACTCCGGGGATGGATCATGCCGGCATTGCCACGCAGATGGTTGTGGAAAGGGATTTGGCGAAACAAAACATTAGCCGCCACGATTTGGGCCGGGTGGAATTCGAAAAGAAAGTTTGGGAATGGAAGGAGCAGTCTGGCGGCCGAATTGAAGAGCAGATGCGCCAAATTGGCGATTCCGTGGATTGGACTCGCAGCCGCTTCACCATGGATGAAGGCCTTTCGCGCGCTGTCCGTGAAATCTTTGTCCGGCTCTATGAAAGGGACTTGATTTATCGCGGCCAGTATATGGTCAACTGGTGCCCTCGCTGCAATACGGCGTTGAGCGACTTGGAAGTGAACCACGAAGATACGGCGGGCAGCTTGTGGCACGTTCGTTATCCGGTTGTGGGCTCGGATGAGTTCCTCGTTGTAGCCACCACGCGTCCCGAAACCATGTTGGGGGATACGGCTGTCGCGATCAATGCGGCGGATGAGCGCTATGTGCATTTGCACGGGAAGACGGTCCGGCTGCCTTTGGTTGGCCGGGAAATTCCGATTATTTTGGATGACATGGCTGACCCCGAGTTCGGCACAGGTGTGGTTAAAGTCACGCCCGCGCATGATCCGAACGATTTCGAGGCAGGCAAGCGCCACAACCTTCCGCACGTGAAGGTGATCAACGAGGCGGGCGCGATGACGGCTGAGGCCGGCGCTTATGCTGGGCTGGATCGCTTTGAGGCACGCAAGAAAGTTCTGGGGGATTTGAAAGAAGCAGGCTTGCTTGAAAAGCTGACGCCGCACAATCTGCCCATCAGCATGTGCCAACGCTGCCGCACTATTGTGGAGCCGCTGGTCTCCACGCAATGGTTTGTGAAGATGAAGCCGTTGGCGGCGCCGGCAATCGCAGCCGTTGAAGATGGCAGCATTCAGTTCATCCCGGCCAATTTCGCCAACACTTACTTTGAGTGGATGAATAACATTCGGGATTGGTGCATCTCGCGGCAATTGTGGTGGGGACATCGTATCCCTGCCTGGCATTGCGCCACTTGCGGTAAAGCTACGGTGGCGCGTGTTGAACCAACCGTTTGCGCCCATTGTGGGTCGGCCTCTATTGAACAGGATACGGACGTGCTGGATACGTGGTTTAGCTCAGGATTGTGGCCGTTTTCCACGCTGGGTTGGCCGGACAAGACGGCTGACCTGGATCGGTATTATCCAACTTCGCTGCTGATCACCGGATACGATATCATCTTTTTCTGGGTGGCCCGGATGATTTTCATGGGCATTGAATGCACCGGTAAAATTCCGTTCCACAAAGTCTACATCCACGGGCTGGTGCGTGACGCTCAACGTCAGAAAATGTCGAAGACCAAGGAGAATGTTATTGATCCGTTGGTGATGACGGCTAAGTACGGTACCGATGCGACGCGGATGTCGCTGCTATTGGGGGCTCCTCCAGGCACTGACATTATTTTCACGGAAGACCGGATGGAATCGTCGCGGGCCTTCGCGAATAAGATTTGGAATGCTGCCCGGTTCCTGTTCCTGAACATGGAACGCGCCGGCGTTGAAGCTTGGGTTCCGGCAGAACAGGAATCGTATCTGCCTGAGCCGGTCAATGGCGTTGTTACCTTGGAAGATCGTTGGATTTTTAGCCGCCTCAACGCTTGCGCCACGCAGATGAACAAGGCGCTGAATAGTTATCGCTTCCACGATGCCGCGCAGATTGTCTGGACGTTTTTTTGGCGCGAATTTTGCGATTGGTATGTGGAGATGAAGAAGCTTAAGTTTGAAGAAGGCTCCGGGTTGAACGCCCATTGGCGCAACATTCTCACGGTGTTTGAATCGGCGCTGCGTCTGCTTCACCCGGCCATGCCGTTCTTGACCGAAGAGTTGTGGCAACGATTAGCAGCAGGGCACGGCCGCAAGGCTTCCATTGCTATCAGCGTTTATCCGCAGCCCAACGGGGCGGCGGATGATGAGGAAGCGGAACAACAGATGGCGCAATTGCAGGAGATTATTTCCTCAGCCCGCAATCTGCGTGCTGATGCGAAGTTGGATCCGAAGGAGCCGCTGGATGCTGCTATTTATGCGGCTGGCCCGGTTGCGCGGTTAGCGGAACAACAACGTGAAGCCATTGAACGATTGGCTAACGTGAAACTGACAGTGAGTGCGGCGGATGCTGTTCGCACCACTGGGCCGATGCGTTCCACGCCGGAATTCGATTTGGTCCTGGCTGTTTCGGCGGCGCAACTGGGCGCGCTGAAGGGGCGGTTAGAAAAAGAAATTGTGGATTTGAACAAGGTTATCGTGAGCTCCGAACGCCAGCTATCGAATGAAGACTTTCTGAAAAAGGCTCCAGAGAAAGTGTTGGAAGGGATGCGTGCGAAACTGGCGGACTACCATGCCCAGCGAGAGAAAAGCCTGAAGGCTTTGGCGAGTTTAGCGGGCGCATGATGAACGGACTGCACCCTGAAGTTGTGGACCTGGTCAGACGCGCCTTGGCGGAAGATATCGGCACGGGCGACGTTACTACTAATTGCACGGTAGAGGCTTCACGCCAGGCGAGTGGGAATTTTCGGGCCAAGCAGGATTTCATTTGCGCCGGTTCGGAATTGCTTCCGGTTATTTTCGAGCTCAGCAAGGAGAACGGCTGCGCTCCCTTGAGCAAGATCGACGTTTTGATTCCAAGCGGATCCGCTGTCAAGCAAGGCGACATCATCGCAACAGTAGAGGGCCCGGCACGCACGTTGCTTACCTGCGAAAGGACCGCGCTCAATTTATTGCAGCGGATGAGTGGAGTGGCAACCCTGGGCCGGAAGTTCGTCGATTGTGTTGCAGGGACGACGACCAAAATTCTGGACACGCGGAAGACAACGCCAGGTCTGCGCCAAATCGAAAAAATGGCCGCCGCGGCTGGAGGTGTGACCAATCATCGTATAGGGCTGTTCGACGCAATTCTTATCAAGAACAACCACATTACGGCGGCGGGCGGCGTGACGGCGGCCATGGAGCACGCCAAGCCCTTCGGCCTGCCGATTGAGATTGAAGTTCGCACTTGGGAGGAGATGGAAGAGGCGCTGGCTGCAGGGGCTAACCATCTGCTGCTGGATAATCTGACTCCTTCTGAAGCCGCAGGTTGGGTGCGCCATATTGCCGGCCGCGCCAAGACTGAACTCTCTGGCGGAATGCGTCTTGAAACGGTTCACGCTTATGCCGAGGCAGGCGCGGATTTCATTTCTGTTGGAGCCGTAACTCATTCGGCGGTCGCTGTCGATATCCATTTTCGGCTGAACCTATTTGCATGACATGAATTTTGACGTTCAACAAGTTCGCAATACGTTCTCCAACAGAACAATAGAATGGCGGGACACAACTTCGTCAACCATGAAGGATGCCCTGCTGATGGCTCAGAACGGAGAGTCCAGCGGCAGCATTGCCGGCGCTGATCATCAATCGGCGGGACAGGGGAGGTTGGGACGCCAATGGCATTCCGAAGCTGGTACGGGAATTTATTTCACCCTGCTGTTGCGGCTGAACCTCTTGTTTACCGATCTTCCTGTCCTGACTCTTGCCGTGGGTCTGGCGGTGTCGCAAGCTGTGAGGGATGTCACGGGCTTGAATTGCGATCTGAAGTGGCCGAACGATTTGATGCTCAATGGCAAGAAATGTTGTGGCATCCTTTCGGAGTTTCAGGAAGGCGTTGTGCTGACCGGAATCGGTTTGAATATCAACCAGGCGAGCTTTCCGCCGCCTATTGACAGTGTTGCCACTAGTCTGCGAATGGCCAGCGGCGCATCTTACAACCGGGAACAGTTGTTGATTCGCGTGATCGAGGAAATTGACTCACACGTTGAACTTCTAGAGCAGCGCGGGCGGGCCCCATTGCTTGACCTGTTCTCCCATGCTTCCAGTTTTGTTCTTGGTAAGCGCGTCGAAGTGGAACAAGCCGGCCGCCTTATTCGAGGCGCCACCGACGGATTATCCGATGCCGGATTTCTGTACGTAAGAAGCGACGAAGGGGAGCGCGTGCTGATTCTTACCGGCGGATTGAGAGTCATTTGAGATGGCAGAGCAACTCGACTGGACCGGCAATTATTTCAACTACTTCACGGAAACCGAAGAACATTTTCGGAAGGCCCGCGGCACGGGTTTGTTTTTAATGTCGCCTCTTGATTGGGCGCTGGTTGAAGGCTGGAAAAACTCGGGCATCCCACTGGAAGCGGTGCTGCGTGGCATCGACGAAGCCTTTGAAAAATGGCGATCGAAGAAGACCAAGACGCAGATGGTCAACTCTCTGGCGTACTGCTCGCAGGCGATTCTGTCGGAGGCGGAGCGACTGGCGAACAATACGCCGCAGAACGTAAAAAGGGAAGGGACGGCTCCATTTTCGATGGAGGGCTTGGCTGCGTATTTAAATGCGAATACGGCGAAGTTAGAAGCGCTTGGTTATGCTCAGGCAGCAGACAGTCTGAAGGAAATCGTTGGCGAACTGGAAAAACACTACGATGATCTGGAAGCGCTTGAGCAACGGCTAACGGTGATGGAAGAAAAGCTGGCGGCAGAGGTTAAGGCAAAACAGACGGAGGAGGAATTGTTGAAGGCACGTCAGGAACTGGAATCCGCGTTGAAGCCTCATCGGTCCAAGATGACGGCCGCGCAACTCCTGGTGCTTGAGAAGAATTACATGGATCGCCGTCTATTCGACCGCGCCAAGCTGCCAAGGCTCAGCTTGTTCTACCTGGTCTAAAATGAGAAGCCCACGGCCGGTATGAGCACTTCTGGGCCGTAGGCTTTTCCTTGTAAGTTGTCAGTTAGTTCTTGTCGAAGTTTGCGACGACGAAAACGCCATTTTCCATCCGAATGGCTTTTAGTTGCTTCCCACCGCCGGCTACATAGAACTTAAATTTCGCAGTTGAGATTTGTGGGGTGTTTTCGATGCTCGCATCCGCTTCAATTCGCAGATCGTATGCGATCTCAATTGCGCCAGAGCCGTCCGCGTTCAAGTAGTACTTGCCTGCACAGTTGCTGACCACGTTCGAGCCCGGAAGCTGTATCGTTTCGTTGCACGTGACGTTACCGGTTCCATCCAGCGTCATGGTTCCAAGTCCGGTCACGGACTGATTACTCTGTACGTTACCTTGTTGTGTAAAAATGTAGGAGCCTTTCAAAGTTTGCAGTGTGTGGCTCTGTGAGAATGCGCTAGCGGCGGCCATTCCCATGATTGCCATCAAATTGATTAGTTTCATAATTGGGTTTTTTCCTTCTTCCTGTTCGGCCTTTGGCCTGGTTTATTGGGGACACTCTACTATTCGGCTAACAGGAGAAGGTTTTTTAGTTGAATTCGTCAACCTAAGGAAAAGGATAGCTGGAGCGCTCGTCTCCCTATTCACTCTAACTTCCCTGGGTGAACAGGGAGTAACTCCTAATAATAAGGCGGCTCAGCCGCTGCCGGACCGCGTTTGTCAGGTTGCTGGTATTTCTCGAAAGCGGCGATTATGAAAACTCCATTCTCCCCCCGAATTCCTTTCAGCTGCTTTCCGCTATTGACTTGGCAAAAGGCAAATTTGGCGGTAGAGATTTGCGGTGCGTTTTCGAGACCGCCATCGGCGGCAAAGGCGGCATCCTAGAGAAGCTCAATCGAACCGGAGCCGTTGGTTCTGTCGTATTTGCCGGACCATTTTCTGACTACGCTTGCTCCGGGAAATTACACAGCTTCATTGCCTGCCACATTGCCATTTCCGTCTGTTGCGTGAAAACGTAGCAACCTTTCAAACTCTGCAAGGTTGGGGCCTGGGCGAATGCGCTAACTAACCGCGGATAGGCACGCGATTACTATTAGTGAGTTTAGTTTCAAGTACCGTTAAGTTATTGTTAGCGATGTAATTTTGATCAACTATCGAATTTGTAGCCGAGGCCACGGAGAGTGAGCAGGTATTGTGGATAGCGGGGGTTTTCTTCAAGCTTTTGACGAAGCCATGCCATGTGCACGTCAACGGTTCGTGTTTCCGGGGTTGCGTCATAGCCCCAGACATCACTCAACAATGTTTCTCTAGAAATAGTCTCGCCGCGATGTTCAATCAAATACTTCAGTAACTGATATTCCCGAGCGGAGAGAGTTACGCCGCTTCCGTCGCGCAATACTTCGGCCTTGCGAAAGTCTACCTTTACCGAGCCGAATTGGTAGGCCATGAGAGTTTCCGATGGCTTGGCGACAGAGCGGCGCAGCAGTGCTTCGATCCGCGCTAAGAGCTCCATCATGTCGAACGGCTTGGTGAGATAATCATCTGCTCCAATTTGTAGTCCAACCACTTTATCGACCACCTGATTGCGCGCGGTTAACATTAGCACCGGAGTCTGCACTCCACTTTGGCGTAACTTACGGCAGACGTCGAACCCGCTTTTCTTAGGCAGCATGACATCCAGCATGATCAAGTCGTAGGTTTGGGCCAGAGCTTGCTCCAGTCCGGATTCGCCGTCTTCGCGGGAGTCTACGTCGTAGCCTTCGCTCATCAACCGGTCACTCAGGGTCAATACCAGGCCCGGTTCGTCTTCCACCATTAGAATTCTCTGCTTCATTTGATTTAGCTCACCTGGGCAGCCGGCAACCTTAGCGTGAAAGTACTTCCTTGGCCGGGAACAGAATGGACGTCAATCGCGCCGGAATGCGCCTCCATGATTCGCTTCACTAAGCTTAATCCAAGGCCAGTGCCGTGGATTTGATCTTCAATGGCCCTCTTGCCTCGATAGAAGGGTTCGAAGATGTGTGGCAGATCTTCCGGGCGGATACCCTGACCCCGATCTTCGACGCTAATTTCCAGCTGTGGTCCTTTACTCGATTCCGAGGTTCTAGCCGTGACGCCAATCCACCCCGATTCATTGGCGTACTTCGCCGCATTGGTCAAAAGATTCTGCAAACAATGAGCTAGCGAATTCGGATCGGCCAAGACGTGCGGCAATGCATCGGGCGCGTTAATTTCCACCCGGCAGCCACGCTCTTTCAAAGTCGCATCGCAGGAGGCCACAGCCCGTTGAATTAGAGCATTGACATCCACCGAGGTGAACTCGAATTGGGTTTTCCCTTTTTCAAGGCCGGCGAAGCTCATAATTTGCTCCACCATTTCCGACAGCCGTCTGCCTTCGTTGCGGATCAACGCGCCGTAGCGCCGTACTTGGCCTTCGCTTGTTACCAGCCCGTCGGCTAAATTATCACCCGCGGAACGGATCACGGTTAGTGGCGTGCGAAGCTCGTGCGAGACGCTCGCGACGAACTCCATTTGCTGATGCGCCATGCGTTGGGACTGCCTGGTTGCGGCAAGCAAGAGGGCCATGGTTCCACCCATCAACAATAGAATCGCCAAGCTTATCGCGGTATTGCGGTTCTTCACCGTGCCGGCGGCTTGGTCAATCGATCCGGCTCTGTGCCGAACCGAAATCAACCATCGCCCACGTGGTTCGGGAGGTGGTTGGCCGTCGGGTGGCAGGCCTCGGAATTGTGCCGGACGGGGGCCGAAGCGGCCTGGATTTTCCGGGCGAATGTCGAACAGTGAGCCAGAGGCGTCGGCATACCCAAATTCTTCACTGTCGGCGGCGGCTGTCGTTTGGAAAATTACGTTTTTTGTGTTGTTGCGGTTGGCTATTCTTAGCTCATAATCTTCCCCGAAGTGCCGTCCGGTTAACTCCGGAAAATATTCACGTCTCAGATAGTCGCGGTCCAGTTCAACAATTGTCCAACCCTGCAAGATTGCATTGCTCCAGATGGCCGATCCTAAATCCGGATCGGTTTCCACGATCAGCCTGGGGGCCGTGGCGGCCACAACTCCGCTTTCAAACCAATCGCGCGGTCCGCGGCCAGGCCCAGGGGGACGTGGACCTGGAGGCGGTTCTGCCGGTGGGGGTCGCCATTCGGCTTGATCCTTCATTTTAAGTAACGTTTGCGGCCACGCGATCTGCTGCCAGCTGTCGGCCTCCGCGTTATAGGTTTCCAGTTTGTCCGTCGCCCGCTCGCCGCCTGAAGTTCGGTAAATAGCTTTTACGATCCGCAGTTGATTGTTGTTGGTGGCCCATCTGCGATATCTGGGACCGTAATCCTCGCCGTCTTCACTGGTGACGATGGGGGCTAAAAGAAAAGTGTTGATGCGGAGTAGTTCAGAATTAAACTCACGGCTGAAGAGCGAAACGGATTCTTTGAGCTTTCTTTCGAGCCGTTCCTTTTCCGACAGGCTTAAATCACTGATCCACCGGTACTGCAGAACCGCCAAAACCGGCAACAACAAAGCGAGCGCCCCGCCAAGCAGCAAGTGCAATTGGGGGCGGTTCCATTTGAAGTCAAAGTTTGGTGGCCACATGAATCAAGCGGCTACATGAGCCAGCCGCGTACGTAATGTAGTATACGCCCTGAACAACAACGCTTTGACCGTGGTCATTGAACATCCCATGGCATCGGCGATCTGCCAGTAATCTAACTCGTCGTATTTGTGCATCAGAACCGCAGCTTTTTGACGGTCTGGCAGGGTACCAATGGCTTGCTTGATTTCTTCCATGTATTCGCGCTTCAGCATGTTCTGATGCACGCTGGGAGTGCGGTCAGCCATTTGCCGGCGAAGGCCAAGCAGTGTGACGGCATCGAGGCTTTCCTGCATGCGTTCATGCTTCTTATCGCGCAGCCAGTTCAAGGCCAGGTTGGTGGCAATACGGTACAACCAAGTAGTGAATTTCGCAGACGGCTTGTAGTTTTCGCGGGAGCAGTAAACCCGCAGGAATACTTCTTGCGCCAACTCTTCGGCAACGGCGTGGTTGTGAACCATGCGATAGAGGAAATGTACGAGTGGCGTGCGATGCCGTTCCAGAAGGTTTTCAAAGCAGCGTATGTCCCCTCCCTTCACGCGGAGCATCAAATCGCTGTCCATTTCAATAGCTGGCGTCATAGTTGCCGTTGTCTCCTATGACTATGAGACGACATTTTTCGCTGTAGGGGGGTAAAAACGAGGCTAAAGTATTGTAATGAGTGTTAAGGGTAAGGTAGGAAGAATTCAACTGAAACAAAACAAAGAAAAAGGCCGCCCGTTAGGCGGCCTTCTCTATCCTCGATTACGAAGCCTTCCTGGTGAGGAAATTAGGCTTTCGTGACGTTCTCAGCCTGCAGGCCTTTAGGGCCCGTCTTGACCTCGAACTCTACTTCCAATCCTTCCTCGAGGGTACGATATCCATTCATCTGGATCGCGCTAAAGTGCACGAACACATCTTCTCCAGTTGACCGCTGAATGAAGCCATAGCCCTTCGCGGCATTAAACCATTTCACGACGCCTTTTTCTCTCACTACTAAAATCTCCTCAACATAACTCGAACGCTGCTTTCGGGAACGATCAGTTCCGTAAGCGAGCAACTGCAATTGCGATGAACTGCAATTTGATTGTCTCAGATTCGGGTGGTGATCGGCAAACGCTTGTTGTTGGCAAGGAGAAAGATCAGAGCTTTCTGTTGGCTAAGGTCGTTATACAGCCCAGATGGTGAACAGTCCCAGGATGGGTTTGAGCCACAATCGGAATAGTTCGGCCCGTCCGTTGGCGGCGCCAGCTACGTGATGCCTGTGGAACACCAAAATGCCATGGGGAAAAAATACTGCCAGTCTGTCCTATGGATACTGTGCGCATCGGTGGATTTTGGCTTGAGCATTTCGACGCCGCGAAGGTGGATCCGAGTCTGGCCCATGCTTGTTAGCAAGCTGCGGTGCGGGTCTTCGGCGCAGTGGTCTTGCCTTTGCCTGACGTAACAGTCAGGCAGTATCTAAATGAAGCGCCCACCGCTTGGAGCACTTCGCAGGGAAGCGCGTATTACCCATATGTACACTCGCTCGGCGGTGTCAGCCTCTTTGACTTTCGAGACTTTGATCCCGCACAGTACTCGAACGTGTTTCCGAACAGTACGTGGAGGGAATTCGTTACTTACCGTTCGGAATGGAGAGAGGCGGTGTGGATTGAAATAGATGTTTCACAACTCGGAGGGGCGTTCATATCAGGTGCAGCCGTTCCCGCTCGATGGAACGCCGGGAGGGTTGGTAATATAATGCCAAAAATAGAAGCGGCACACTTGGGGCCACTGCCTTGCGCCGCGTTTAGAGAAGCATTTCTCGTCCGCGAAGGCGTTGACACGTTGTCGCCGATTGTATTCTCCTGCTAACTTACCTAAGGCCGCTAAGCCCAACGGCTAAGCTCAGGGTCGAGATCTTCACCGAAAGCTCAAAGCCTACCCAATGACGGGGCGAACGCCTTCCAGACCGACGCTGCTACCATGGATAAATGTCTAATCGAACCATGATGGCGATCCAAGTAGCCGAATGCGGCGGTCCTGAAAAATTGCAATTGGCGGAAATCCCCGTTCCGCAACCTGGCCCCGGTCAAGCGCTCGTCAAAATCGCCAACATTGGCGTCAACTTCATCGACATCTATTTCCGCACAGGTCTGTATAAAGCCGATCTGCCGTTCACTCCGGGAATGGAAGCTTCCGGCGTCGTGGAAGCAGTTGGTGAAGGGGTCCGGGACGTTTCGGTGGGCGATCGCGTGGCGTACGCCATGCAACGCGGCGCTTATGCCGAATTCGCGGTTGTACCTGCCTGGCAGCTGGTGAAGATTCCCAGCAACGTCGGATTCGATCTTGCCGCCGCGGCGATGCTCCAGGGCATGACAGCCCACTATTTAACGCACTCCACGTTTCCACTTTCGGCTGGTCACACGGCGCTAATTCACGCGGCTGCCGGTGGCGCTGGTCAGCTAACCGTTCAGATGGCCAAGATGCGTGGCGCGAGGGTGATCGGCACCGTCGGCTCTGCTGCCAAAGTTGAACAAGCCAAGGCGGCCGGCGCCGATCATGTGATTCTTTATAACGAGCAGGATTTTGCCGCCGAAGCCAAAGCGTTGACGGGCGGTAAAGGTGTCGATGTAGTTTATGATTCCGTCGGCGCCTCCACTTTCCAAAAGAGCCTTGATAGCTTGCGCCCTCGGGGAATGATGGTTACTTTCGGAAATGCTAGTGGCCCGGTGCCTGCCGTGGAACCCCTTCTGCTTAATTCCAAGGGTTCGCTATTCCTGACTCGCCCCACGCTCGCCCATCATTGCGCCGACAAGGTGGAACTCAACTGGCGCGCCGGTGACGTGCTCGGTTGGATTGCCGGCGGAAAGTTGAAAGTTCATATTGGCGGAACCTATAGCTTGAAGGAAGTCGGGCAAGCACACATCGATCTGGCGAGCCGTAAGACAACAGGAAAGTTGCTCCTGTCGCTCTAGTCCAGGCCGAACATGCCGCATCTATTGACGTCAATTCTCTCCGCTAAGCACTGGGACGCCGCCGTTATTACGTCGCTTCCAAACGTGCGTTACCTCACAGGGTTCACCGGAAGCAATGCCATTGTGCTGGTGTTGCCAGACCAACTGATTCTGTTTACCGATCCGCGCTATACGATCCAAGCCGGCCAGGAATTCCCAGGGCGCACACGGATCGTCAAGGGTCCACTTGAAAACGCATTGAAGAAGTGGCTAAGCCGCATGGGTTTCGTTGCCTTTGAAAATGAGACTATTCGGTACCAATCGCAAATCGCTGTCGCCTCCTTGCTTCCCAAACGAGCGAAGATGGAAGGCATGGGGCCTCTAATCGAAGAGCTGCGCATGATCAAGCGTCCTGATGAGATCGCCAACATTCGCAAAGCTGTTACGATCAACTCACAAGCCTTTGACATAGCAATGAAACGATTCAAACCGGGCGTGACAGAGCGCGACCTAGCTGCGGAAATCGAATACCAAATGCGCAGGATGGGCGCCGAAAAGCCGGCATTCGATACGATCGTCGCCTTCGGGCAACATTCCGCTTTGCCTCACGCCCGTCCGCGGGATGTGAAAATCGACGGCAATGGGCTATTATTAATAGATATGGGTGCATTTTGGGCTGGTTATGCGAGTGATATGACTCGTATGGCTCACCTGGGCCGCCCTCCGCAAAGGACCAAAGCCCATTACAGGGCGGTGCTTGAGGCGCTTGAAGCTGCTGAAGCATCGGTAAAACCCGGGGTCGCCGCAAAAAAGGTGGACGCCGTTGCTCGACAAGTATTGCAAACCCACGGAATGGATAAATTATTTACGCACTCCACGGGACACGGTCTGGGGTTGGAAATTCATGAACCACCGCGTGTTGGCCGGAAAATGAATACAAAACTTTGCGCCGGTATGACGATCACTATCGAACCGGGTGCGTATTTACAGGGCGAACAAGGTGTCCGCATTGAAGACACAATTCTTGTTACTGAAAACGGTGCGGAGATTTTGACCCCCACTTCAAAAGATATGCTCGTCCTGTGAGATTTGAAGATCAAACTAGCATGACATTTACTACCAGATTTGGAGTAGAATCGGACATTCAAGGATGAACATCCAAGAGATTCGCGAATTAATTCAGACATTACTCGACAGCGGTATTGCCGAGTTGGAAGTCCAGCGGGGCGAGGATCGCGTAAAGATCAAGCGAGGTGGCGTATCGCAGGAGGTTTATGTTCCGCAGGCTGCGACTGCGCAGCCAATGGTTATGACCGCCGCGCCTGATTTCTATCAAACCGCCGGCGCACCGCCACCTCTATCCGCGCCATCGCCCGCGCCAATGGACGAAGGGCTAACGCCGATCAAATCGCCGATTGTCGGCACCTTCTATTCGTCGCCATCGCCCGACAGCCCTAAGTTTGCAAACGTCGGCGAGGTGATCAAGCCTGGGCAAGTTTTGTGTATCGTCGAATCGATGAAGCTGATGAACGAAATTGAGGCGGAGATCGGTGGTACGGTCGTGAAGTGTTTGGTGGAGAACGGCAGCCCCGTGGAATATGGCCAAACCATGTTCCTCGTCAAGCCGCATTGAGGCCCCTTCAACGATGTTTCGTAAAATTCTGATTGCCAATCGCGGGGAAATCGCCCTGCGCGTAATTTGCGCCGCGAAGGAACTGGGCATCAAAACAGTCGCCGTCTATTCGGAAGCGGACCGCCATAGTTTGCACGTTCGTTTCGCCGACGAAGCCGTTTGCATTGGCCCCGCCAAGAGCGCCCGCAGCTACCTGGATATTCCTAGTGTGATAAGCGCCGCGGAAATCACCAATGTGGACGCCATCCATCCTGGATATGGCTTCCTTAGCGAGAATGCCGATTTCGGAGAAGTCTGCGAAACTAGCGGCATAAAATTCATTGGCCCTAAGCCCGACGTTGTGCGCGCGATGGGCTTCAAACAACATGCTCGCACCGCGATGAGGAAGGCTGGCATTCCCATTCTTCCCGGCAGCGAAGGCATTTTGAAGAGTCCGGAAGAGGCGGTTGAGATCGCCAGTAAGATTGGTTATCCAGTCATATTGAAAGCTTCTGCTGGTGGTGGTGGCCGCGGCATGAGAGTGGTGCAAACGCCGGACGAATTACCTTCGCTGTTGGCTTCCGCTCAATCAGAAGCGGGTGCAGCGTTTTCCTGCCCCGATGTTTACCTCGAAAAATATGTAGGCAAGCCGCGTCACATCGAATTTCAAATTTTGGCTGATCAGCATGGCAAGGTGGAGGTGCTTGGCGAGCGCGAATGCTCCATTCAGAGGCGCCACCAGAAGTTGATTGAAGAATCGCCCTCGCTGAAGGTCACGCCGGAATTGCGCGAACGCTTAGGCAACACATTGAAGAAGGCCATGGCTGACGTTGGTTATACCAACGCCGGCACTGTCGAATTCCTAATGGATGAGGACGGCAGCCTTTACTTTATTGAAGTGAACGCCCGCGTGCAGGTGGAACATCCAGTTACAGAATTCGTCACCGGAGTGGACATCGTCAAGAGTCAAATCCTAATCGCCATGGGCGAGCCTTTGTCGAACGTTTTGTCCGGCCCGGTTACAATGACCGGACATGCCATTGAATGCCGCATCAACGCGGAAAATCCCGTAACGTTCACGCCTTCACCAGGCCGCATCACCGGCTTGAATCTGCCTGGCGGCATTGGCGTGCGCGTTGACACAGCTGCCTATACCGATTGTGTAATCCCGCCCTATTACGATTCGCTGGTCGCCAAATTGATTGTTCATGGAAAGGATCGCCCAGAGGCTATGGCCCGTATGCGCCGCGCGCTTGATACCTTTGTGGTGGAGGGCATTCATACCTCAATTCCCTTGCATCAACGCATCTTCGCGGATGAGCAGTTCCAGGCAGGCGATTTCGATACCGGATTCATTGCCCGTTTCCTGGCAAAATAAGACTCGGTCGCGCGCTGAAATCCGCTACACTCTCTGTCTACCAATCTATTGGAGGAAATCATGTTTCGAGGCGGACTGTTGTTGCTTAACTTCCTGCTGGGTATGGGAATGGTCTTCGGATCAGCCGTTTCCATGCCGCTATTCTTTGAGCCTTTGCCCGGTTCCAGCCGTTATCTTGCGCGCGGCAAAGGGTATCAGGCTAGCATCCTTCCAAACGGAATCGATCTGGATGTGGGGCATCGGCGCATTCCAATTCGATGGAGACATTCATCGTTCTCCGCGCCCAGCGCCGTTGAAAAACAGGAAGGCGCCACTAATTATTTGACAGGCAACGATCCGAAGAAGTGGCGTCGCAATGTTCCCCATTTTTCAAAAGTTGAAGCGAAGGGCATCTATCCTGGAGTCGACTTGGTTTTCTACGGTCAGGCGGGGACATTGGAATTCGATATTCTAGTTGCCGCCGGCGCGAATGCCAGCATCTTCGAAATGGATCTTGGGTCTGCCCATGACATACACCTTAATAGCAGCGGAGAACTTGTCTTAGACCAGGCTTTCACTCTGAAAAAGCCGGTCGCCTATCAACAGATGGGCTCCCTTCAATGCCGTGTCCCGGCCCACTATCAGCAGAAAGGCTTCAACCGTTATGGGTTGAGCATTGGGTCCTATGACAAGTCTTTGCCCTTGGTCATCGATCCTGTGCTTAGCTACTCGACTTACTTCGGCGGCGCGCTTGCGGATCAAATTAACGCAATCGCCGCCGACGATGCCGGCAATTTGTACGTTGCCGGCTCAACCACCTCCACTGACCTTCCGAGCGCGCCAGGGGCATTGAATAGAGGCAGTCTGGATGCTTTTGTAGCGAAACTGAATCCAACCGGCAATGCCGTTATTTACGCAACCTATATCGGTGGAACCGGGCAAGAATCCGCGAACGGCATGGCCATTGATTCCGCTGGGACGGTTTACTTAACCGGACAAACAGCGTCTACCAATTTTCCAATTTCCGCCAATGCAGCGCAGTCTCGCTTGAATGGCGGAAGCGCCGTTACCGATGCCTTTGCCCTTCATCTGAATGCCGCGGGGAACGGATTGCTCTACTCCACTTATATTGGGGGCTCGGCTTCCGACAATGGGAAGGCCATAGCCATAGATGCCCAAGGAAACGCATTCGTTGGCGGAACCACGCAATCCACCAATTTCCCTGGCCCCAATAATCCCGATTTTCCGCCGCGGGGTGGCGGTGACGGATTCGTCACGAAGATAGGTCCCGACGGTACGCAATTTCTTTTTTCCATTTACCTGGGCGGTTTTGCATTCGACGCCGTGAACAGCATAGCCGTGGATTCTAAAGGATCTGTTTACGCAGCCGGCGAAACCCGGTCCGATAATTTTCCGACGACAACGGGGTCCTACCAGCAGGTTCGAAATGGAATTTCTGATGCGTTCATTAGCAAGATTTCCGGCTCCGGCGCAATTGAATATTCCACTTACTTCGGAGGAGATGGTAGCGATCTCGCCAACGGAATTGCTGTTGATTCACAAGGGGCTGTTTACATTACAGGGCAAACGTTTTCAAGCAACTTCCCCACAACCCAAAATGCTGTTCAACCCACAGCGGTTTTTCTTCCCGATGCATTTGTCACAAAACTCAATCCAAGCGGAACCGGTTTCATCTATTCCTCCTATCTGGGGGGATCTGGCGACGATGCCGGACTCGGAATCGCATTGGACTCTTCCAACAATGCCTTTGTCAGCGGTGAAACATCGTCGATTGATTTTCCACTGAAAGGCGATGTAACCGGAGGAGGCTTTGAAAATCGAGGGGCTCTCGACGCGTTCGTGGTCAAGGTGAATTTCAACGGAACCGCTTTTCCGTTCGCCTCGCAACTTGGAGGGGCAGGGAACGACAGCGGCCGCGCGGTTGCCGTTAATGGTGGACGAATTTATCTCGCCGGTGTCACAACATCTTCCGATTTTCGAACCACTCAGAATGTGATTGGCTTGCAAGCAGCTGGTGACTCCGATGGGTTTGTCGCACGTTTTTCCGAGGTGGTTGTTTCCCTGCAACCTGGAACAATATCCGTTGGCCCCGGCGAACGTGTCCAATTTAGCGCGAACATATTGAACGCGGCAATCAATCCTGCCATTCGATGGACGTTGTTTCCCACAGTAGGCACGCTCGATTCGAACGGACTTTACTCGGCGCCAACCAACATCAGCCAGCAGCAAACCGTTGTGGTCACTGCCACCAGCGTCCTGGATCCCTCGAAGTTCGCCGAAGTGGCCGTGACCTTGCTTCCTACCGCAAGCCTTACGATTACGCCCAACACAGCAACTTTGACGGCTGGGCAACGCCAGCAGTTCTCGGTTTCTCTACCTGGCATCGTCAACCAATCAGTGACTTGGACTCTTACCCCGAATCTTGGGTCAATCTCGTCGGCGGGTTTGTATACAGCGCCTCCGGCAATTGACGCGTCCGCAACCATAACGGCGCGGGCGGTTAGTGTCGCGGATACTACTCGTTCCGGATCAGCGGTCATCACCTTGTCCCCTAACTCTCCAATTATTACGGCGGCAGGATTGGTAAATGCCGCCAGCTTCGGCGCCGCTGGAACGGGGGTTTCGCCCGGCTTGATCGTCACTATCTTCGGAGCAGGCCTTGGACCAACTGCGCCCCTAACCGCCAAGCTAACTTCACAAGGTTCCATTGACACCACGCTGGGGGAAACGCGTGTGCTGTTTGACGGAATCGCCTCGCCGATGATTGCAACCTCGTCGGGACAGATTAGCGCCATCGTTCCGTACGCGGTCGCGGGCAAGATTAGCACACAGCTTCAAGTGGAGTATCAAGGCAAACGATCGCCGGTCATTCCGATTCCGGTGGTGGCCACGGCCCCGGGCATCTTTACGGCAAACTCCAGTGGCTCTGGGCAGGCTGCTGCGTTGAATGAGGACAATTCTTTCAACTCGGCAGTTAACGCCGTCGCCCGAAATTCCATCCTGACCCTTTTCGCAACAGGCGAAGGACAAACCAATCCGGTCGGCGTCGATGGCAAGTTGACGAGTGCTCCCTTGCCGATGCCTGGGGCTTTGGTAACAGCGACAATCGGCGGAGCTGATGCCCCAGTCATCTATGCAGGCGGGGCTCCGGGACTTACCGCGGGATTGCTGCAAATCAATGTAAGGGTCCCCAGTAATGCGCCTGTTGGGGCGGCCATACCGCTGATTGTCAAAATGGGCGGAACAAGTAGCCAGGCCGGAGTTACAGTCTCAATTCGCTAGGAGTTCACGATGCGTATTTTCTCGCTTATGCTGATCTTGCCCTTATTTGGGCAAAATGATTTGCGTCCCAATTTGAAGCCGATACCTAGAATGGAGGTGCACCGCGCATCAGGGAAACTTACTATCGACGGTAAGTTGAATGATCCTGCCTGGAAAGATGCCGCCGTGGTGGAGTTCCAGTTCCCTTGGGATTTTCAAACTGGCGCAAAGCAGAAAACGGTTGCCCGGCTTCTTTGGGATGACGAGAATCTGTACGTCGGATACGATGCCGAAGACTCGGACGTAGTTGCGCACTACGACAAGCGCGACGATCCAACATACAAGGACGATGCCGTGGAGTTATTCATCTTCCCCGGCAAGAATCGCAATCTGTATTACGGTTTGGAAATGAATGCCCGGGGGACTCTCTACGACTACTTCTATTCGTTTCCGCAACTGTTGATCAAGCGGTTCGACATGAGAGGGGTGCAGTTGGCGACGAACATTCGCGGCACTTTGAATATGACGTCTGACAAGGATCAAGGATGGTCGCTTGAGGTCGCCATCCCTTGGGAAAATTTCGAGGAGCTAGGCAACGGCCTGCCTCCAAAGACCGGTGAGATCTGGCGAGCAAATTTGAATCGTTGGGATGGCACGGAGCCCAATCGCAGGCTCAGCCAGTGGTCCGATTCAGGCATGGTGAAGGCGAATCCACATTGGCCGGAAAGGTTCGGGGAACTGGTATTCGTCAAGTAGGGCATGCGGCAAGCAACCAAGCAACTGTCGATTGCAACCAAAGGCAAGGGGTTGTACGAATTTACTGGGCACGTTGAAAGTTGGCTGCAAGAGCAGCAGATGACAACTGGGCTGTTGACAGTTTTCCTTCGCCATACCTCGGCTTCTTTAACCATTCAGGAAAATGCCGACCCCGATGTAATTGCTGACTTGAATGATTTCTTTTCACGGATCGCGCCAGAGGGGCGCCACTACCGCCATTCGTGTGAAGGGCCCGATGATATGCCGGCCCACATTCGCGCTGCTCTAACCATGACGCAACTTTCTATTCCTCTAGTCGATGGACGACTTGGGTTGGGGACATGGCAGGGCATTTATGTGTTTGAGCATCGGGCGCATCCCCATCGGCGCAACGTATTGTTGCATCTGATCGGCGCATGAATCAAAGGATTAGCATGCAGTCACCGTATGAGAAAAACCGGTACTGCTCCCGCACGGCATGCCGGTAAGCAGCCATCATCAACTCCGGTCCCGCGAAGGCGCATACCAATAACAGCAGGCTCGATTGCGGCAAATGGAAATTGGTCAGCAATGCATTGACCCGCAGGAATTGGTAACCCGGATAAATGAAAATGTCCGTAGTTCCGGAAAGCTTGCGCGTACCGGCCGCCGTCTCAATCGTGCGAACACTAGTGGTGCCAATCGCAATCACCCGTTGCGCATTTTCCATTCGATCCCAATCTTCGGCCGCAATTTGGAACCGTTCGTGATGCAAATGGTTGTCTTCGATCCGTTCTTCGCGAATTGGTTGAAAGGTGCCCAGACCCACATGCAATGTCACCTGAGCTGTCTCGGCGCCTCGGGCCCTACAATCTTTCAAAAGTTCGTGTGTAAAGTGAAGCCCCGCAGTAGGAGCCGCAACAGACCCGGGGTCCTTAGCAAATACCGTCTGATACCGCTCCTTGTCGTTTAGCGTATCTGACCGGTGTATGTAGGGCGGCAACGGGACATGCCCCGATGCGTCGAGCGCAACGTCCACGTCTTCACAATCCAACCGTATTGTCCGTTCCCCATGCTCGCCGCGATCCAAAATCTCAGCGGAAAATGTTGAAGAAAAGTCGACACGATCACCGATACCCAGCTTGCGCCCAGGTTTGACCAACGCTTTCCAGATGCGACGCTCGTCCGAAACCGCTTCGGTGAGGAATACTTCAATGCGTCCTGTTCGTCCCGGTCTATTTCCAAGAAGGCGTGAAGGAATGACACGCGAATTATTCATCGCCAAGCAATCGCCTGGTTTTACAAACTCCGGGAACTCGGAAAACTTGCGATCTTCCCAGCGGCCCTCGCTGCGATGGACCACCAGCATCCTTGCCCCGGCCCGCTGTTCCAGAGGTTGCTGGGCGATCAGATGCTCGGGAAGGTCATAATGGAAGTCAGAAAGCTTCAACTTTCAGGATAGCAACTTGCGAATTTTAGGCATTGAGTCTTCGTGTGATGAAACGGCCGCGGCGGTGGTGGAAGATGCGCGGACGGTCGTTTCAAGTGTAGTGGCGTCCCAGTTTGACGTGCATGGCAAATATGGTGGCGTGGTGCCCGAACTGGCTTCACGGGAGCATCTACGCGCCATCGTGCCGGTGGTCGATGAGGCGCTGCTTAAATCAGGGACCAGGCTTGAGGATCTGGCTGCCGTTGCCGTCACCGAAGGCCCGGGCCTGTTGGGATCACTGCTCGTCGGTATGACCTTCGCCAAATCGCTGTGCATGGCGCACGATATTCCATTGATCGGGGTGAACCACATCGAAGGGCACATCCATGCTGTACTGCTGGAACACGCTGCGGTTCAACTGCCCGCCATCGCTCTGGTGGTCAGCGGTGGGCACACGCATTTGTTCCACGCCGATGCCAATCTGCAATACAAGCTGCTGGGCAAGACACGGGACGATGCCGCGGGCGAAGCCTTCGACAAAGTCGGCAAGCTTCTTGGTTTCGGTTATCCCGGAGGCCCGGTGATTGATATGCTGGCCCCTTACGGCAACCCTCGCGCTGTAAAATTTACGTTCGCCAAGATGAAGGGGAACACTCTGGATTTCAGTTTCAGCGGCATCAAGACGGCTGTACTTCGTTGGACGGAGGCTCGCGACCTATCTGTTCAACTGGCCGCACGTAAGGTGCTCCTTGCCACCAACTCCCGGCCATCAACCGAACAGTGGTTGGCGGTCACTCCGAAGGAAACGCTGGATCTTGTCGCCTCATTTCAGTTCACGGTGATTGAAGAGATGCTTCGCCGGCTGCATATTTTGGTCGATCAACATGACGCCCAATCGATCATCGTTTCCGGCGGTGTGGCCTGCAATACTGGTTTGCGGGAAGCTGCCAGGCGTGGTGGCTTTCCGTGCCCCGTCTATTTCCCGACGCCGGGGCTTTCCACTGACAACGCCGCAATGATTGCCGCCGCTGCGTTTCCCAAGCTTGCAAGGCGCGAATTTTCCGGTTTCGACTTAAAAGCTAAAGCCAACCTCACCCTCGCATGATTACAATAGTCGGAATGATACTCCGGCTTGTTTTTCTACTTTGCCTCGTTGCCTTCAATAACTGGGCTGCAGTTGTCCGCCTGAATGTGGGGGAGCGGCAGGATGTTGAAAGCCGTCGCGAATTTGGCTCAGCGGGACCTTATGAACGCATCACGGCGAAAGCGCTTTTCACGGTCGACCCCAAGTTGCCGGCGAACCAGAATATTCGCGACATCGCACTGGCTCCAACCAACGAAGACGGACTCGTCGAGTTTTCCGCTGATGTCTACGTCTTGAAACCTTCCAATCCGGCGAAGGGCAACGGAACGGTGCTCTATGAAGTGTCGAATCGTGGAGGACGCGGCGCGGTGAACATGTTCGACCAGGGCGCCGGCGCGAGCAACGAATTCGGCGACGCATTCCTGCTGGAGCGAGGGTACACTCTGGTTTGGATGGGTTGGCAATTCGACGTGCCGACGCGCCCGGGCTTGTTGCGCCTAACTACCCCAACCATCAAGGGCATCACCGGCACAGTACGCAGCGAGTTTGTTCCGCAGAAAAAAGTTACGTCCTTTCTGCTTTCCGACAGGGAGCACATTCCATACGAAGTGGCGGACGTCGCTGACAAAAGCGCTCAGCTTACGGTTCGCGATAAACCGGAAGGCAAACGCCGCACCATCCCGCGTTCGAGTTGGAAATTCTCCGACCCTTCGCACGTGGAAATGAGCAACGGCTTCGAGCCCGGCAAGCTGTACGATGTTGTCTACATCGCCAAAGACCCGGCAGTCGTCGGCCTGGGCATGGCCGCCACGCGCGACCTGATTTCATTCTTCAAGTACGGCGGCAACGAAACCAGCCTGCTGGGCGACCAGCGCCAACACATTAAGCAGGCCATCGGATTTGGCACTTCGCAAAGCGGACGCTTCCTGCGAACCTTCCTCTACTACAACTTCAACGGCGATGAGAAAGGACGCAAAGTGTTCGACGGCGTTTGGGCTCATGTCGGAGGAGGTGGCCGGGGTAGCTTCAACCATCGCTTCGCGCAAGCTTCGCGCGATGGGCACCGGATGTTGAATACTTTTTACCCGACGGACATGTTCCCCTTCACCGAGCAGGATCAGACCGACCCGGAAACCGGACTCACCGACGGTCTGCTTTCGCACATCGGCAAGCCGGAGTTGCGGCCGAAGATTTTCTACACCAACGGTTCCTACGAATATTGGGGCCGCGTTGCTTCGTTGATCCATACATCCATTGATGGAAAGAAGGACGTTGATCCTGGGGCCGATTCCCGCATCTATTTTCTGGCGGGCACACAGCATGGTCCAGGTTCGTTTCCTCCAGGCCGCGCGACCGTGACGCAGAAAGGTCCGAACGTGAACGACTACCGTTTTCACATGCGCGCCCTGCTGGTTGGCATGACGGATTGGTTGAAGGAAGGCAAGCAGCCGCCGGCTTCCAGTTTCCCCCGGATCGACAAGGATCAACTGGTGGCCGCCGGTGCGTTGCAGTTCCCGAAGATTCCTGGCGTGAAACTTCCTGATTCTCCGCTAGTGGCCTATCGCGCCGAATTTGGTCCCGATTTCGCGACAAAGGGGATTGTCACCGTGGATCCTCCGCAAGTGGGCAAGGCCTTTCCCACGCTCCTGCCGCAAGTGGATCGCGATGGCAACGAAACCAGCGGGCTCCGTTCGCCGGAACTTCAGGTTCCGCTGGGAACTTATACCGGTTGGAATTTGAGGTCGGCGGAAATTGGCGCGCCTTCCGAACTCTACGACATGGTGGGTTCGTGGATTCCGTTCGCCAAGACAAAGGCTTCGCGCCAGCGCTCGGCAGATCCTCGGTTGTCGGTTGAAGAACGCTATCAGGGCAGGGAAGATTACATGAAAAAGATCCACGTAGCGGCGACCGATCTGGTGAAGAAGGGTTATTTACTTGAAACAGATATTTCCAAAATTGTTTCGCGCGCGGAAGCACAGTGGAGCTGGATTGATAGAATGGAATAGATGGGTCCCCAACAAACTGAAGTTCCAAAGCTGCCGATCCCCGGCGTGAAGTATCTGATTGCCGTCGGTAGCGGAAAAGGTGGCGTGGGCAAAACCACCGTTTCGGTGAACTTGGCAATTGCACTTGCCTCGCAAGGGTTGAAAGTTGGCATCCTGGATGCCGACGTCTACGGCCCCAATGTGCCGTTGATGATGGGCACACGCGAGAACCCTCACTCCATCGGGGAGCGGATTCAGCCGTTGAGCAACCACGGTGTTCGCTTGATGTCGATGGGCTTTTTGAGCCCCGGGGACAAGCCGCTGGTTTGGCGCGGGCCAATGCTCCACTCGGTGATCCAACAGTTCCTGCGCAGTGTTGACTGGGGCGAACTGGATTACCTGATCATCGATCTGCCTCCCGGTACCGGCGACGTCCAGATCTCGCTGATGCAAACGGCTCCGATCACTGGCGCGGTTGTGGTGACGACTCCCTCTGAAGTTTCGCTTGAAGACGCAAGAAAGGCGATCAATATGTTCAATCAGGTACGTGTGCCGGTGCTGGGCGTGGTGGAGAACATGAGCTATCTAATTGCTCCTGGTTCGGGTGAACGCATCGATGTGTTCGGCATGGGCGGCGGGCAAAAGATGGCTCAGACGATGGGCGTTCCGTTCCTGGGCGAGCTCGCTTTAGACCCGGCAGTTCGGATGGCCGGTGATCGTGGCGCCCCGATTGCGCTCAAGGGTAAGGGCGACGCGGAGGGCAAAGGATTTCACGCGTTGGCGGATGCGTTGCAGGCGCGGGTGGCGAAGTCAGGTATGCCTAAGGCCCCGACCATGACCATGGAAGACTAAGTCCCAGACCGCAACTAGTTTAAGAAGCATCTCCAGGTATTTGGAAAAACCTGTGTGCCGTGGGGCGGACCCTCTGGTCTGCGGAGGGCCCCCTGGCCCGACTACTCAGGTAGCGGAAGCAGCTTCGAAACAAAGTGATTGCCACGTTAATTAAATCGCCGGACTTGCGCTTGATTCATTGCTTTGTCTTCCAATCCGCCGCTGCGAATTGGAAGGCCTACTCTCGAAGATTACCCCGGAAAATCTTCACGAAGAAGTCCTGATTGGGCCCAAGTAGGCAACGAAGTCTGGTGATCGAAAAGCATCTCACTCGCTTTGTTACCTGCGATACAATCGAAACAAGATGACACACCAACTCGAAGCTACTTATGAGCAGGCGTGTTGCGTTTGGCGCATCCTCTTCCCTTAGCGAATCGACAGCATGTCCAAGTTACGGTTTCTGATTTACCGGCGCCTCGCGGAAAGTGGGCCGCCATTGACGTCAAAACAAGGTGAGGTCCTCCTGTACGCGAACGGTAAGAAACAAGCCCGTGACCAGGGCCGGACTTTAGGTCGTGGCGAACCTTGATTCGATGGATATCGAGCGAGCCCGAGTTGCCATCCGCGGGGCTCTAACTTTTGCATCCGGTTTCTTAACATCTCATCAATATAATTACCGTCTTGAAGGTATTTTCTTGCCCGTTTCGTTGCAGCTTGGGCAAGAGAGGGTCGTGATCGAGGCAGTAGTCGATACCGGGGCCAGCTATTGTTTGTTCGCCCGCTCAGTAGGAGAAAGCCTTGGAATTGAGATCGAGTCAGGCCTTCTGCAGATCTTCGCATCCGCCGGTGGACGTGTCGAGACTTTCGGACACTCCATCCAACTGACAGTTTTGGAAATCGAAGTGGATGCCTTGGTCTTTTTCTTCGCGAACGGCAAATACCGAAAAATCTGCTTGGCCGGCGCGGCTGGCTGGACCGTGTTAAATTCGGTCTCGACGAATATCAACAGCTTGTCTATCTCTCAGGCCCCGAATCTAGTGAGGGCTAGGCTGATCTTCCCTCAACCAGCCCCACTCTCCTCCCCCGCCGGCCGCCACACAACACTCGCCTTCAAATAATCCAGATTCATCCCGGCAATCACCTCAAGCCGTATACTCTTCGGACATACCGCTTCGCATTCGCCGATATTCCCGCAATTCCCGAACCCTTCCTCCTGCGTCTGCCCCACCATGTTCAAGGCTCGCTCCATCCGCTCCGGCTGCCCCTGCGGCAACAAGCCTAAATGCGAAATCTTAGCCCCCGTAAACAAAGAGGCCGAAGCGTTCGGACAAGCGGCTACACACGCGCCACATCCAATGCAAGCCGCCGCGTCCATCGACCGGTCCGCATACTTCTTGGCCACCGGAATCGTATTCCCATCCACCGCATTGCCCGTCGGCGCTGTGATGAATCCGCCCGCTTGAATAATGCGATCAAAGGCGCTGCGGTTCACCACCAAATCTTTCACCACGGGAAATGCGCTGGCCCGCCATGGCTCAAGCCACAGTTCGTCGCCCGCCTTGAAATGGCGCATGTGCAGTTGGCAAACGGTGGTTCCTCGTTGCGGCCCGTGCGCGATACCGTTAATCATGAAACCGCAACTGCCGCAAATTCCCTCACGGCAATCATGATCAAACGCCACTGGGTCTTGACCGCTGCTAATCAGTTGCTCATTCAGAACATCCAACATCTCAAGGAACGACATATGTTCGTTCGCGTCCACTTGATATGTGGCCATTTTGCCTCTGGCTCCGGCCGACTTCTGCCGCCAAATGTGGAGTGTAAGTTGCATTTACTTATAGCTCCTCTGCGACGGGTGCACATATTCAAAGTCCAAGGGTTCCTTCCAGAGCGCCTGCGCAACCCCTTCGCCCTTCCATTCCCAGGCGGCTACGTAGCTGAAGTTAGCGTCGTCGCGCAACGCTTCGCCCTCGGAGGTCTGGTACTCTTCGCGGAAGTGGCCGCCGCAGGACTCGTTCCGATCCAGCGCGTCGTGGCACATCAATTCGCCCAGTTCCAGGAAGTCCGCCACGCGGCCTGCTTTTTCAAGCGACTGATTCAGTTCTTCGTTTTCGCCGGCGACTTTCACATTCGTCCAGAACTCTTGCCGCAATTCCGGCAACCGCTTCAACGCCGTTCTCAATCCTTCGGCCGTGCGCGCCATGCCGCAGTAGTCCCAAATTATCTTTCCTAATTCGCGATGGAAACTGTCAACGGTCCGTTTTCCGTTCACGGAAAGCAGTTTCTTGGTCAGCACATCCACGCCGTCAAGAGCCTGCTTCGCAGCCGGATGATCAGCCGCCACGTTTTCAAGTTTGGTGTTCGCCAGGTAATTGCCAAGCGTGTAGGGAAGGATGAAGTAGCCGTCGGCCAACCCCTGCATCAGCGCACTGGCGCCCAACCGATTCGCCCCATGATCAGAGAAATTTGCCTCACCGATGACGAACAATCCCGGGATAGTGCTTTGCAGTTGGTAGTCCACCCAAAGCCCGCCCATCGTGTAGTGGATGGCCGGGTAGATCCGCATCGGCACGGTGTATGGATCTTCGCCGGTGATGCGTTCGTACATCTCAAAAAGGTTTCCGTAGCGTTCGCGCACAAGGTTCTTGCCCAGCCGCTTGATGGCGTCGGCAAAGTCAAGATAAACGCCCAGGCCAGTCTCCCCGATGCCGCGGCCCTCGTCGCAGCAATTCTTTGCGTTGCGGGAAGCCACGTCGCGCGGAACCAGGTTTCCGAAGCTTGGATAACGGCGTTCCAGATAGTAGTCGCGCTCGCTTTCCGGGATGTCGTTCGGGCTGCGTTTTTCGCCGGGTTTGAGCGGAACCCAAATGCGACCGTCGTTGCGCAGCGATTCGCTCATCAGCGTGAGTTTCGATTGGTAGTCGCCGCTAACTGGAATGCAAGTGGGATGGATTTGCGTGAAGCATGGATTGGCGAACAACGCGCCCCGCTTATGGGCCCGCCATATTGCCGTGGCGTTCGATCCTTTAGCGTTCGTCGAAAGATAGAATACGTTGCCATAACCGCCGGTCCCCAGCACAACAGCGTCCGCCAAATGAATTTCCGTCCGGCCGGAGGTTAGGTTTCGCGTCACAATGCCACGCGCTTTGCCGTCAATAACAATCAGGTCCAGCATCTCGGTGCGCGGGAACATTTCCACACGGCCCGCTCCAATTTGCCGTGAGAGAGCGGAGTACGCTCCGATCAGCAATTGCTGCCCCGTCTGGCCGCGAGCATAAAATGTGCGAGACACTTGCGCGCCGCCGAAGGACCGGTTCGCCAGCGTGCCGCCATATTCACGAGCGAAAGGAACACCCTGAGCAACGCATTGATCGATGATGCTGACGCTGATTTGCGCAAGCCGGTATACGTTCGATTCCCGAGCGCGGAAATCGCCTCCCTTCACAGTGTCATAAAATAGCCGGTAAATACTGTCGCCGTCGTTCTGATAATTTTTCGCCGCGTTGATGCCGCCTTGCGCCGCAATCGAATGCGCGCGGCGTGGCGAATCTTGAAAGCAGAAGCACTTCACGTTGTAGCCCAGTTCCGCTAATGTCGCAGCGGCGGAACCGCCGGCCAACCCCGTCCCGACGACGATCACCGAATACTTTCGTTTGTTGGCCGGATTTACTAGCTTGTTCGAAAACTTGGAATCGTCCCAACGCTTCTCAATGGGACCAGACGGCGATTTGGAATCAAGGTGCATTGTTATTTCACGATCCCCAGAAGAACCGAAACAGGCATGGAGATATTGCCTACTACGATTAAGGTTGCAAACGCTTTGGCCCCCATTTTCAGAATCGGCGTGTAACGCGGGTGACTCACGCCAAGGCTTTGAAAAAGGCTCCAAAATCCATGTTCTAAGTGCCCGCCCAACAGCAGCATGCCAACGATGTAGAATAGCGCAGCCGGCCATTGTTGGAAGCCACGGACCACATTATGGTAGACGTTGCCCGGCTGAAAATCGGGATGCACTTGACCGCCTGTGAAATGAAGTAAGTGGTAGATCAGGAAGCACGCGATGATAGGCCCGCTGATCCACATGGTGCGGCTGGCGTAACTGGAATGCGCATTGTCCTTTTTGCTGTATCCGGTTGGGCGGGCCTTCATCTGGGTCCGTGCAAGGGATATGGAAGACCAAATGTGAAGAATTACAGCACCCAGCAGGATGCCTCTGGCGATCCACAACAAGCCGCCTAAGTGCTGAAGTTTTTCGGCGTAAATATCAATCGGGTATCGTCCTGAGGCATCTAATGGCAGGAAAAGCTGTAAATTTCCCAGCAAGTGTATTAACACAAATCCGAAAAGCATTAGTCCGGTAATTGCCATTACCGCTTTCTTGCCGATTGTGGAGTCGTAAAAACGGGCAGTCCTCTGTAAACTTACTGTAGTTGTGGCCATTGAGTAATGTTAAAGATCAGCAGCTACTGGCCTTCCTCGATGTGAAGGAAGCAAGTGCCTAACTTCCTATTATAAAGAATCCCGGTAGCGTTTCTTGACGCAATAAATTTCGCCGGTTCGGGGCCGTTTGTTGCGTTACACTTTGATGGCAAAACACATTCTCCAACTTGTTAACTGTTCCACCCGGGACCGCATGGAAGCTGCTAATCTGAAGCGTAATTTGATAGAGTAGTGAAACTGTAAAGTCGGCGGAGGTTATCGATGAGAATCCCTAAGTTATTCGAAGGCGTAGGAACTGTACGGACCCCAATGGCTAAATTGTTCCTGACCTGCGCTGTCGCTTTGCAATTTGCGCTGGGGCAGGACCTGGGAACGCAGGCTTGGCAACTCAAGCAACGCGGTGAGCCAAATGCCGCGCGCGAACTACTTGAAAACGCCGTCAAATTAGGCCCCAATAGTATTGGATCCTGGAAAGCTTACGCCGAGTTTCTTGATCGTCACGGTGATACCGGCGCCCGTAAAGCCTACGAGACATTTCTCTCCCTCACAAACGATCAGCAAGAAAAACAAGCCTTGTCGCGGCGCTTAGTTGTCCTTGATCTTTTGGCGGGCGACAACGCCGCCGCTGCCAATCACCTTGAAAACTATCGCGCTGCTGGTGGCGGTACTCTTTCCCTTCCCGCCATATATGCAAAGCCAGCTATGACGCCGGGGACGTACATTGAGATCCCTGGGCCGCTGCGTTCCTTCGCCCGCATGGCCGCCCTTTCGCCTGACTTGTCGCCGGACGAGCTGCTGCCCGCGCTGGCCCGCAACGTGGTTACCAACGGCTACCAGGCCGCATCCAGCAATGAATCGCTCGAACCAACGGAGTACCTCAAGCTGATTAATCGCTACCTTGCCCAAGCTCGGGAGTTGGCGAAACTCGCCGGTGAAAAGAAAGCTATCCAAATCGATCAATGTGATTCCACGGTCACCGGCGATGTGCTGAAAGTGATCGGTTATCGCATGCGCGGTGGTTGCGGCGCTGAAGTTGTCCTTGAAACCGTGAATGCCACCAAAGCATTCTTAACCATCGATTCCGGCTTTCCTCTGGCCGAATTGGAACAATCGTTGCGGGCTAACCGACCGTTCAGCCTTAGCTATGCACCGACACAAATTCCGGTTCTGTTCGCCGCCGAGTATTGGCAATCGGCCAAAGAGAAACAGAATCAGGAATTCATTGATTCCTTTTTGGGTGACCCGCAGCTCTGCCGCCTGTATTTGGGCTTGGCGAAATTGGACCGGGAAACTTCCGAGCGGATGCGTAAATCCGTCAGCGTGCAAAGGTTGAAAGCGTTTGCCCATGTCCTGGACTTCTTTGGCGGCATGTTCTACATCGAGAATGGAAAGGCCGCCGTTCCCGGCGCCCCCAAATCAGAAGCCGTCTGGGCGGAATTAGTAGGGGCTCCGGTATCGACCCCCGAAAAGTTCTTCGAAAACTTAATGTCCAAGGATGACGGCTGGTTGTGCAGCTACTATGACGCGTTGCTCCGCATTCCCAATCAAAACCTGCGCGACTACCTGACAGAAACAGCCCGTATGAAGCGTTTCTACGCGGCGCTGAAAGGGAAGATTTCCAGCCCCGGTCCGGCCCGCCCCGTGTTCCGTGCAAATACTGATTTGATGTTGCTCACTACCCGCATGCGCATGGAGCCAACCGGCAAGCCACACATGCCCGGTGCGGTTGAAACCTGGAGGGAACTGTTCTTAAAGCATCCGCACGGCAAGTACGATGGCAAGCTGACAAAGGCAGCCGCCGGTTGGAAAGATGTCGATGACGTGATTGAGGCGATGTTTGCGCTGTGCCGCAAGGCTGTCGAAAACGAACCGTTGAAGATGTTCATGGCGCTCAGTGACATGAATCGCCGTCGCTCCGAGCCTCTGTCGAAGGCCACAGTCGACCGTTTGGTGAAAGATTACAGAGCGTTGAGCCCACAGTATGCGGTGATCAATGAAACCTCGGCTTTGCAGGATTCTACTGTGAATCAGTTTGTAGACGCTATACAGGCCATAAACTCTATTCGAGATCAGGGTGTTCGCGCCGATGCCGCCGGAACTATGCAGTCGCTCGCCGCCATGTGGCAAATCCTGGTCCGTCAGAATACGATTCCCGAAGACAAGGCCGATGCCGCGTTGAAGTCGATGGTTGAGCCATATCTAAAAGCGAAGAGTCAAAAAGATGTATTTGAAGCTGCTTCCGGCGGATTGCGAACTTTGCTCAAACAAACAGAGGGTTCAGGCAATATGCAGGACCGCTTGGTTGACTTGCTGACCGGCGCCGCGAAGACCACCGATACGGAAACTCAAACAGCAATGCAGCAGCAAGCCATTCGGATTTTCGAGGCACAGAAGCTGGTTTCCATCGAACATCTTCTCGCCATGGCCGATCATCTGGAAGCAGTAGGGAAAGGCGCGAAGCTAGACCCGGCAATCGTCACCCGTGTTAGTTCACGCCTGACGGAAGTGCAACTTCCCCGCGCTGCTCTAAGCGGCGTTGAAAAGAACGCACTACTGTTTGGCTACTGGACGGAACGCCATATTGAGAACCAGCGCAAAACTAATTTTAAGTCCGCCGCCGAGAAAGCCGGCGCCGATCCTGCGAAGTTAGCCGACGTTCGCGGAAGCCTTCTGCCCATCCTTCGCGATTCGATGGTCGGTTTGGTGTACGCCCATTACGCTCCGCCTGGTGGCCAAATCATCTTCACCAATCCGCTGTTTGTGCGCAGTCACGACTTCATCGGAATGCAGGGTTCGGTGGCCACTTGGAAGACTACTGAAGTCGTCGGTACCGGTTGGCCCGCCAGCGCCGGGGGACGTCTGGTTGGTTCATTGGCAGGGCTGCCTTACGCCATAGCGGAAGCCGAACAGAACTTCCTGATCCCGTCACGGGAACAAGCGCTGATTTGGGGCGATCTGGTGCCGCAGATGATTCAGTCGTCCAAGATTCCTCGCTGGTGGAACGTTTCTCCGGTGCAGATGCACTTCGCCGCTTTGCATCTGCACAACGCGGACTCGATTCTTGCTGAGGCTGCGTTGAATGAAGAAGTCCGTAAGCAAGTAGGTTCAATCTTAATCGGCTACGCCGCTCCGGCGCGCGCCCGCAAAGTTTCCGCGCTCTTGAGCGAAGGTCGCTTAACTGAAGCCAGGGAGAATGTAACCCCAGCCGAAAGCTATTCCCTGTCGAGACTGTACACGGCTCGCAACGCCGCCTACACTGGCGCTATCCCCGACGAATTGCGACGCATTGAAAGGGAAGATCCGGCATCCGTGAAGCTGGAAGTGCTCTCGCGCGCTTTCGGCACGCCCAAGCCAACGCTTACCAACAGCTACCGTCCGGAATTGCTGGAACTGCGCACCTTTCCAACTCTGATGGGCTACTCAAGCCGAATTCTCGCGGAAAGTTGGGAATCGAACTTGCTGTACTATGCATCTCTTGCTGATGAGCTGTATATGCGGCCGTCGCAATTGAATACCGCCATCCCCGAGTGGACCAAGTTGACGGTGGAGAAAATCTTCGCTACTCATTTGGAAGATTGGCCCGCGTTACTCCGCAGTCTTCGTTTGGTAGGCAACGATGTCCGTCAGAAAAGTAAAACGGTTGCAATTGGCGGAGCAGGGAATTAGACTCGATTAATATTTTGACTCGTTGAGGCTGTTGAGGAGGAATGAGTGAGACTGGCTCGCAAAGTATGGATACCCGCCCTGGCGGGAACTTTGTTGCTCGGCGGTTTGTTGGTTCTGGCGCAGGATGCCAGCCGCCCGGTATTCCGCGTCAAAGTGGATATGGTGGTGCTTGGATTCACCGTGCAGGATTCCAAAGGCCGCTACGTAAACGGTTTGAAGCCCAAGGATTTCCGAATCCTTGAAGATTCCATTCCGCAGAAGTTGAACACATTCGCGGAGGGCGGCAAACCCGCCATGCAAGTGATGGACGATGGTACATTGAAGCCCATGGCGGGCCAGACGGAAAATGCCGCAGCCGCTGGGCCCGATACGAAAGCAGATGCTTTTGTCGGCACCAATGTTTTCGTTCTCTTCGATACCTCTAATTACATGTATCGGGGATTCGTGTATGCCTCAGACGCGATTGCCGATTTCGTTCGTGGATTGGATCGCGCCGATTCGGTGGCCGTCTATACATTCAGCAGGAATCTAAACCGCGCGGCCGATCTCTCGCGTGACCGCAACGGCGCCATCTTCGGGTTGCGCAAGGCCGTGGCTGGTGATGATGCCGCCCTCTACAACTGCCTACTATTGACCTTGCGTGACGCCGCGAAAGTGCCTGGCCGAAAGGTCGTCATTGTGTTTTCCAACGGACCCGATAACGCCAGCATGGTAGCCCCTGACGATGTCCGCGCCGTGGCTGAAGACGAAGGCATTCCAATCTACGTAATTTCCACCAGTGAAGCTTCGAAGGATCCGATTTCGAGTGGCGTCTTCCGTCGGCTATCAAGCAAGACCGGGGGCAAGACGTACTTCGCCCGCAGTTGGCAGAAACAAGTGGAAGCCTTCGAAAACATCCGCGAAGATTTGGGTAATTCTTATGCTGTTACCTACTATCCCCAGGCAAATCCCAATGAAGGATTTCGCAAGATCACGGTGGAGGTAATTGGCGACGCCGCTAAGAAATATCGCCTAAGATACCGTCCAGGATACAGACCAAGCCACGGTTTCTAAATTGGTGGTTTGACCAGCCCCCTATGATACCCAGCGGCTTGCGCCATCCGCCTCAAGAAGCAAACAAGCAGGCCGTTGAAATTAGTCCAGGTTCCACCGGACACAGTAAATTATCGGCGCGGATCCCGTGTTCGTATTGCAGAACAGCCATATGCCCCGCGTTCACCTTACGCAGATTCGCGTAACTTTCCGGCTCCAGTACTCCATCGACCACAATCGTCTCCAAGCGGTCAAGCGTATGCCTATCTCCTGGCTTAGCCGGCAAAGCGCGTGCAAGTTCCGGCGTCAGTCCTAAGACCTCGATGTTTTGATGCGCGCAGAGTGACCACAGCCGTTCGGGGTCCGCCAGATCCGCCGGATCAAATAACACTACCGTTGCTCCTAAAGCCAGTGCGCCTAGAAGCATCCAAGGATCATTGCCATACCACGCAAAGCGCGTGCCACGCGCCACATTGCCGGCGAAAGCCAGGTCGATGGCCGCTTTGATGATGAACCCGCCATGGGTGCGCCAATCAAGCAGAAGCGCGTTAGGCGCCAAGAGCACCGGCGCGACTGTGTGCGGTTGCAGATCAGACGAATCAATCGCCCCAAAGCTCGCGGATTCTGATTGCGTCGCATGCCGTCCCACTTGAGCTGCCCCAGCCAGGAACGCCACCGTTTCAAGGGTCAGCAATCTAGGAATGGCAATCGGTTCTTGCTCCATCGCAAGTGCTGAGGCTGCCCGCCGCCCAACCGCCGCAAATGCCCGGTAACTCCATGACCGCGATTCTCCTTGAGCATTCTCCCAGGTAAGCGCAATCTGCGAGGGTGGCGCATTCTCCGTAATCAGACGGACCGCATTCAGTGTCCCGCCAATCAGCCAACCGGGGTCGTTCAGGCCGAGGGATGTGACATGAACCGATTCAAGCGGAGTATGGAATTTAATCCTAAGGAACGCAAGAATCTGGTGAGCAAGAGCCGTTGGATCTTCTTTCGATCGACGATGCAATGCCGTGAAATCGCGCAAACCCGTAAGCCGCAAGAAATGGGACAGCTGCGATTTGGCTGCAAGGGTGGCGTCTGCCGGCCAGACTGGGGAGGGCTGCGCCATCTTTTACGTTCGCAATTCGTCGACGAAAACGTAGACGCCGAATTTCGCTTGCATCGGGCCGCGGCCCCACCTGTTGGTTTTCCATCGGGCCTGAAGGAATGCGGCTTCAGGCGCCGTGGTCAGATCCAGCAAAATTGCACATACGCCTTTGTAGAATTTTTGCGGAAACTCCGCGATGGGCTTCGCACTCCATTCCTTCCCATCGGTCGATGCATGAATCACAACGTCAAGGCTCGATTGTTCAGTGGCCTTGGTTATTCCCAGTGTTAGCTGCAGCAAATGGCTAGTCTTAACCGGAAGCGGCGCGCCCTCGCCACCGGCTTCGATGGTGCGTTCTTCAACTAGGAATCCTGGCTTCATTTCGAGAGCTTCAGCAGGCGGTTGCCTGCCTCCTCCAGCGTCTCATACTTCTTGCAAAAGCAGAAACGCACCATCTGGTTTCCATGGCCATTGCCTGAAAAAAAGCTTGAGCCGGGTACGGCGGCAACCCCAATGTTGTTGATCAAATTACGAACGAAGCTAGTGTCGTCGCTAAAGCCGAATCCGGAAATGTCCGTCATTATGTAGTAGGCGCCGTAGGGCTTGAAGCAACGAAAGCCCGCGACCGTAAGCAGTCTCATCAGCTTGTCTCGCCGGCCTTTATAATGCCCAGCCAGCTCCGTATAAAATTCGTCCGGCTGGTTCAGCGCCAGCACTCCCGCATGTTGCAGAGGCGTTGCGGCCCCGACGGTCAGAAAGTCATGCACCTTGCGAATAGTGTCCGTCAAATCCGGCGCGGCGATCACCCAGCCCACCCGCCATCCTGTCACCGAGTAAGTCTTGCTCATGCTGTTTACAATCACGGCGCGCTCACGCATGCCGGGGATCGTCATCACCGGAACGTGCACGGACCCTTCGTAGACTATGTGCTCGTAAATTTCGTCGGTGATGCATAAAGCGTCATATTCCTGGCAAAGTTGAGCGATGAATTCCAGATCACTTCGGGAGAAAACGCGCCCCGTGGGATTGTTTGGAGTGTTGATGATTACGGCCTTGGTGCGCTTGTTGAACGCCTTGCGCATCTCTTCGCGATCAAAAGTCCAATCGGGCGCATGCAACGTGATCAATCTTCGAGTGGCGCCGCAAAGTTGCAAATCGGGGTGGTAGTTTTCGTAGTAAGGCTCAAAGGTAATCACCTCGTCACCTTCATTCATCGTGCCAAGCAGCGTTGCCACCATGCCTTCGGTAGATCCGCAGACCACCGTGATCTCGCGTTCCGGGTCAAGAGTCAGGCCATGGTGCAGTAGGTATTTTTGCGCGATAGCTTCGCGCAAAGGCTTGATGCCCCAAGTGATGGGGTATTGGTTATGCTCGGCCATGATGGCTTCAATGGCGGCTTTCTTGATATGGTCCGGTGCGGGGAAGTCTGGAAACCCTTGAGCCAGATTGACGGCGCCGGCCGGAATAGCCAGCCGCGTCATCTCGCGGATTACGCTTTCTGTGAACCGCGACGTTCTATCGCTTCTGAACTTTTCTCTTAGCATTCGTAGCTTTCTTCGCTGCTGGTTTGGCGGCGGCTGGCTTAGCTGCCACCGGCTGTTCGGGCGGCATGGCAGTCGAAACGGGATCGTTCTTCGCCAATAGCAATTCGCGTTCCTTCGAGTATAACTGTCGGTAAGTTTCGCCGTTGCGGATCACGCTTTGAACATAGTCGCGCGTTTCGTCGAAGGGAATCGTTTCTATAAATTCGGAAGGCTCGCGGTAAGGGCCGAAAGCGCGCCACTTGATCACGCGGGAACGTCCGGCATTGTAGGCCGCCAACGTTTCCACAACGTTATTATCCAGTGAGTCCAGCATCATGCGCACGTAATATGTACCCATGTTCAGATTGATTTCCGGGCGCGTCAGCATCGCTGTCGTGAAGCGCGGGATGCCTAGCCGCTGCGCCAGTTCGCGGCCAGTGGCAGGCATCACCTGGGTAAGCCCATAGGCGTTGGCGTGGCTGATCACCACGGGGTTAAATTCCGATTCCTGGCGGATAAGGCCAGCCATTAGGAACGGGTCAATGGAGCGCTCTTCGCTAAACTTGATCAGCGATTGGCTGTAAGGCATTGGAAAAGCCAGGCGCCAGAATTTTTCTCCGGTGTCAACCATCGCCAAGTAAAGATAGCTAGGTACCGAACCCTTTATATGGCGGATCCCCCTGTCGATCTGACCTTGCCGCTGCATCAATTCCGCCAGGTAGGTCGCCAGTGTAACGTTTTGTCCTTCCCGTCGAATTATGGCCCGCAATTCAGTCTCGGAATATTCCGCCAGTCCCGCCGATTCAAGGGTTTTCGATCGATCAAGCGACCACTGCGCCGCTTGCGAAATAGTATACATAACGGCGGATTTTCGATCCGGGAACGCCAAATGCGCCGCCCAATCCGCGACGGATGCATTGGCCGTGGTCCGCGGAATATTGGCATCGTTCAAACGGCGGCGGCTTTCCATTGCATAGTAAGTGTTGGGAAACTGATCGGCGGCAGCTTGGTAGTAGGCGCGGGCCACGTCGGGCGTGGATTGCCGTTCCGCATCGCGACCAAGAAAGTACAACGCTGAGTTGGCTTTTTCTGATTGTGGAAATTTTTCGAGGTGCGCGCGAAGCAGGCCTGTAGCCTCCGGACGATGACGCAGGTACTTGCTCCACGTAAGCTTCCAGTGGCAGAAAGCGCCTTTCGGCTCCTGTTGAAACGACTCTGCGCAGGCGGCATAGATAGGCTCGTACTCGGCGTAGCGGTTTTCCGTTAGATAATAATAGCCCGCGTCTGTAAGTGCGTTCAGTCGCCACTTCGATGTCGCGTGCCGAACTGTGAGCTCCTTCAAAGCCAACTGCATATCCGCCTCGCGATTCAGCCGTTTGGCCGCCGCGAACATGTAGTACAAGCGTTCTGCGTCGGCCGACGGGCTCACCACGTGAAGCGCCTGAAGGTATCCGTAAGCTTTTTCCCGCGCACCGGCAAAGTAATCGGCCGCGCCCTTGCGTACCGTGGCCAGTTCTTTGTCTTGGCCGCTCCAGGATCCGGACATTGCCATAATCTCTTCCCGCGCCGTGCCCGGCCTGCCAGGCAGCAACCGTCCGATCCGCTCAAGCCATGTAGCAGAGCCAACCGACGGGTATTTGGCGCCGAGCGTTGCCTGAATGATGGCCAGTTTCACGCCGGACTTCACAGCTTCAGCTGAGGTTGGGTAATAGAAATAGACCTTTTGGAACGCCGTGGCCGCCGCCGTCAGCTCACCCGCCGACAACTGCAATTCACCGAACAGGAAGTCGCCCTGTGGTTGAGTCAGTTCGGCGGAGTGCTGCTTCAAAAGTTGAATTCCTTTAGCGGTGTCGCCAATTTCTTTGGCTGCTTTTGCTCCAAGCAAAGCAGCCTTGCCATACAGCGGTGTCGGGTAACGTGTAGCCCATACGGGCGGCAGCGCGGCTAAGGTCGCCTCGTAATCCTTAAGCCCAAATTGAGCCGAAGCTTCGATCCACGCCGCGACATCCTTTACGCCGGTTAGCTTTGCCCCGGCCGCACGCGCCAGCTTGGCGGCTTGTTCAAATTGATTGGAATCAAGCGCGGATTGCGCCATTGCCAATTGCGCCGGTGCGATATTTTGCACCACGCACGCAGCCAGCGCCGTCCTGGTGGCAGCCTTGCGCCATGTCCGTGCAGTTTCGGCACACGTCTGTGCGGTCATGTTGGCGCCGCTGAAAAGCATCAAAACAACCATCAACCCGCCAGGTAAAGTTTGTCCCAACAATCGGTTACGCCCGTGTGCAGGTACAAACAAACCCAATCTGCAGGTCTGATCCCTAGTGCATTTGGCCAGGATATTCTGCTCCAAGAAGTGTAGCGTCGTCATTCGCCAGCTTACTCAATAGTTCAACGTGTAGATAGTCCACCATGTTACGAGACTTTAAAAAAAACTCATCGGCAAATTGATTCCGCAGCCTGTCAATCTCCCCGTGAAAAGCGGAGTAGATGGCCCTACGCTTTCGTCCAGCGCGCACATCCAACGGACGGCTCAGTATCATGCCGGCAACCGACACACGCGCAAATCGCTGCGCTTTTAGGTGCATTTGCTTTTCCGCAGTTGATAGATTGCGCCAAAAATCGCTGATTGGACGAACAGACCCACTCGCAATACGCATCAAAAGCTCCAGCGCCGGCAACCGGACGTCCACTCCTTCGGCATAGAGCACAGCCGGAGTCTTACCACCGGTGCGCATGGGAATCAGAAAGGCTTTGTTAATCCCAGATGCATTAAACACTAGGGCGATCGGTTCAGAGATTTCCGCCGCGCGCCGAAGCGCCACCACCGGCTCGCCTGTTTCGATGGCCGTACGGAACGCAGGCGCCTCTTCAATCGGAATAGGTAACCCCGGCAAAGTGTCGGACGTAGCGCCGTGCAGCGCGGCACACAACAATCGGCCATTTTCAATCATGAATAGCGCCGCCCGTTCGGAAAATTTGCCGGCTGCCTCAATCAACGCCATGCGCCATTGCTGATCGTTTTCCGCCTGATCCAACCATCGGGCCGCTTGACTCATATCACTGATGTCAGTTTGCCGCGCGGCTTTTCCCGTTGACAGCTGCTCAAGCAATGCCAATTCCATTTGCGGGCGCACCTCTTCCCACGTCTTATTAAGGCTTGCGCGGATGAGGGCTGCTTGGTCCATTTAACTTTGTTCGGTACTTACAATTTTATCCGAAATGTTTTATGCTCCGGGGAATGACTCGCGTTATTATCCTAACCGCTTTAAGTATGACAGCCTTGCTTGGCCAGCCGGTGAAACACTACCAATGTTTGCGAGCTTCGGGTTCAATGCAGATCGACGGGCGCATCTCCGAGGCCGATTGGAAGCGCGCCGCGTGGACCGATTGGTTCGTCGACATCGAAGGCGCCGCAAAGCCCAAGCCCCGTTTCAAGACCCGCGTAAAAATGTTATGGGATGACAAGTATTTCTACATCGCAGCCCAACTGGAAGAGCCCCATGTTTGGGCGACTCTGACCGCTCACGATTCTGTCATCTTCCGCGACAACGATTTCGAAGTGTTCCTCAATCCCTCCGGCGACACCAATAACTATTTCGAATTCGAGATGAACGCCCTCAACACCGGATGGGATCTGTTCCTGCCCAAGCCTTATAAGAAGGGAGGGAAGGCCGACAACAGTTGGGAGATTCCTGGCCTCAAGACAGCCGTGGCCGTGCGAGGCACGTTGAACAAGTCGTCGGACAAGGATCGCGGTTGGACTCTGGAGATCGCATTCCCATGGGCCGGCTTCCGTCATGGAGACTTTGCCGCACCCAAGCCGTCGCCCGGCGCCGAGTGGCGCGTCAATTTCTCAAGAGTGGAGTGGCGCCATCGTATAGTGAATGGCAAGTACGAAAAGATCCCGAGTCTGAAGGAGGATAACTGGGTCTGGTCGCCTCAGGGCTTGGTTGACATGCATGTGCCGGAACGCTGGGGAGTGGTGCAGTTTGAGTAGGATTCCGATCCGTTCTAGGGTATTCACGTACTGACCTAAAAGTGTTTGGCGACATACAATGTTTTCAATGACTTCAAATTATCTAGTATTTGCCTCGTTCTTTCTTTCATCTTTGGCTCTGGCTCAGGAGTGCTCCAATGCCTCCCTGTCTGGCCCGTATGCCTTTTCTGCGAGTGGCACACTAACAGTCAACAGCAAAACCAGTACAAACTCTGAAGTCGGCCGAATGGTTTTTGATGGCAAGGGTTCCCTCACCGGTTACTCCGCCCGCACAAACAATGGTGTTACTTCGGTCGGCAGCTTTGCGGGCACATACGCTGTTGGTTCTGACTGCACCACAACCGGCAAGACCACCTATGCCGATGGAACCATCGATTTCGACATGGTGATCGTGAACGGTGGAAGCGACTTCTCCTTTATTTTGCGTGACCCGGCATTCACCGAATCGGGTAACGGCACAAAGATTGAAGCCCAGGGAGCATGCTCGTCAGCCACGGTTCTTGGCGCTTACGGCTACCAGGGAGATGGCCAGGTTACCGTCGATGGCAAGGTCTTCTCCTTAGCGGAAATCGGCATTCTAACCTTTAACGGAAAGGGCAGCGTAACAGGAACGTACAGCGCGGTAGCTGCCGGAGCGGTCGAACGTTTCACCTTCACGGGAAGTTACGAGTTGGGCGACGATTGTACCGCCAACCTCAAATTCACCGTGGGCAGCGCCAATTATTTGACTAACTTCGTGGTGGCCAATATGGGCAACACACTGTATTACTCCGAAGTCGGCCCTACCACCGTCATCGTCGGCCAAGGGACGCGAACCTTCCTTAAATAACCTTGAACCCTGATTTTTGTGCCCGTTTCATGAACCCCGGGTTTGATAGGCCCGGGGTTGTTTTCGGTGCAAACGCTGGCTGCCAGTGGCATCTTCGCAGATTCGCCAGACCACTTTCTGTGTGCATGTGCCGGGGCAATGGGGAGGGGTGCGGTTTCAATGACACTAAGCGTATGTATCGTTGGAACGAATTAGTACGCGAAGAATGAAAACCATCTGTTCTTGATGATTGACCGTGAAAAGAATCCGGTAGTCCCCAATCCGGCGCCGAAATACGCTTTTCCATTCTTGGCCGCTGAGGGCTTTTACATTTCCTTCAAACGGGTCAGTCGCCATCTTATCGAGGGTGCGCGTAAAGCGTGTTCTAACACTACCGGGCAACCCCTTTAGCGTCAGGCATGACACTAAAGCCCCAGCTCATGTTTCACCTGGTTCCACGGTTCACCCTTACCGGCTTTCATCTGTGTCAACGCGTGTCGAACTTTCTTTGACTCTTCAGCCTTGAGAGTATCGTCAGGATCGGCGCGTTTCTTGGTTTTCATCGAAACATCTCCACCCTTCGCGGTGATCTCAAGCAAATCGGCTTCCTTGAGTTGCATAGCGTCGAAAACGCTCTTTGAAATTACGATTTGGCGTCGCCTTCCGATACGGCTTAGAGTCGAAGTCTTGCGGACAGCAATTTGCATGGTCTTAGCGAGCATGCGTTTTGAAACTTTCACCCCGCCAGCCCCGTCTCAATCCGCGCAATCTCCCCATCCGTCAACCGGAAATCCATCGCGCCAATCACACCTGGCACCTGCTTAGGACCCCGCACCCCCACAATCGCCGCCGTCACCTCCGGCCTCCTCAAGACCCACGCAATCGCCACCTCTCCCGGCGTCCGTCCATGCGGCGCACCTATCGCCCGCAACTCCTCGGCCAACGCCAAATTCTGCGTCAACTTCGGTTCCTTGAAGTCAGGCAGGTTCCGCCGGAAATCATCATCCGGAAACGCCGCGATCCGCTCCCGGGTGATTGTCCCCATCAGCAGTCCATTCCGCATCGGCGAATAACTAATCACCCCAATGTTGTTCGCTCCCACATACGGCAAAATTTCATCTTCAATGCCGCGCACCAACATCGAATACGGCGGCTGCAAGGAAGTGATCGGAGCAATCGCCTGCGCCCGTTTCATCTGAGCCACGTTGAAGTTCGATACGCCGATCCACCGCACCTTACCTTCGCGTTGCAACTCCGCCATCGCCGTCCAACCTTCTTCAATGTCTTCATCCGGCTCAGGCCAGTGCATCTGGTAAAGGTCGATAACGTCCAGCTTCAACCGGCGCAGACTGTCCTCGCACTCACGTTTCACCGATTCGCCCTTCAGGCATTTGATGATCTGCCGGTCCGCATCCCACGTCCGCTCGCACTTGGTGAACACGTAAGGCTTCTTAGAAATTCCATCCAGCGCGCGCGCCACCACTTCTTCCGAATGACCCAGTCCATACACCGCGGCCGTGTCAATCCAGTTCATTCCCGCATCAATCGCGGCCCGGATGCCGTCCACCGATTCGTTATCGTCTTGCGGCCCCCAACCAAACGCCCATCCACCGCCGCCGATCGCCCACGCCCCAACGCCAATGGACGTAATATCAAGATCGCTATTGCCAAGTTTCTTAGTTTGCATCTGTACCTTTGTAACAAATCCGCTGGATAGTTGGGCCCAAGCCCGTTCGGCGGGCGGACCCAAGTCCGCCCTGCTCAGGTTCGGGAACCACTCACGAAGCGTGAATACGGCGCGTCACACACGAATACGGTACACTCCATAGAATCCGTGAAACCTGATACCGCTCCGCGCGAACTCACCGTCAAGGCTGTCATCCTCGGCCTGTTCCTGTCTTTGGTCTTCGGCGCCGCCAACGCCTATTTAGGCTTGAAAGCCGGACAAACCGTCTCAGCCACAATTCCGGCGGCCGTAATCGCCATGGCCATCTTCCGCTTGCCGTGGTTCAAAGGAACAGTTCTCGAACAAAACATCGCCCGGACGGCGGCCAGCGTAGGTGAAGCGCTAGTCGCCGGCGCCATCTTCACCCTGCCCGCGTTCGTCATCACCGGCATGTGGACCAACTTAAAGGCAAACTATTGGGAGGCCTCCGCCATTCTCTGCGCCGGCGGTTTGATCGGCGTGTTTTTCATCATTCTGCTCCGCCGCCCGCTCTGTGTTGAAGCAAATTTGCCCTGGCCGGAAAGCGTGGCCAGCGTCGAAATTGTAAAGGCCGGCCAAGCGGAAGATTCCGCCGCACCGCGCTTGGTATTCGGTTCCATGGCCTTGGGCGCCCTCATTCAAGTCTTCAAAAGCGACAAAGGAATTCCCGTAATGAAGGAACTGGTCGAAGGTTTCCTGCCGTTTCCTAAAGCAGTCGTGACACATTTCGGTTTCGACAAAGTGCCTCTCGGCAAAGTAACCCATCTCGGCGGCATCTCGTGGGCCACTCCCGCACTGTCTCCCGCGTTGATCGGCATCGGCTACATTATCGGACCTGAATACGCCTCAGTCACCGTGGCCGGTGGCGTCCTCGCCTGGTGGGTCCTCATTCCCCTGCTTCTTTTTTTTGATCCCGATTTCGCCACGCGGTTAGGCGGCGTCGACAAAGTTACCGGACCCACGGCTTCTTTCACCATCTGGTACAACGTCGTACGGCCATTAGCAGTCGGCATGATGTTAGTGGCAGCAGCCCGGACATTGTTCAGCATGCGGGCAATGCTCGTGGAATCCTTGCGCGGAGCCTGGAACGCCTCACGGAATTCCTCAGGGCCAGTTACCCTGGACCCCACTGAGCAGGACATTCCCCCGCGATGGGTTATCGGAATTTCGGTTGTGTTAACCATCGCCCTGGCCGGCATCTATCATTCGTTCACCAAGGAATGGCCTTCGGCGATTGCCGCCGCCATCGTGATGGCCTTCGCTGGTTTTGTTCTTTCCGCTGTTGGCGGATACCTCGGCGGGTTGGTCGGCGTTTCCAACCAACCTACTTCGGGATTGACGCTGTCGGCATTAGTGCTGGCTGCCCTCGTGATGATTTCGATGGGCGTTAACGGACCCGAAGGCGTGGCTGCCGTACTCGGCGTGGCGGGCGTTGTTTGCGTCGCCGTTTCCACGTCTGGTTCCTTGCTGCAGGACTTGAAAGCCGGCCATTTGCTCGGCGGCACACCTTGGAAAATGCAAGTCGTTGAGATCATCGCCGTGGTCGTTCTCTCCTTCTTCTTGTTGGGTCCAATTATCGCGCTCCATGAAGCGAACCTCGCCACTGGCGGCATCGGCGGACGTGATTTGCCGGCGCCGCAAGCCGGGTTAATGGCGCAACTCGCCGTGGGTATCGTCAATGGCGACATGGCCTGGGGGTTGCTGGGCGCCGGCGCCGCGCTCGGTGTCGCTCTTATTTTGTGCGGGGCCAAAGCGCCGATGCTCATCGCTGTCGGAATGTATTTACCGTTTGACACCTCAGCGGCCATCTTCGCGGGCGGCGCCATTCAATTGGTGGCCCAGAAATTCCTCAAGTCCGCCACAATCGAAAGCAAAGCAAAAGCCGAGGAAACCGGTACCCTGCTGGCCTCCGGCTTAATTGCAGGAGAGGCGATCGCGGGAATTATTCTTGCCGTAACTTTCTTGGCCGGCTTGCCATATATCGCCAAACCGGGATTGAATGCGACAATGGAAGCGTGGCTATCTTTGGTTGCCTTCGCCGGATTGGCGGCCCTCCTGATTGGGTTGCCGGCCCAGAATGCAAAACGCCAAAAAATAATTAAGTAAAAGTTCCCTTCATGAGTGAGTATTTTAGGATTTATCGTCCCCAACTTCTGATGTATTGCGCGGCGCCATGCTTGTTGGCATTCCTACTTCTCGTCGCGGCCTTTTTCTACACCAGGCAGTCTGAGCCTTATCGTGAGCGCGGCGTGGAAACGTTGGCTATTGTGCGGGACATCTCGCCCCGGCCCAATCTGAAGGCGGAGCTAAAGTATTATTTCATTCATAACTCTCAACCCCGCGAGTACACGCGTGTGGTGCCTTCGGAATGGAAGTTGATGGCCGATACGAGGCGTCAAATTCCGGTGACCTACTTGCGCGAGAATCCTGATCTTCACATGATTGGCGCTATCCAGGATATTCAAAGATTGGATGCACCCGCCGATTACATGCGGATAGCGGCCCTGCTTCTTTTTCTTGCTGCAATTGGCTATTTCGTCAAGCTTGTTGTTCACATCAAAAATTCATTGAACATGATTCTGAATGGCAGCGCAGTGGTTGCCGTCGTGTCTGCGCGCAACAACGATCCAGTGCGGAAAGTAAAGCCCAATCAGATCAGTTATCACTTTAACGGGCCGGATGGAAGATGGTATGAAGGGCGTTCACCGTCCCTTTCGGACGACCTATTGAACAAATTCCCGCAAGGCTCAAAAGTTACCATCTGCTTTTTTCAAAAAAACCCTTCGGTCCACTGCCCGGACCTTTTCGGTTTTCGCAAAAAACGTCCGAAACCACAATCATAAGAATACGACGTGCACCACTCCGGGCCCATGGACGCCCCGAACCAGAATCTGCTCAATGTCACCGGTTCTGCTGGGCCCCGTGATTAGCACCATGGAGCTGGAATCTTCTACCGGCTTCGGTATCTTCGTCAGTAACTCATCTAAATCCACGATGAGTTGTTCCTTCCTCACAACGGCAACGTGAAGTGGCGGAAGCAGCGATACCAGACGCGCCTCCTGTGAATTCGCCCGCATCACCAGGGTCCCTGTTTGGGCCAAAGCGAAGGCGGCCCCCGTTATGCCAAAACTGCATTCGGCGCACAACTTTCTGCTTTGTTCGCTATCCTGGCCGGCAACCGTAACTCCCGGTAACCTTGTGATTCCAAGGTCAGCCAGCAAGGTTGCATTTGAGACGACGGCGGTTTTTCCCGTAATAAGGCTCGCCACAATTTCGCGAGCGTTTTCCGGCGAGTCGGCCATGTGTACCACGCCAGCCAGTCGCTCCAGCTTCTCTTTAAAGGAAGCCAGCTTCTCCTCCAGCGTCCAGTCCGTATCCAGCAGCCACACCGGTGGAGGTGGCGGAACCACTTGCCCAGTCTTACGGTCAAGCGCTGACCTTACCCGTCCCAAAATGAATTCGCGCGACATTACTTCGTCCTCCGCGCACGCCATTGCTCGCGGAAACTGCGTACGGCTGGGGCGGGCAAATGGCGCTGTGAAAGCCAAGCTTTTACCGGGCCAGGGGCAATCGGCAATTCTGAAATCCAACGCCCGCCGTTCCCAAGCAAGCCTGCGCCCATCATGCCGCCCCATTCGTAAATCCAAGGACGCCGCATGGCCCAAGCGAAAGCTTTGAACGCCAGTCGTTCCAACCCACCTTGGTTCGTTCGCTGCTTTTCTTCGGTGATTTCCGAACGCAGTTGCAGCAGCACCCTCGGAATGTCAATCTTCACCGGACATACTTCCGCGCAAACGCCACACAGGCTGGATGCAAAAGGCAGCCACGGGTCAGCCATCAAGCCTTTGAACTGTGGAGCCAGGATCTTGCCGATTGGCCCAGAGTAAACCCACGGATAGTTGTGACCGCCAATCTTGCGGTACACCGGGCAGTGATTGAGGCAAGCTCCGCACCGAATGCAGTAAAGGGATTCGCGCTTCTCTGGATCTTCCAAAAGCTTGGTGCGTCCCGCGTCCAAAAGAACTACATAGAATTCCTCCGGCCCATCAACCTCGCCCGGCCGCTTGGGCCCGCTCAGGATCGACGTATAAGAGGTTAGCGCTTGCCCGGTGGCGCTGCGTCCCAACAAGCCAAGCATCACCGCCAAATCCTGTGCCCTTGGAATCAGCTTCTCCATCCCGGCCACCGCGATATGGATTTTCGGAGCAGATGAGGTTAGTCGGGCGTTGCCCTCGTTTTCCACCACAACTACCGCGCCGGAATCCGCCACCAAAAAATTCGCGCCCGTGATGCCGATATCCGCCGCCAGAAACTTTTCCCGCAATACACGCCGCGCGATCATCGTCTGTTCCTCGATCACTTCCTCGCGCGGCACTCCAAGTTTTTCGGTGAACAGGTCCGCCACCTGAAAGCGCGTCATGTGCAGCGCCGGGGCCACAATGTGATACGGCTTTTGATGGGCTAGCTGTATGATGTATTCGCCCAGGTCGGTTTCAACCGGCTCCAGCCCGTGGTGCTCCATCCGTTCGTTAAGGTCGATCTCCTCCGACGTCATGGATTTCGATTTCACGAAAAGATGCGCACCCCGTTCCTTGGCCAAACGCAGGATGAAGTCAGAAACTTCAGTGGCGTCCTTACAGAAAACGACTTTACCTCCGTGGGCAATGACGTTTTTCTCAAACTCCTCCATGTAATGGTCAAGATTTTCAATGGTGTGCTTTTTCAGATCGTGCGCATGCTGCCGCATTTCCTGATAGCGCGGAAGAAGCTCGGGACTGATGGCGTTCGCGCGATGATCCATCAGCCGTCCCGTGGCGGTGTAAATGGCAAGCTGCAGCTTGCTGTCTTGGAGCGTTTCTTGAATACTCATCGGCTGGCCAGGACCTCCGCCAAGTGCATGGTCGATATTGGGAGCCCTTGTTTACGCATAGTTCCTTCCAACTGCATCAAGCAACTTGAGTCTATAGAGACGACCAAGTCAGCCCCAGTCTGTTTAATAGACTCGATCTTCGTGTTGGCCATCGCGCCGGAGAGTTCCGCGAATTTCACACTGAACGTTCCACCAAAGCCGCAGCACTCTTCGGCCACCGGCATTTCGCGCAATTCTAATCCTTCCACTTTACTCAGCAACTGACGGGGACCTTTCTTGATGCCCAACTCACGCAGCGCGTGGCAGGAATCATGATAGGTAGCCACGCGATTTAGTCTTGCCCCAACGTCGTCCACCTGAGCCACATCCAACAGAAAACGGGAAAACTCGTAGGTCTTCGCTTCCATGGCGTGAACCCGATCCATCATTTTGGAGTCGCTCCCAAATAAGTCCGCGTAGTGGTGAGAGATCATCGAACAGCAAGACCCAGAGGCCACAACTACAAACTCAGCGTCCTCGAACGTGTCAAGGAAGTAGCGGGCCACGTCACGCGCCGGCTCGCGATGCCCGCTGTTGAATGCCGGTTGGCCGCAGCAGGTTTGCGCTTGGCGGAAGTCGATCGAGTAGCCGATACGTTCCAGAACCTCGGCCATAGCGAGGCCTACCGGCGGAAATAGTTGATCCACCAGGCAGGTGACAAAAAGAGAGACGGATTTAGCCATGGGCAATTGACGATGGTATCATCGCCCAGTGCGCACCTGCCGCCGCGTGTGAAAGAATTAAGTTAAGTTGCAAACCGTCCCGCTAATCTTGCGTCTCCTCGCTGGCCTCGAAACCGGAGTGATCGGCGCGATTCTACTTCTGCTGTGGTTCACGCTCGATGCCGTTTATCAGGGCCAGCATTGGTACGCCTTTCCAAATCTTTGGGCTACTCTATTTTACGGCCAGGATGCTTTTCGCATGCGGGCCGGCTGGGCCACGCTGTCCGGAATCTCAATCCATCTTCTTCTGCTGAGCGTCGAGGGGGCGATTTTTGGCGCTCTGTGGCGGTGGAGCCGTCGGTTTTGGCTGACCCTCGCCGCCGGCCTGGCTTGGGCCGCTCTCTGTTACTGGGGGATGAACTTGGGACTTTGGAAAAATTTTGCTCCCTATATTCCGAGAATGATGCCGCAACCAGCCACGGGCCTGGGCGTGTTTCTGTTCGGGATTTGCCTTACTCGCATTCCAATTCGCGCGGAAAAGCTTGCTTTTCATGTGTTTGGCCGCGCCGTTGTTCCAAGCCTCGCACCGCTGCGTCAACCCCCTCCCTTGCCTCCACCGCGTCCCCCATTTGAGGAATCGTAACTTCCCCCACTTTGTAGGACCAAAAGTGTGGCAAAATGAAAGACCGTCGCCAAAATGCCGGCTCACGGATGTAAACAGAGGCCTCCGCAAATTGTTTAGGGCCCTTAGCTTAAGTTAAACTACAAGTTGCCTTCGGGCTTCAGCAGTAAATTAAAAGAGGGCACATGTGAAATGCCCCAAGTAAGTAGAAACCCGCCTGGAACTAGACACGTCCATGGCAAAGTCGCAGAGTGGAAAGGAATTCGCGTTTCATGACATTTCGCAGGCTGCAATGCCTGAAATCGATAGCTGTACTCCAGCTCGCTATTCTTCCCGCTCTTATCTTTGCCCCCGTGGCTGATGGAGCTCAAGCTGCGCCAGCGGCGCAGAACCCGGCACCGCAAACCCCGGCGCCTAAACCCGTAAATCCGTTCGAAACGGTTCCGCAGTCTCAGGAGCCGAAAACGGAGCCAGCTAAACCCCCAGCTCCAGCCGCTAAGCCTCCAACGGAGGCGGCAAAGCCGACGGCCGAAGAGGCCAAGCCAGCAGTTGTGGATGACGTGATCGAAGCCATCGAATTCCGCGGCTCGCGTCGTGTTCCTCAAGACACCTTGAGGGCCATGATCCTCTCCAAAAAAGGCGATAAGATCGACGATGATACCTTGCATAGGGACTTCATGGCGCTATGGAACACGATGCGTTTTGACGACATCGTCTTAGAAAAAGAGCCGATGAAAACCGGCTACTTGATTCGCTTCGTGGTGACCGAGCGCCGAACCATCCGCTCGATTAAATACGATGGCGCGAAATCCGTTACCGTGTCGGAAATCCTTGACCGGTTCAAAGAGCGTAAAGTCGGCCTGTCGGTGGAACAGCAATACGATCCGAACAAGGTGCAACGCGCTTCCATCGTTTTGAAGGAATTTCTCGCGGAACGTGGACGGCAATACGCCAAAGTTGAACCGACGGTGAAACAGATTCCGCCTTCTTCGCTTGAAGTCAATTTCATAGTGGACGAAGGTCCCAAAGTTAAAGTCGGCAAAATTGACATCGAAGGCAATAAAGTTTTTAGCGACCTCATTGTCCGTCGGGCTATGAAAAATTCCAGGCCTATCGGCATTCCGAACTCTATCTTCCTGGAGAATCTTTTCTCCAAGACCTACGACTCCACCAAGCTGGAGCAAGACAAAGATATGATCCGGAACTTCTATCAGGAGAAGGGGTACTTTACCACCAGGGTCAACGAGCACAAAGTGGAAATCGTTGAAGTTCCGAGCGGCAAGTTCTACATCCCGCTGATTTATCATCCGAAGAAGAAAGTAAGCAAGATCGCCAACCTTACAATCAACGTGGAAGAGAGTGGTCAATACAAACTGAATAAGGTCGGCTTCGTCGGAGTAAAACTTTTCCGTACTCCCGAGACCTTGATGCGGCCCATCTTCGGCATGCAGGAAGGCGACATTTTCACTACGGCGAAACTGCGTAAGGGGCTGGAGAACATCCGCAAGTTGTACGGGGAATTCGGGTACATCGATATGGTGCCCGAGCCAGACATCAACCCCGTTCCTGGCCAGAACAAAATCGACTTTACGTTGAGTGTCGATGAAGGCAAGCAATTTTTCGTGCGGCGCCTGGATTTCGTTGGAAACACCACGACGCGCGATAAGGTCATCCGGCGCGAACTCTTGATTGACGAAGGGGACATGTTCAACTCCCGCCTGTGGGAACTGAGCATTCTGCGCCTGAATCAACTCGGCTACTTTGAAGCGTTGAAAGAATCGGAAGCGGCAACTATCACCCGCGATTCCCGCACCAACACCGTGGACGTGGCATTAAAGGTGAAGGAACGCGGCAAGAACTCTGTTTCGTTGTCCGGTGGTGTGTCCGGTATTTCTGGCAGCTTCGTCAGCTTCGGTTATTCGACAAACAACTTCCTCGGGCTGGGAGAGACGTTGGGCATCAACTCCCAACTCGGCGATCGTACTCGAGACGTCACCTTCAGCTTCACCGAACCATACTTGTTCGACCGTCCCATTCAATCGGGCTTCACGGTTTTCATGAACCGGTTTAACTTTGACCAAGGGCGTGAAGTCTCGCTTACCTCAGGCCGCAATTTGATCCCGTTTTATAATGCTTTGGGTAAGGACAACTTGTTGAACTACGTTTCACAAGGGTACGGCTTCACGGCATTCGCTTCAACCCGTTTGAAGCGCACGTTTGCCAGTGTGTCGCTGAGCTACGGTTACGACCGGTCTAGTATCAAGACACTGACCACAGCCTCCACAACTTACTTCAATTACATAAATTTTCAAGGCATCTCCGGCCCCAATTCCTTGAATGGGATTAAGACCAGCAAGATCATTCCACAGTATTCTTACAATACGGTCGATCATCCGATCACACCGACAAAAGGCAAGAGTCTATACATTTCCAGTACATTCGCAGGCTCCATTTTGGGTGGAAACGTAAACATGATTTCGCCCAATATTACGGGGACCTACTTCCGCAAAGGGTTGAAGCAAGGTCATGTAATCGGTATGAGAGGACTGGGCCGTTACATTACTGGATACGGCGGTAAAGTGGCTCCTCCTTTCCAACGCTTCTACATGGGTGGTGAAAACGACATCCGTGGATTCGAGATTTGGGGCATCAGCCCAATTGCCTACGTGGCGAGTTCGGCCGACATCGCAGTTCTTAACTCCGACGGAACGCCTCGTCAGCAGAAGATCTTGCAGAACGGGGTAGAAACCCTGGCTCCAGTTTCGATGAAGGTGCCGATCTATCAGCTGACCTTCCCTGGCGGCGATATGAACATCATCACCAATTTTGAATACCGCATTCCGATTTTCGGGCCGCTCGTGCTCGCGGCATTTTTTGATGGCGGCATTGACCGATTAACTCGCAAGGATCAGTTACGTATGAATCAGGGCCGTGTGGACGAGTTAAACAGCTTGTTCCCTCAGGCTGGTTTCGACGGCAAGGTTCGCGTTGTACCGAACACAGAAAAAATTCGTACTTCAACCGGTTTGGAATTACAGATCATGATGCCTGTGGTCAACGCTCCTTTCCGGCTATACTACGCGTATAATCCAAATATTGTGCGCCAGTTTATTCAACCACCGATTGTGCTTGATCGTTCGTTCTTCCCCAATCAGGCGACCTTCATAAATTCGCTTGCTTCGTTCGGAAGGGCCACACCATTTTTGGAGAAGAACCACGCTTTCCGGTTCACGATTTCTCGAACGTTCTAAACGGGCGTTTCAATTTAGATAAGGATTTAGGAGTTTTACTAATATGAAAAGCAGTTTGCTACTAGCGGGCATTGTGGCCTTGGCGGCAAGCGCGTTAGCGCAACCGACCAAAGTTGGCGTCATCAACATTCAAAACGCCATCGTGTCGACCCAGGACGGCCAAAAGGCGATTAAGACGCTTGAGGAAAAATCGGCTCCCCGCCGCAAGGATTTGGAGGCAAAGCAGGCTGCCATTGCCGCGCTGCAGAATACGTTGAAAACGTCTTCCAATACAGCTTCCGAAGATACGAAGCGTAAGCTGGCGGGAGACATTGATGCACAGACCAAGTCGTTCAATCGCCTTGTGGAAGACGCACAGGCGGAAGCGGAAGCGGATCAGGCGAAGTTGTTGAACGAGATCGGCGGCAAGATGATGGCGGTGATCGACAAGTATGCGACCGATAAAGGCTATGCTTTGGTAATCGACGTGAGCGCTCAGCAAAGCCCTGTTCTGTATGCTTCTAACTCTGTAGACATCACACGCGACATCGTTGGACTCTATGACAAGAACGCTCCCGTCGCGGCGGGCGCGCCTGCACCGGCCGCAATGCCATCAAAGCTAGCGGCGCCTCCCGCAACTCCACCCGCAAAGAAAACTGCTCCGGCAAAATAGGACGGTCAACGGATTTTCTTAACGGGCAACGCGCAAAGTGATGGCGCGGTGCCCGTTCTCACTTTCGAAGGATATAAATAAGGCATGCGCATACTGGCGTTCGATTTAGGCAAACGCCGAATAGGACTCGCATTGACCGATCCTCTGCGGATCACGGCACAGGGGATGGACACGTTTGAGCGGACCAACATTCGGGAAGACATTGCCCGGCTGGTGTCTTTGATCCAGGAAAAAGAAGTTTCGTTGATGCTGTTCGGCAATCCACTTCACATGAGCGGACACGAAAGCCGGCAAACGGAATATGTCCGGGTATTTGCCGACCGGCTTTCGGCGGCAACCGGTGTACCCTATGAGATGTGGGACGAAAGGCTGACTAGCGTAGAAGCGGAGCGGATACTGCGCGAAGGCGGTCTAAACGAACGGCGGGAACGCAAAGGAATGGTGGATAAGCTTTCGGCGATTATTTTGCTGAATAGCTATTTGGCCGCACTAGGATGAAAAGAGTTGCTATTGGGTTGGTGCTTGCTTGCCTTGCTGTTTACGGCCTGCTGCATTTTTTCGCGCATCAGGACAACCCTAAATACAGCGGTGGAAAATCTGTTCAATTCACGAAAGGCACTAGTTCAAGAGAGCTAGGCCTGATTCTTTCCAAAGCTGGTGTTGTGCGAAGCCCATGGCACTTTTGGGCGGCGCGATTATTGCACTCTCGATCAAAAATCATGGCTGGCGATTATAGCTTCGATAAGCGAGAGACGCCTGAGCAGATCATGATGCGGTTGATTCGAGGGGAAGTGGTCTTTTACACCTTGGTGGTGCCGGAAGGCTACAACATTTACGACATCGGCAAATCTCTTGAGTCGCAAGGATTCTTTTCCACCGATGATTTCGTAGCGCAAGCGCGGAATTCGGCGATGATTCAGGATCTAGCGCCAAAGAGCACTTCCCTTGAAGGCTTCCTGTTTCCTTCCACGTATCATTTGGCATATCACACAAGGCCGGAGCAGGTTTGCCGCATGATGACCAATGAATTCCGGCGTCAATGGAAAGAGTTGGGAGCGACGGCTGATCCTCTGAGGACCGTGACGCTGGGGTCGCTGGTGGAAAAAGAGACGGCTGTTAAAGACGAGCGGGCTACTGTTGCCTCCGTCTTTGAGAATCGATTGGAACGGGGCATCAAGCTGGATTGCGACCCCACGGTTGCCTACGCCGCTTTGTTGATTGGGGCTTGGCGGGGCAAGATCTATAAGTCTGATTTGAATCGCGCACATCCATATAACACGTACAAAGTCGCGGGGCTGCCTCCGGGGCCTATCGCAAATCCTGGCTTGGCTTCTTTGCGGGCCGCGCTGAAGCCTGCCGAATCGAAGTATATTTATTTTGTGGCCAAAGCTGACGGAACCGGGCAGCACAATTTTGCGGCGACATTGGCGGACCACAGGAAGAACGTGGAGCAGTATCGCCGTGCCCTTAAGACCAACAAATAAAGTAACGAAGAAACAAGCCGTCGCGTCCTGGTTGGTGCAACATGGTGAATCCCGCATTGGTTTGGACGATTGGCGGGAACTGAAGCAGACTCTGGGTCCCACCTCCGATCAGTATCTAAGGAAGTTGTTGAGGGCCAGCGGGCATGGTTTGGATCCGCTCGTTGAGGGTGTGAGGCAGGAGAACCTGGAGGCCCTTGCTGAATCCCTTACGAGGTTGGAGCCGGTTTATACCGCAGGCTCTTTGGATGTGAAGAAGAGTTGCAGAGCGTTAGTAATTGAGGCAAAGCAGCATGCTTCTTTTGCCGAAAAACGAACGGGGAAAGCTGAGAAGAAAGAAATGTTGGAATGGATGCGAGTATGGTTGGAGAATCCGGCGGTTTTTCCTGTGTGGGTGGAAGTTCGGAAGAAGGCGATCTGAACTAAAACCGGTATTTTTGCGATACTAGTGTTTTTGAGAAATGCTTGACTTGCCTAAGCAGGCAGGAGCGGCGTATACTCAGGTTTTTGTACTCAATATGATTTCGAGGGACGTTCAAGATCCGCTGGCGCCGCAAAGGGAAGCAGCCCTGTTCTATGGGCTATTCTTGCGCGGACACTCGATCGACAGTATCCGAAGGGATATTGATGTACCCTCAACGCTGGCCCGTAAGTGGATGCGCGGGCGGCAATACGAAGATCGATTCAAGGACAACTTGAAGCGACTTTACCAATACCGCAAGCAAGTTCTGGCCATTTTCAATGAGCTCGTTCACAACGAGCGTGGCCGGGCGAAATTGCAATAGACTTTTCCCGCCAATTTCCATTTCAACTCTTGATCGAGGAGAGATCCGAATGAGACTGTCCCTATTCCAGGTGGATGCCTTCACATCCGTACTTTTCGCCGGCAATCCGGCGGCGGTTTGTCCTCTTGAAAACTGGTTGCCTGATTTGTTGCTGCAAAAAATCGCGGCGGAGAATAATTTGGCGGAGACCGCTTTCTTCGTTCGCGAAACTGACGGATATCAGTTGCGCTGGTTCACTCCAGGAGTGGAAGTTGATTTGTGCGGCCACGCTACTTTGGCGTCTGCGTGGGTGATCATGAATGAGTTGGATAAGAGTGCTGCAACCGTTCGTTTTCGCAGCCGGGGGGGCGAGCTTTCGGTTAGCCGGGATGGTGATCGTTACACTTTGAACTTTCCGTCGAGCATGCCTGAGAGGTTGGCGCCGAATGCGGGGTTGGAAGAGGCGCTGGGGACGAAGATTGTGGAGTTGTGGGGCGGCCGGGATTATATGGCTGTTCTTGAATCGGAGGCGGCTGTGCGGGCGATGAAGCCGAGTATGGAGAAGTTGCGGGCTATTGATCGCTTTGCTGTGATTGTAACGGCGGAGGGCGGCGATTACGATTTTGTGTCGCGGTTTTTTGCACCGGCCAAGGGTGTGGATGAGGATCCGGTCACAGGGTCGGCCCATTGTACGCTTGCTCCGTTTTGGGCTGGCCGGTTGGGCAAGAATCCACTTTTGGGGTTTCAAGCTTCGGCGCGGGGCGGGGAAGTGCATTGTGAGGTTCGCGGGGATCGCGTGCTGCTTTCGGGGGGCGCGGTGAAGTATCTGCAGGGGACGATTTTCGTCTGAGGTTGGAGCGCCTCTAATATCTGGGCAGGGCGTCCTTGTGGGCCGCCCGCCGATCACGGGTCGGCCCCACTTTTGAATATTCGAATTGTCAAAGACCTACGAGGCGGGTTGCGGGGTGACTCCGAGGTGTGGCCGGAGCTTGGCCTTGCGGTCTCATGGGCCGGGGACGTCGGGCTGTGGGGCTTGCGTTGGTGATTGCGGTGCAATTGCTTGATGCTCTACTTGAATTGTTGGTTGGGGGGATTTGTGCATGCCGGCGGCGGCCAGGTTCAGGAGGGCTCCTAGTATTCGCGAATGGTCTCCTTGATTGGCCTTGTTGATTTCGATGGTGATTTGCGTTGGGCTGATCTCCTGGGGCGCTTCGATTGAGATGATTATGGGGCGCGATATTTTGGTGAAGATTTTCCCGCGGCGCTTGTTGGTTTCTTTTAGCTGAACGATCATGCCTTTGCGGAGGGCATTGAATGCGGCCTTTCTTTTTTCGGTGAGTGGGCCGTAGGCGGCGAACGGCAAGATGCGGTTTGTGAGGGCTAGTTGGCCTAATTGGTTAATGGTAGTGGGGACGGGGAATAAGGGCTGGGGGACGGGGTCGAGTATCGTGCGGAGTTTGGCGGCGGCTTCGTCGCGGGCTTCTCCGGTGATGACCAGGATTGGGGGTTGGCTATCGGGCATCAGCGCTTGTGCGAGCCAGAGGGCGAGTTGCTCTGCCGGCTCTTTTTCTATTTCGAATAGGTGGGTGAGGTAGGTGGTCAGGTCGTGTTTCGGCGGTTCTGGCGCGGGGAGTGGGATGTTGAGAAATGGGCGGAGGAATGGGGCGTCGAAGTTGTGAGTAAGGCTCCAGCCCTTGTGGGTGAGTTCGATGGCTTCGAAGTTTTCCTGGAGGTCGATCAGGAGCGTATCGTGGGCGGTGCGGCTGGTGCGGAGGGGGACGGGTTGGATGCGATTGGAAGCGTGGGCTTGGGAGTCGAGATCGCGGAGGAGTTTGGCGAGTTGGAAATTATTGGGGAGCGGGGATTGTTGGTGGGCGGAGAGTTGGTGCAAGAACGTGAAGAAGTCTTCGGAGTAGAGGGGGGTGGCGGCTCCGGAGGGGAGTGTGGCGTGTGCTTGGCCGTCTGGGGAGAGATAGAGCTGGGTGCGGTCGGCGGCGAGATTGAGTAAGGCTTGCATTTACTGGTTAAAGAGTAGCGCCGCGGGAAGTGTGGGTTGGTGGGGTGGCGGAAGGGTGAGGCTTGTAAGTTGTTGGTGGGGCTTGGGTTGTGGGGCCGGGGATTTTTGAAATAGGTTGTGATCGGGATTGTTAAAGTGGTGTTTTTGGGTATTGCCGTGTGTGAGAAGATGGACGAGAGGCTCGGCATGAAAGCTCTAGAATTCAGTGGCTCGGTGACGGAAAATTGCCAGATTGGTCCCTCCTGGGATTGCACGGCAAATACCGCGGGGCGAGCAACTCCAGATTCTTTTGAGCTGGGGGACTTCGGAAGACGATGGAAGGAAAATTATGGGGCGACAGCGGTTTGAAGCTGATTACCATCCAAACGGACGCAATTTATGAGCAACTGATTGATGAAACTCTAACCCGGTGAACTGGTGCTCCTTCGAATGTGGTTTCAGCAGTCCTCTGGTTCCAAGATACGACCAGCGGTCGTGGTTCGGGATGTTGGGGACGAGGATTTCATCGCGGCAGCGAGCGGCAATATCCCGGTTAATTTTCATATTCCGATCCGAGAGTGGCAGGCAACTGGCCTCAACCTAGCTTCGATACGTGTTCATAAACTGACAGTGCACTGCCGACGGCTATTCGGGCCGAATGCGCTTTCGATTCGACCGACGAGATTCGGGGCGTTGGTTGGGGCTGGATCCGTAGACTGAGCAGTCGGCCAGGGGGCCCTCCGCAGACCCGGGGGTCCGCCCCACCGCACACACAAATCCCGGTTGATTGAGAGGATTTCAAGAAGTTGCACACCAGAATTCCGGTTGACTGAGAGAATCTTCAGGAATTACACACAAAACTTCCGGCAGATTGAGATCCACAATCGGAAAGTTTTTCTGAGTTGAATCAAAATCTACATTACTGGGCCGATGCGCCACGGGACGAATTCGTGGTGGCCCAAACGTTCGGCGCAGGTTCGTTCGCCGCTGGCTACGCGCAGGAGCATGTCGAAGATTTCGCGGCCAACCGATTCCACCGTTGCTTCGCCGTCGGCGATGCGGCCGGCATTGACGTCCATGTTGTCGCTCATGCGCTTGGCCATGCTTGTGTTGGTGGCGATCTTGATTACTGGAATAGTGGGGAAGCCGATGGCGCTTCCGCGTCCGGTGGTAAATGCGATTAAGTTTGCTCCACCGGCGGCTAATCCTGTCAGAGACGGCGGGTCGTAGCCGGGGGTGTTCATGAAGCAGAAGCCGGGTTCGGTGATGCGTTCGGCGTATTCGAGCACTTGATTCAATTGCGACGTGCCGGCCTTGGTTGCGGCACCCAAAGACTTTTCCACGATGTTGGTTAGGCCGCCTTCCTTATTGCCGGGCGACGGATTGTCGTTAAAGCTGGAGCCTTTGAATTGGGCGAGGTAAGCTTTATAGCCTGCCACCATGCTGAGCAGTTTTTCGGCGACCTCGCGACTGCGGGCGCGCTTGACGAGGAGGTGCTCGGCTCCGAAGATTTCAGTGGTTTCGGCCAGAATGCTGGAGGCTCCGATTTCGGCTAGCATGTCGGAGCAGTAGCCCAGGGCTGGGTTGGCGGTGATTCCGGAGAATGAATCGGACCCGCCGCAGTTGAGGCCCAACTGAATTTTTGTCGCAGGGACTTCGACGCGTTTTTCGGCGGACATTTGGTCCATCATGCCTTCAATTGCTTTGATCGCGCTTTTTACCGCCGCGCGAGTGCCGCCTTCGCCTTGCAGAGTCATGCCCACCATGCGGTTGGTGCGGGGGGCGTTTTTGCCCAGGTAATGGTCGATCTGATTTACTTCGCAACCTAGCCCCATGATGAGCGCGGCGCCAACGTTCGGGTGGTTCATCACACCGCTCAAAGTTCGCTGCAACTGCTCGGTATCGGGACCGATTGTATGGGCGCAGCCTTCGCCGTGGGGGAACGCCGCGATGCCATCGATGCCGGGAGGGAGATTGAGGCCGGCGAAATGTTGGGCGATTAGCTCGGCGGTGTGGGCGGCGCAGTTGGAGGCGGCGACTACGGCGATGTAGTTACGAGTGCCGACGCGGCCGTCTTCGCGTTGGAAGCCCATGAAGGTTGGGATATTGGCGGGGAGGGAGGGCAGCGGCTTTAGTCCGGTGGGGAATTCGTAATCGAAAGTTTGTTCTTCGTAGGCGACATTGTGAGTGTGGAGGTGATCGCCGGGTTCAATGGTGTTTTTGGCGGCGCCGATTACTTGGCCGTAGCGGATGATGTTTTTGCCTGCCGGGATGGGGCGGATGCAAATCTTATGGCCTGCGGGGACGGGTTGCCGGGCGACGATTTCTTTGCCGTCGATTTTGAGGACGGCGCCGGGGGCGAGAGGGACTCGGGCCACCGCGACATTGTCTTTGGCGTTCATGTGGATCGCGGAATTTTCCGCGGTTGGGAGTTTGGCGATGTCGACGAGGCTCATTGTTTTGGAGTTACCTGGCTACTTATATAGGCTACTGAGTTGGGGATGGCAAAGCAAGTCTAGCGAAGGAGGACGGTTTCGCAGGCTTGTTCGCCGGTGTGCACCACTAGCTTGCTGCCTTGAGGATGGATCCAGAGGCCAGTGCCGTCCATTGGGACGGGGATTTGGGCTGGTCCATTGACGACGATGAATTTGCCGGTCTTTTCCAGGCCGGTGATCATTTTTCCGATGTGGATGTGCAAATGGCATTGGGTGCGGACTTTGGCTCCGTTGACCGCAACGCCCCAGTTGGAGCCCCAGAGTTCCTTTGCCTTGTTGATGGTGGCGGTCCAGAATTCGGTGCGCTCGGGGGCCGTCATATGTTTCAGTTCCATCATGCCGCCGGTGTATTTGCTGGGCAGGACCAGCAGGCGATTGGCTTTGCGAGGATTCACGTCTTTGAGGTAGAAATAGTGGACGCCGGTGGGCTGTTTCTCGGCTTCGCTCGTGAGCGCGCACTGCCTCGCCGTCATGGGCTGGCCGGGCGTTACTTCGCAGGGGCAAGTTCCGGCGGGTTGAGCTTGTACAATTTGAAACGAAAGAAACAGCAACAATAAGCACGGACGGGGCATTCGCTCATTTTATACTTGGGAGGTGCTTTCACGCTCGCCGGTTTTGGCGATTGCCTTTCTGGCTGTCACGTTCCTCTATACATGGAGTTTGAATCGGGTGGGGATTATTACGCCTGATGAACCGCGTTATGCCGCAATTGCGCAGAACATGGCGGAGACGGGGGACTATGTTTCTCCCGTGCTTTGGGGAGAGGCTTGGTTTGAAAAGCCTGCGTTGCTGTATTGGCTTTCGGCGGTGGGGTACAGGTTGGGGTTGCCGGGAGAATACGCTCCGCGGTTACCTGTGGCGCTGCTCAGTGTTCTGTTTCTCGCTTACTTTTATTTTGGGTTGAGCCGGCTGTTTGGGTCGGAGGAAACGGCAGGTGTGGCGACGGTGATGCTGGGGACTTCGGCGTTTTGGTTTGCCTTCAGTCAAGTGGGGGTCACGGATTTGCCGCTGGCGGCTACTTTCAACGCGACCCTGCTTTCGATATTGTTGGGGTGGCGGTGGGCGGCGGCTGTTTTTCTTGGCTTGGCGTTGCTGGCTAAGGGATTCGTCGCGCCGGTTTTGTTGTTGCCGACGGTGTGGTTGATGAGGCGGGATTGGCGGCGTTGGATATTGCCGGGTGTTGTGAGCCTTGCGGTGGCGGCGTTGTGGTATGTTCCTGTTACGTTGAAGTTCGGCGCGGCGTTTTGGCAGGTGTTTTTTATTGAGCACCACTTGGGGCGGTTTGCCAAGCCGGAACTGCAGCACGTTCAGCCGCTTTGGTTTTACCTGCCGGTAATCCTTGGAGCGATGATGCCTTGGACGCCTTTGGCTCTGGGCCGAAAGGCTTTCCTTAATCCGCAAGTGAAGGCGTTCGCGTGGACTGTCCTTTGGGGTTTTTGTTTCTTCAGTGTTTCAAAGAACAAGTTGCCGGGATATCTGCTTCCGCTGATTCCCTCACTTTGCGTATTGGGCGCGGTGCGCTTTCAGGCGTCGAAGTATAAACGGTGGCTGCTTACTTTATGCGTGGCGTGTTTGACGGTAGTTGCCTTTGCCTCGGAACTGGCGCCGGCCGTGCTGAGTGCCGGAGTGAACCGGCAATTACTTTCTTCAGCGGGATTCCAATGGTGGTTCCTTCTATTCGGCCTGCTTTGTGTTCGTCCGAGTTTCCGATTTGTGGCCGCGGCTACTTTCCTGGTGTTGGTTTGGTTTCAGTGGTCCAAGCTAGAGCAAGTAGACGCGAGTGGTTCCGCGCGGCGTGTATGGGCGGAGATGAAGACCAAGCCGGTGGCGGAGCAGTGCGTGGAGCCTTACGGTTCGCGCAGCATCCGGTATGGTCTGAACTATTATGCTGGCCGAAACTTGGCGTACTGCCCGGAGTCGGAGAAACCGAACGAGTAACGGGCGCGTCCTACTGGGTTAGATGAAACTTCTAGCCCTATTCTGCGTTTTCGGGCTTGGCGCGCAGGAACTGATCATTCGCACGTCGGTTCCGTTGATTCTGGTTCCCACGACTGTGACGGATCGGCACGGTAAGATCATCGACGGTTTGAACGAGGGAGACTTCGAGGTTTTCGACAACGGGAAGCTGGTGGCGCACAAGGTGGAAGTGTCGCAGCGGCCGATTGCGTTGATTGTTGCCGTGCAGAGTAACAAGATTGCTGGGGCGGCGCTTGCCAAGGTGCAGAAAATTGGATCGATGTTTGAGCCGCTGGTGACAGGAGAGCGCGGTGTGCTGGCGCTGCTTTCGTATTCGGGGACGGTGACAGTGCGGCAGGAGTTCACTTCCGACGGCAAGTTGTTTTCAGCGGCCATGCGCGGTATGGAGCCGGATGGGGGCGCAGCGAAGCTGAACGATGCCGTGGTTGAGGCGGTGAATTTGTTTGAGTCGCGCAATAGTCACCGGCGGGTGCTGATTTTGATTGGGGAATCGAAGGATAGGGGCAGTTCGGCGAAACTTGCGGACGCGGTGAGCAAGGCTCAGGCTGCTAACGTGACGATTTATCCGGTGAATTTTTCGGGTTACACGACGCCGTTTACATCGAAGGGTGACGAACGATTCGCTTCAGGGCAGCGGGTTTACGATAGCGGTTCTGGTTTGAATCTGTTGGCCATTTTTAGCGAGATCGGGCGGTTGGGGACGAAGAATGACACCGAAGCTTTGGCGAAGTTCACGGGTGGGACGAAGCTTTCCTTCACGAAGCTGGCTGGGTTGGAGCAGGTGATCGCCAAGGTGGGCGAGGATCTTCATTCGCAATATTTGTTGAGCTTCACGACGGGTGATTCGACGGCGGGTGTTTACCATGAGATTACTGTCAAGGTGAAGGCGCGCGATGTGAACGTGAGGGCGCGGCCAGGGTATTGGGCGGAGTAGCTAGTCGTGAAATAGTTTGGGATAGATCCCCCTATCGGCATAGGGGGCTTCCATGTAGTAATTTGTCAAGGTGAAAACGAATATTTTGTAAGGGAAGACGAAGTTTCCCCTACCTCCCGCCGTTTGCGAACGAAAAATGCATTGGAGACGATCCAGCGTCTCGTTTGCGGATGGTGATTGAAACAAACAA
>JANXXI010000199.1 GCA_025350695.1 Acidobacteriota bacterium
CATTTCCGTTTTCCCATTCGCCGCTTACAAAGCGCCCGTCGGTATCGGTAGGGTTCAAAATTGCTCGGTAGTGAATGTCCATGTTGCTCCTTTATTGCGCCCACAAGTAATGCACGAAAGTTGGGTACTTACTTCTAACACCCAATGCTCTTTCGGTCAAGGAATTTGAGGGGCCATACCTTCATGAGCGTTGACTCACCACTTGTTCCGCCAAAAAAAATCCTGAAACGAAGCAACGTCAACCGGTTGAGTTACCATCTAGAAGGAAACGAGCCGTTAAGAATATGAAAATTACATATATAGTAGTTATCGAAATAGCCTCACATACACTATATGAGTAGTACGCCATATGTAGTATTAGTAGAGCCACGCAATCCTCTTAATATAGGTGCGGCCGCCCGTGCCCTGTCCAATTTTGGATTTCCCGAACTCCGCCTCGTGAATCCGTACCGAGTTTCGGTCGACGAAGCCCGTTCCGCCGTCGGGGCAGAGGCTATTTTATTAAACGCCCGCGAATTCACCTCCGTTGGCGACGCCGTGGCCGATTGCACCCTGGTGGCCGGCACTACTTCCGGCTCCAACCGTCATTTAGCTATTCCCCATATAAGGTTGGAATCTGCCATAAGCGACCACATCAAACCGCACCAAGGCCAAGTGGCCATCCTATTTGGTTCGGAAAAGTTCGGGCTTTCCAATGAAGACCTAGGCCATTGCCACCTAACAATCGGAATCCCTTCCCGCCCCGAGCATCGGTCCATCAACCTCGGCCAAGCCGTGGCCGTTACTTTGTATGAGCTAATTCGCGACCCCGCAGCTAAAATCGCGCAGGCGGCAGCGCCCAAACCGGCCGAGGCCGTGGAAGTGGAGCGCGTAGCAGCGCTAATGACCGAAGCCTCGCTTGAATCCGGCTTTTTTCACGAACCCACTACCGAATCAAGCATCCTGAAACTGAATCAGCTAGTGCGGCGGTTGGGCCTAACCACCGCTGACGCCATCTACTTCGCGGGCATGTTCCGCCAAATCCTTTGGAAAATGAGAAACCCAAAATGAAAAAGATCCTGATCGCCGGCTTGCTGCTGCTTGCCGCCTGCACCCCGGAAAAACCTGCTGAATTCAAAGGCAAACTCCGCGCCCCGGATTCGCCGAAGTTCGATGACGCCTTCTGGAAGGTATGGGGAGACGGCTCGGCTGAAGTTTCCAGTTACGATCTGGAACGATCTAAATACAACGCTCCTCGCCAAGGTACGGCCGTTGCTATCTTTGTTTCCGAGACCTTTTCCAACGCCCTTCGCGTGAAGGCCGACCCCGGCAAGCACCCCAAGCAGGACGAAATCCCCGTGATGAAGCTCAATCTGGTGGAGGACTTCCAAACCGGGATTTACGACTACAATCTGATGCTATCAACCTTCATCAACACGCAGACGGTGGGCCGCGTCATGGCGGGCTCTCCTATAAAGGTGAGCTTTTCCAGCCAGGAATGGTGCGGACATACATATAAGCAAGCTCTTTTCGATATTCCGGGCGTGCGCCTAACCAGCCATTCCTACTTCGATGGTGAAGCGGACCAGGAAAAGACATTGGATCCAATAGAGGACGGTGTCAGTGAAGATGGATTGATGCTGTGGGCCCGGGGAATGGCTCGACCGGCTTTGAAACCAGGTGAGGAAAAGAGCGTTGACCTATTTGCGTCTCTTGAAACAGCCCGCCACACCCAAGGCCCAGGTTACTGGACCAAGGCCATTCTGAAGAGATCAGCAAACGCAGAATCGATTACACCGCCCTCAGGTACCTTCGAGGTCGAAAAATACGAAGCCAGTATCGACGGCAAGGTAAAAAAGACCTTCTGGATAGAAAAATTATCGCCTCACAGGATTATTCAATGGGAAAGTTCCTCGGGAACAAAAGCTAAGCTTCTTAAATCTGAGCGCTTGAAATATTGGGAGATGAATAATCCGGAAGGCGAGAAATACTTGAAATCGTTAGGGTTACAGAAGCGCCCCGCCCGCACGATGTAGGGAGTAAGCCGGGATTACCACCACCAAAGAGTTCTGCCGAGCGGGTTTGGCACACCGATTGCTCTATAGTATTGCATGAGAGAAACGAAGCGAAAAACGACAAGGCTCTGACGCTAAAGCAAAGAAAACAATGAGTCAACTACTAGCAAGATCTGGCCCGCTTGAGGTGTGTCTCCCGATCATAACTGGCTTTGGACTCATCTTTGCCGTTTTACTTCATTTAGTGTTCCTTTCTCCACCGCCAGACATTCGAGACTATCCGGGTTTGGCTCATGTGGACATCAGCTTGGCCGAGGCATGACGCCTCAACGGCCACTACCTTGATCTAGGATCCTATATCAAAACCCCACTGCTGTCACAGAGGGAGAGGTGTGCTCTAAAATGATCAAGGTAGTTTATGGTTCGCGTTCCGATGTACCGAAAAGTCGAGTCTCCCGCGCTGGGGGGTTCGGGAGCTTGTCTGACGGTATGTCGGGACCGGGCCACCCAAATTTGGCAGTTTTTTCGAGCTTCCCTGAGCGTTCCAATCGTGAAGGGAAAGGTTGTCCGGTGTGTCCGCGTCAAGAGCGTTCATCGCGCTGGGGGGTACGGTGAATGTTTTTCGGCCGGGCATACTGGGTAACCTGGAGTACTCAGATTCTCTTAAAGAAGGGCCAGTTCCGGTGTGCGCGTAGATCGCCCATCGCGCTGGGGGGTACGGTGGATGTTCTTTTGCGCACACCGGTACTGGCCTTGTTTCCGCAAGTTGGTACGTGTAGGATTTTTCCTAACACAGGAGCGGATTTTTGTAGTGCCAATTGCTTCAGTTTTGCTTCATACTAAATATTCACGGGATCCACCCCGGCGCTAGAAGATAGCGATATCGCGGTTGTTGGGGTGGTCTGCCTGTTCCGGTTGTGAGGCCCACGAGTGTTCCCTGCGCTGGGGGGTTCGGGGAGTGCTTTTTAAGTTTCACGCCGGGACAGGCTAGATTAAATTCCTGCTAATATCCGTAAGGCCAATGCGGTTTCGCGAATAGCCCACCATCCACATAAAGCGTTTGCCCTGTGATGAAGCCTGAATAATCGCTCACCAGGAAAGCCACCGCTTGCGCCACATCAACCGGGAGCCCAACCCGTCCAAGGGGAGTCGCTTGGGCCCACGTTCCAGCATAGTCACCCGCTTCCAATTTTGTTCGTTCAATTTCCACCGCGCCCGGAGCCACACAATTCACGCGGATGCCATGCCGGCCAAGCTCCACTGCCGATACTTTAGTGAATTGTTCAATTCCGCCCTTGCTCGCGGTATAGCTGCTGAGCATGGGAAACGCGAACATGTTACAGCCGGAACCGATGTTCACCACCGCCCCGCCGCCACGCTCTTTCATGTGGGCGGCTGCTTTTTGCGTCACCAGAAAACAACCTTTCAAGTTTGTGTCGATCACACGGTCCCACTCGGCTTCGCTTAGATCGAGTAACGCTTTCCAAGTTTGGCAACCAGCGTTATTGACGGCGATGTCGAGCCGCGTAAATCGGGCGAATATTTCGGCAAACATCCGCTCCACCGCAGCGCTGTCGCCGACATCAGCTTGAATGGCGAACGCTTCACGACCCAAATTTCGAATTTCCGAAGCGGTCTCTTCGGCCCCATGAAGATCGGAATTATAGTTGACTGCAACGTTGCAACCAAGGCGCGCCAGTTCAAGCGCGATCCCTTTTCCAATACCCTTGCTTGCACCGGTCACCAGCGCGGTTTTATTTTTCAGGTCGATAGACATGGCCACCCTGCAATTATCCTAAGAAACAGCTCGGGGATGGTTGGCGTAATTGGGAGCGGGGTGATTCCCGTGCTAGTGAAAGCGGCAAGAATCAGTGGAGTCACCTGCATAGGAGTGCGCGACATAGAAGTGCGACAAATGCACGAATCCGATGAAAAGCATAAAATCCTTGCGTACCCCTACGCAAGGGCAGTGTGCGGTGGGGCAGACCCCCTGGCCAGACCCCCGGGCGGACCCCCTGGTCTGCGGCTGGCCCCCGGCCAGCCAGCCCCGGGCCAGCCAGCCCCGGGCTCCGTAAATCGCTCCGGCCAACCTCTGAAACTTCGTAGTTATCGAACTCACCAATTTGGCTAGCCTCTCATAGTTTGCAAAGCGCAGAGGCCACTCCACTTGTGCCAAGACTCTCGATTCAATTGCCTTTTTTGGGTTTAAGACTCAATTGAGTAGACACGTCGCCATAGAACCTTGCCTCCACTGATGTCATTGTCCGGGCAGAGCCCGAGTCAGGAGACGAAGTGAGCAGCGGTAGGCTACGGGGACATGTCGCGTCCAACCTCGCTAAACAGGAGGAAAACCAACGCCGTCAGGCAGGGAGTCTGCGTAAGATCGACAACCAAAGTGCATGTAGGCCTCCTGGCGCATGTTGAAGTCGGGGTTGCCGGTCTTCTTCTTGCGCTTCCGCCGTTTCTGCTTGCGGTCTCAGGCATCGGATTTTATTCGGGATCGGCTCGCGGCAACCAACGCCTGAATTCCAACCTCAACCGACCCAGTACTCCACTCCTTCAAGTACCATTCCAAAAATAAATCAATTATTAATAAAATTCCTCTTGAATTCCTAACCGCATTCGCAGTAAACTTCCATCCAAGAGAAACTAAGATGAGAAAAGTACTGTTACTATTGGCCCTCGTCGTGCCGGCCCTTGCCCAGCAATTCCGCGTCGACCCCGGCCAAATTTACGAGCGCCTAACCGCCATCGTCCCTCTCCAAGGCATAGGCACCATGGCCGACCCGATTCGCCCGTTGTTCGCCCCCAGCAAGCGAATAGCCACTCTAGCAGCCACTAAAGCAGCTCCCCGCAGTCCTTCCGACATCCTCGCCTTTTCCTGGCAACTCTCCGACGACGGCAAATCCGCCATCGTCGAATTCGTCGCCGCAGACCGCAAAGCCTTCGCCGAAATCCTCAATTCCAAAGACCCCAAGGTCAAGCTCTTCGAGCGCGGCAAAAAGTCAAAAGAAGAAACCGAATCCGAATTAAAGAAGGAAAAGAAAGACTTCGATCCCACGAAATTCGGCGCGAGGGTCCACTAATATGCGACGCCTCATCCCGTTAATCGCCGCCGTTCCCGTCTTCGCCGCGTATACCTACTACGTCACAGACCCGCTCACCTCCATCAACGCCACCAACTGGCAGCAAAATGGAACCGGCACCGCAGCGTCGAACGGCCTCACCAGTTCCAGTGGCGTCTCGTTAATCTCGAAGGTTAATGTGCCCGACGGCAGCAGCCAGTACGAAGCCACCGCCACGCTCAACATCCCCATCCCGGCGTCCAACACTTACCCCACCACCGTCAACGTCAGCTATTTTCTCTACCTCGTCGCCACTCAAAACGCCTTCACCGACGGCAACACCGCCACCGGCAGCTTCTACGCGTTCCAGGTCCTGAACCCCACCTGGGTCAACGGCCAATGCACAGCCACACTCAACGGCTACTTGTCGCAAAACGGCTCCGTCTCGCAGCTCGGCAACACCCAAATCCCCTGCTACAATGGCATGACCATCCGCGCCGTGGCCACCACCAGCAACCAGTTCCTGTTCTATGTCAACGGCATCCACAACATGTACTTCGTCAACAACGGCCTCACCAGCGGCAAAGCCGGAGTTGGCATCGCCGGCGACACCAACGCCTCCATCACCTTGGCCGCAATCGGAGCGCTGGACCGCACCGCCCCCGCCGCCGTACCCACCACGCAAGTCTCCACCTCCGTCTTCTGGAATCGCGTCGATATGCAGTGGCAAGGCGCAAGCGACGGCGCAAACGGCATCGGCATCTGGGGCTATCAGATGTACCGCGACGGAGCCTACGTCGGCCTTAAGCGCAACACCACCTTCAGCGACAACACCCTCCAACCCAACACCACTTACCTGTTTCAATTCGTCGCCATGGATTGGCACGCCAATGTAAGCGCCGTCACTACTGTGAACGTCACCACGCCACCCCTCTGGCAGGGCGACCTGTGGCGCACCGGCGTCCGCCCCTCTGGCAACTACTGGGGCTCCATGGGCGAAAATATCGACCTGCTCAGTGGTAACCTCAACTTCACCCTGCCCCTGTTGAAGGCCCAAAGCCGAGGCTTTGGCGCAACCTTCGCCCTCAGCTACAACTCCCAGCAATGGCGCCAGGATGCCAACGGCCAATGGAAACACGGCGTCGATTCCGGCTACGGCTGGGGCTGGAAACTGCAAGCCGGAGCCCTGACTCCCCTTTATTCCGATTACTGGACCATCGCCAAATACGTGTTCATCGATTCCACTGGAACCGAATATTATTTCGACCAAAACTACAGCGGCGTATGGAAATCCAGTCAAGGCGGCATGTACGCCGAATACGACGCGAACTTAAAGCGCCTCTACTTCACCGACGGCAGCTTCTGGCAGTTCGATTCCACTTCCTCGGGAACGGAAGAGGACTCCGGCACATCCTACCCCACGTTGATGCAGGATACCAACGGCAACCAAATT
>JANXXI010000201.1 GCA_025350695.1 Acidobacteriota bacterium
CCGACACGCTCTCCATTCGAATAGCTAATGTTGAGGCTGACCCAAACCCAGGCGGCTGCGCAGATAATGGGAACTACGATTAAAAGGAAGATGAAATAGAAAAGATATCTTCCAGATTTGCTTGGAGCTGTCACGTCGACCATGTGGCCATTATAAACGGTATCAGAGCGCGGTTCGCCCTGATTTCATCAACCAATGCTGGAACATCTGCGTGAAGCCGGCTACGTCCGCATTGGTTTGCAGTTCCTCAATCGTATAGCGCATCTTACGCTGCCAGTTGGGATATTGATGTGTACTGCCGGGTAGATTTTGCTGCTCGGTTTCCTTGGTGAGATCTTCCTGGTTCAGCACCAGCATGGCGGATGGCGTTGAGGCCAGCATGCCCACCGCGGCGTTGTGCAACTCGCCGGTGAATTCAGCAAGCACAGCCGCGTTGCGAGGGTAATCGTTTGGCAACAGTTCCAGTTCATGGAACACGTCCAACATCTTCTGCTTCTCAAAGGCGCGCGAGGCTAGTTGCTGGTGATAGCCGTCCTCGTCAATCAAGCCGGCAGTGCGGCGGGATTCAATGTCGCGATTGGTCCAGAAGCCGGCAAGCGTAGGTAGATCGTGCGTGGTGGACGAGACCAGCGCTTGAGCTGGATACTCCCGCGGGTAGCGGAAGGCTCCATCGTTCTTTTCAAAGTAGAGCAAGCGGTAACTCAAAATTCCGTAGCGATGAAGCGCTTCGCGCACATGAGGCTCCACGGTGCCGAGATCTTCGCCCACGAGTATGAACTGGCCGCGCACGCTTTCAAGCGCTAAGATGCGCAGCAGATCCTCGGAGTTGTCCAACACGTAGGTGCCTTCTGTTGCTTCCTTGCCGTCGGGAATCCAGTAGAGGCGGAAGAAACGCATGACATGGTCCATACGCAGGGCGCCGCCGTGGGAAGCATTCTTGGCGATTGCCTGGCGGAACACTTGATAGCCGTTCGCGCGGTGGGCTTGGGCGTTGGGCGGAGGGAAGGACCAATCTTGGCCCTTCGGCGAAAAGTCATCGGGAGGGGAACCCACGCGGCATCCGGAGACGTAGAAATCGGGAAAGGCCCACAGGTCGGCGCCGTAGCGGTCCGTGGCCAAAGCTAGGTCATGGTAGAGGCCGATTTTCATACCGCGGTCCATGGTGTGTTGTTGGACGGCGGCCAATTGTTCATCTACCTGCCACTGCACATATTTATAGAAAGTTACGGAGCGCCAATGTTTGGATGCGAAGTCGTGGACGGCATCGGTGTTGGGCGATTGGTAGAGGTGCGGCCATTCGGTGGGGAGCCAAACGTTGCGGTCGCGCTTGTGGAAGTATTCGTCCAGTGCACAATAAGTTGCGTAGCGATCGAGCAATTCGCCTTCGCGCACCGCGAAGTTGTGAAAGGCTTGTGCACGCTGGGTGCGGGCGCTGAGGAGCGGCAGGAAACTGCGGAACAGCAGTTTTAGAAAGCGTAGCTTCAGGCGGCTGGTGGCTTCGTAATTCACAAATTCGGAATTGCGCAGGGATTCCAGTTTGGCTTGAAAGGCTGGACTTTTCAGCAATTGTTGCGCGCGTGGCGAATGCTTCAATTCAGGAATGCGTTCCAGGTCGAGATAAAGAAAATTACGGTAGAACGTGCACTGCGGCAGATAGGGGCTGGTGTTGTAGGGAATGCGATTGGCAATGGCGTGCAACGGGTTAAGCGCGATAAATTCCGCCGCAGTCCGCGATGCCATCCAATCGGTGAAACCTTCAAGATCGGTAAAATCACCAACACCCCAATTCCGTTTTGAGCGCAAACCATAAAGCGAAATAGCTATGCCGGCGTACTTTTGGGTATCGGGCTGGGGGAAGAAGGCTCGGCCAGGGGCGAGTATGAGGTGCGATGCCCCATGAAGGCCGCGAACAGAAACGCTCAGCGTGTGATAGCCAAGGGGAAGGTCCTTTGGAAGCGTCAGTTCAAAACGGACGAAGTGTTCGCCATGGCTTTCCCATTGCTTGGCCGGAGTGAAAGAGGCGAGGGAAAAAGTAACCCGGCGCGACATACCGGCTTCAAGCGTGATGTTCACATCCACGTCAGCCGCGGCAAGGTAAGAAGGCAGGGTGAGGGGGACTTGCGGGTTGGAGGCTAGCAGCACTAACGACGGGGGCAGAAGTGCCGTTTGTTCCTGCAATCGGGCCTGGATATGGTGATCAATCGACTCGGTGGAAAGCGTATCGACACCCAAGGACCGAAGGATTGCCTCCTTCACTTCGTCGGTTGCGAAATGCTGTTTTCCCCAAATATCGTGGAAGGAAGATTGAACGCCAAGAAGTTCGGCAGCTGTGGAAAGAGCATCCACATAGGACTCGGATGGGGCTAGAGCCCCGGTGGGGAGGTGCATGTATCTCTACCTAGTTTACTTGGTATTGATAGAAGAATTCAGCGGCGTGCCAGCCAGCCATACTTCCGCTCCATGGGTAATGGAATTTATGCGCAAGGAATGGAAGGCTGCCCGCCAAAACAAGCGCGAGCAAGTACGAGGATTCATTGGGGAAATTTAGAACCTCCCGTCAACGATTTAGGTGAATGCGGTCACAGGCTGGGTGTCACCGCTCTTGAATTGAACAGCGAATTCCTGCCGCACGGCATTTCAACTTCTCAACGCAAAGTCGAAGTCGGGGCACGTTCGGTGTCAATGTGTTCCCAGTAAAGCCGGATTGCTTCACCGGCTCGCACAGTTAGCTCCTCGACGGATCGACCTGTCACCAGAAGGGCTGGCAACTCAGGAAACGTAAGCGCTGTACCGCTAGGATCTCCTTCGATGACAAGTGTCTATTTGCGGGTGGTCATTTTTCCGGCTCCTCAATTCCAGTTCGCCTCAAAACAGCCCGATAAGTTCCAGTGCGGACATCGTCGCCTGACTTTCCTGACACGACGGTGAACCGCCCGTCGACGCTTTGGAAGATTCGGTGGCCGCCGGAAGTCCTCACGTGACGCCAACCAGACTTTTCGAGCATCCTGATCACTTCACGAACTTTGAGCGGTCTACTAACATCGGACGTTGGCCGTGCGATCGTCTCATTTGTCAATAATTCTTCGGTTATATCAGAGAGAGGACGGCCATCGCGGACGATTTCTCTTTCGGGTGGCGGCCCTTCATTCATCGCCCAACCCGCACAGGGCTTGCGCAGCCTTGTTACCCGCCTCCCGCAATTAAGTTACGCCAGCCACACTTCCGCTCCATGGGATAATGGAATTTATGCGCAACGAATGGAAGGCTGCACGCCAAAACGACAAGATTAAGACTCAAATCCACTATGCCCGGCAGGGTCTCATCACTGGAGAAATGGAGTTCGTCGCTAAGCGCGAGCAGGTGCCCGCGGAAACGATCCGGTCGGAAGTTGCCCGTGGGCGGATGATTATTCCGGCCAACATAAACCACACGAATCTGGAGCCGATGGCGATCGGCATCGCATCCCGGTGCAAGATCAATTCCAACATTGGAAACTCGTCGACTACCTCCGATATCGAAGGGGAGCTCGAAAAGCTGCGCTACTCAGTGAAGTATGGGGCCGATACGGTGATGGATCTTTCCACCGGTGGCGACATTGCTAAAATTCGCAAAGCGATCATCGCCAATTCGCCTGTGCCGATTGGTACAGTGCCGATTTACGAAGCGCTTTCGCGCGTGCGCCGTGTTGAGGACCTGAACAAGAACGTGATGTTGGACGTGATCGAGGAGCAGGCCGAGCAGGGCGTGGACTACATGACTATTCATGCCGGCGTGCTGATTCAATACATTCCTTTGACGACGAAGCGCATTACGGGCATCGTAAGCCGCGGCGGGTCAATTTTGGCTGAATGGATGGTGAAGAACCACAAGCAGAATTTCCTGTACGAATGCTACGACGAAATTTGCAAAATCTTCCAGAAGTATGACGTCAGCTTTTCGTTGGGTGACGGGTTGCGGCCTGGCAGTCTCGCGGATGCCAGCGACGAGGCTCAATTTGCTGAGTTGAAGACGCTGGGCGAATTGACGAAGCAAGCTTGGAAGTATGATGTTCAGGTGATGATTGAAGGTCCGGGCCATGTGCCCATGGATCAGATCCAAATGCAGGTGGAGAAGGAAAAGGAGCTCTGCTATGAAGCTCCGTTCTACACGCTTGGACCGCTGGTGACGGATTTTGCTCCTGGCTATGACCACATCACCAGCGCGATTGGCGCGGCGATGATTGGTTGGTATGGCGCCTCGATGCTTTGCTATGTTACTCCGAAGGAACATCTGGGCCTGCCGAACAAGGAAGATGTGAAGCAGGGGTTGATCGCTTATCGCATTGCGGCGCATGCGGCCGATATTGCGCGGCATCGTCCTGGGGCGCGGGATCGTGATGATGAGTTGAGCCGAGCCCGGTTTAGTTTCGATTGGCGCAAGCAGTTTGAGTTGTCGCTTGATCCGGAGACGGCCGAGGCCATGCACGATGAGACCCTACCGGAAGATGGATTCAAGGATGCTCACTTTTGCAGCATGTGCGGGCCGAAGTTCTGTTCGATGAATATTTCATCGAAAGTGGGAGAGTTCACGGCGGCTGATGCGGATGCGGTGCTGGCGGGTAAAGCACCTGAGAAGGAATTGGTGCAGCTGGCGAGCGAGTAGTTTTCGGCTGCGTCTGGAGAGTATGGCAGTTTTTGGCTTTATTCCGTTGCCTGAGCAGGGCGTCCTTGTGGGCCGCCCGCCGAAGGAGCGTCGGCCCCAGTGTGCCCAGCATGGGCAGAATCTAATTGGATGAAAGGAGCCAATCGGAGCCGATAATGGCAACCGTAGTGAAACCGCAAGGCGTAGCCGCGAGGTGAAGCTGAAAGAAGCGGATAGCAAAATCCCGACCGAAGGGACACGAACCGTCCGAGAGGCCAGGTGCGGGCGGCGAGCGTCACTCGACCTGATCTTTTGCACTTGGCAGCTCTTGATACTGTGAGTGATTTTCAATCATACATGACGTTTGCACCTACAGATCGTGTTTTGCTTTTAGAGATTCCCGGTGGAGAGAGACTTCGGGCGCTCTCTGATCTTGTGCCACATGGGGCGATAGTGGCGATGGGCGCCGAAGACGAGGTGATGGGCATGCGGCAGGAGTGCCGCGACCTACCGAACGTTATGATACACCCCGGGGGCTTGGAAGAAATTCCATGGGGCCCAACGCAGTTTCATCATGTGCTTCTTGAAACGAGCCAATGCTCGCCTAAGGCGCTGAAAGAGATTTGGCGCGTGTTGTTGCCTGAAGGCTCGCTGTGGATTATCTCCGGATCAGAAACACTGCAGTTTCAGCGAAAAAGTTAGGGAACAGTTTTAAAGGCTCCGCTCCCGCCAAGTAAATGCTTCGCTCCATGGTCCAGCTTTCCTTGGCGGCCAGCATCTCAAAATCGTGTACTGTCAAAAAGTGAATATTTGGAGAGTCGTACCAATCATGCGGGAATAACTTGTTCTTTGGCGCGCGGCCAGTGAACAGGTGAGCCAGACGAATGCTCCAGTGCCCGAAGTTGGGAAACGCCACGATGATACGCTTGCCCACGCGCAGCATTTCTTTCAACACCTTTAAGGGCTGACGGACTTCAAGCAGAGTTTGGCTTAGGATGACGTAATCGAAGGCTTCATCGGGGTAATCGTGCAGGCACTCCTCCAGGTCACCCTGATAGGCGGAGACGCCCCGGGAGATGGCTCGCTGCACTTTCTGCGCGTCGAGCTCAACGCCACGCGCATCGACGTTTTTGTTATCGGCAAGCCAGGCGAGCAGATCGGCGTCACCGCAGCCGAGGTCGAGCACTCGGGAACCGGGCTCGATGATCTTACTGATGATATCGTTGTGAACCGCGAGCTGGGCCATTTAGCGATTCATCCCCTTGAACGTTTTCGCCAAAAACCCTCGCACCAATTCGGATTGCTCTTTGACCTCAACCAGGAAGGCGTCATGGCCGTAATTTGATTCCAGTTCGCAGTACGCCACGTCGTGGTTGCGGCGGCGCAGGGCATTGACGATCTCTTGCGATTGGTAGCTGGGGTAGAGCCAATCGGAGGTGAAGCTGATCACAAGGAAGCGCGTGGTGGCGGATTCAAGCGCGGCGGTGAGCGTCATGTCGCCATTGTGCGTTAGGTCGAACAGGTCCATCGCTTTCGTGATGTAGAGATAGGAATTGGCGTCGAAGCGATCGACGAATTGACTGCCGCGATAGCGAAGGTAACTTTCCACCTCGAAGATGTCGTCGTTTTCACGCGTGCGGCGGCCGAATTTTTGACGCATGGATTCGTCGCTCATATAAGTAATGTGGCCGACCATGCGTGCGACAGCAAGGCCTCGGGCTGGTGGCCTGCCGATGTAGTATTCCCCGCCATTCCAATCGGGGTCTGCCATAACCGCTTGACGGCCCACTTCGTTGAAAGCGATTTGTTGGGCGCTATGGCGCGCGGTGGTGGCGATTGGAATGGCGGCGGCGACGGCGTCTGGGTATTGCACCGCCCACTGCAGCGCCTGCATGCCACCCATTGACCCGCCGGCGACGGCCAGCAACTTCTTAATGCCCAGCGATTCGATCAGCTTCTTTTGTAGCCGCACCATGTCGGCCATGGTGATGACCGGGAAGCCCATGCCGTAGGGCCGGTGGGTTGCGGGGTCAAGCGAGGCCGGTCCGGTAGATCCTTTGCAGCCACCCAGAACGTTGGAGCAGATGACAAAATACTTGTCGGTATCGAAGGCGCGGCCGGGACCAATCATGTTGTCCCACCAGCCCTTTTGGCCGGTGTCCTTGTCTATGCCGGCGGCCTGGGCGTCGCCTGAAAAAGCGTGCGTCACCAGAATAGCGTTGGTCTTATTGGTGTTCAATTGACCGTAGGTCTGGTAGGCGCAATCGACTGGGTTGAGAGTTACTCCGCAGTCAAGGTTGAGCGAGTCAAATTGTGTGTATTGGGTTTCGACTTCCACTGTTGAACTATCAGGATAGCGCGACTGCTTTGCGCGCTCTTATATATTTGTTTCAAAAAGATCTATTTTCACCAGAGTCCGCGTATAATGCATCTGAGCCGAGTAGATTTCAAATGAAACTTCAATTCTTACTGATGTTCGTCGCCCTGCTTGTGCCGGCTGGATTTGGCCGTGGGGTGCGGGTTGAGTTTGACCCGACGCGCCCTGAGGTCGGACCATTTCCTTCAGACTTTCTGACGACGGCCGACGCACGGCAACGGTCGGGACGCCGGATGAATTTGCCCTTGCCCGATTGCAAGGCTTTGCCAAGCGATTGCGCGGAAATTACAGCGATCAATCAACTGGATGGTTTCAATCCTTTTGCAAGGCTCAGCGTGAAGTTTAGTGCGGCGATCAATCCCCAGACGCTACGCGATGGCGTGTTTTATGTGTGGCTGGATCCCGTTCTACCGGGTCGATTCAGTCTTGGCCCCGTGGGCTTGGCCACGGCGATTAATCAGGTCGTGTACGATCCGGCCACGAATACCGCCTACGCCAAGCCGGACGATATGCTGGAACATTCGCGCCGGTATCTGGTTGTGGTTACGGATGCGGTGCGAGACCGGGCTGGCGATGCGGTGGAAGCCGATGAGGGATTTACGTTGTGCTTGGCCAAGCAATTGGGCGGAGAGTACTGCCAGCAGTTGGCCGATGGCTTAAACCGCGTGGCTTCAACGTTAGGTTCACGGGGGGTGGTGGGGGCTAGCATCTATACAGCCCTTTCGGCTTCAGCGTGGTATGAACAGGTGTTGCCGGTGGTGAATCAGACTCCGGTAGGATTTACCCGGACCGGCGCGACGAGTATACTTTCCATGGCGAATGTGCAGGGCCTTACAGTTCGTCAGCAGACCGCAACGGCTGGTAATGCGCAGTTCACTGACGTGCCGCTTCCAGTGACGGCGGCTTTGATTGCGCAGTTCGGTGTGGGATCCGTGGCATTTGGTTCCTTCAAATCCCCGCGATTTATTGGCCAGACGCTTTCGATTCCAACGATACCCACACTGACAGCGCCGGCTACGGCTGAGACCGAAGAAGTATTCTTCCACGTTTGGTTACCGAAGACGCCCATGCCTCCGCGTGGTTATCCGGTTTTGATTGCCGGTCACGGCATCACCGATAGCCGATTTGGAATGCCGACGATTATGGCTGCGGCGAACGGGGCGGGTTATGCTGTGGTGGCGATGAACATGGTTGGGCATGGATCGGGGCCGAAGTCTACGGTGCGGTTTACCCGATCTGATGGCAGCGTGGTTGAGTTTCCTGCGCCGGGGAGGGGTTTTGATTTGGATAGCAATGGGACGATCGATGCAGGCGAGGGCTGTTTTGTGACCTCTCCTGGCGCTCCCTATGGTCTACGGGATTGCAGCCGGCAAACGGTGGTCGACTACCTCCAACTTATCCATGGCATTCGCGTAGGAATTGATTTAGATGGGGACGGCCGGTTCGATTTGGATCCTTCCACTATCACCTATTTTGGTCAATCGCTGGGCGGAGCTATCGGGGCGATGCTTACCTCCGTTTCGCCCGATATCAATGCGGCGGTGCTGAATGTGCCGCCTGGGGCGGGTGTGGATTTCCGGCTTTCGCAATCGTTTCGGACTGCGTTTGGCGTTCCCCTACTTGGCTTCAGGCAACCTGTATTGTTGAACAAGAGCGCCACGGATTGGGAAGACGATTTGCCGTTGCGTTACCAGCCCGCCAAGATGCGCACAACTCCAGGGTCGGGCGCGATTCAGGATTTTTATGAACGATTGGAATGGTTGGAGGGAGTCTCGTCCCCGAACGTTTTGGCGCCACATATGAAGCAGGCAACACTGCCGGGACAACCTATCAAGCGAGTATTGTTCCAGATGGCGATTGGGGATCGAACGGTGGCGAATCCATCCACTACAGCTTTGATCCGGTCTGCCAATATGGTGAATCAAACATCGGTGTACCGCTTCGACATTGCTAAAACAATTGATCCTACGCTGCCCGAGAATCCACACACGTATTTAATTCCGCTTGGGTCGACGACTAGCACTGTGGTTGGCCTTGCGACCCTCCAGCAGGGATTAACCTTCCTTGGAGCTTCGACCACGTTCGTTCCCGATGTGAACCCGTTTGTGAGGCCGATTTTGGGTAAAGACTTGTTCGAGACGCCCGCTGTATTGCCCGAGCAATAAAATGCAGGAAATGCTTACGTCTGATCTTCTGGCACGGTTCGTGGATGGAGTAAATATTACGCCGGGACCTTTGGGTCAGCAGTTGCCCGGCGGCCCTGTCATCGTGTTTTTCTTGCGGCAATTTGGCTGAATCTTCTGTAGAGAGGGCGTAACGGGTTTACGTCACGCATCCGAGTCCGTGGCCGGATATCCGCGTATACTGTTTGTGTTTCGCGGAACCCCCGCGGACGGTCGGGAGTTTTTCGAGCACTATTGGCCAGAGGCGAAGGCGATCGCCGATCCGACAGGAGATCTGTTTCAGGCATTTGGGTTGTTTCGAGCGGATTGGAAACGCATGTTCGGACCCGCGGTGATAGTAGCCGCAGTGCGGGCTGTGCTGCATGGCAACCGGTTTGGAACTGCAAAGAAGGACGTCATGCGGGAGCCCGGGCTTTACTTGATTGAGAACCAGGCAATCGTATGGGAGCACAACTTTCATCATATTGGGGATCATCCGGATTTCTCGAAGATTCCGTATAGGCGTTCCCCGGTTTAGTTTTTCACTTTCCGATAATTGGTTAATATTTCCGTTTCTTCACTGTTAAAACTTTTAAGCAACAGGACTTTCGCGAAGACCTTCGTATAGGTGCGATCGGGCAGCCAAACTGCGTTTTCCACGCGGGTTTGGCTGAACTCAAAATAAGTGCCCTTGCCGAGATTGGCGAATACTCCGCCTAGGGACAGGTCGTCGAATACTTCGGCTGTCAGTTTGGCAGCTTGGAGGTCGACCTCGTCAAGCCAGATCTTTCCGTTGACCTTCGTGAAGATGCGGGCGCGCATTTGGCTTGGCTTATAACCGGGACGAGGAGTGAAGGTTATCACAGATATTTCACGGCCGGCAATTTTCGTCTTTTCCACGAGCTTGAATTCGAAGGAATCGGGGAAATCGCGCAGGAACCCGAAATTGTTTTCATGTTTTTTGGCAGCGTCCTTGCGGCGTTTTTCCTTCGCCGATTCCGATTCGCTCTTGGCCGCGGCGATTCGGGTGGCAGTTCGTTCCTGTTGTTCCTTGCGCTGCTGTTCAGTTGTTGGCTGGCCGTTCCGTTCAAGCACCATGCCCCAGCGGTGGCCATCAATTTCTTTGTAGGCAATCTTTACTTTGTTTTGCTCTTTCAACGAGCCGTCCAGCGCTAGTTTTTTCTCTTCGCTTTGGAAGTCGTACTCGAAGCCCTTTGCGCGGGGCTGCCATTCCATTAGGCCCTTGATGGCGGTCAGGACCATCGGGCCCCACTGCTTATTATCCTGCGCGGAAGCCAGGCCAAGGGCAAAGAAGAGAATTGCTATCCGTTGCATTTGTGACTAGGACGATTCGCCCCGGTTGGGAGTTGCAACCAAGATCAGGTATGATTTAGACCGGAAAGGCACTACGAGCAGCGACCAATGAAAAACCCTGCTCATTGGGAGCAGGGCTTATTTGATTTAAAAAGCGATTGGTGGGGGTACTTAAGCGGCGAGCTTCTTCAAGTGGTGAGCGATGCGGCTTTTATAACGGGCCGCCGTGTTCTTCTTGATGATGCCCAGCTTCGCGGACTTGTCGATAACGGAAAACGTGGAAGGCATTTCCTTTTCCACACCCTTGACGTCCTTGGCTGTAAATAAGCGGCGAAGGGAACGGATAGAGTGGCGGAGGCGGGACTTCCGCATCCGATTGATCTCGGTTTTGCGCTCGGCCATCCGAACGCGCTTCAACGATGAAACTGTATTTGCCATCTAGTAAAAACACCAATCCTGAAAATTACGGCCTAACTTGTGCCTTTAAATAGTGTACCCCAGTCGAAGGGGGCGGTGCAAATCGAAGTCTTATCCGGAGTGAGCGACCTGCTGCCGACGCTTTCGTTAATGTTGACGATCGCCGCAATGACCGTGTAGGGAAGTTGCCAGCAACCACCACCTTTTCTAAGGGTTTTCCCCTCGACACAGAAGTACTTCCACCGAGGCCGGACTATACCCCTTTTCCCTAATCCATCCGATAAACAGGTAATGGCGTCACTAGCCTCATTTATTCGAACCTCATTACTGATTCAAGGTGCGGTCGAAATATTGCTTGGCGTGCTGATTGGGCTTAATGGATTCCGGTCGATTCTGTTCGCCCGTCCATCCAGGTTTGGGTTGGCCGTTACGTTGATTACGGCGCTCCTCACGATCGTATTTGGCGGGCTACAGTGTATTTCTGCCTGGGCGTGGAAAAGGAAGAAACCGTATGCTCGCCGAATGGTCTTTTTTGTTTCCATCCTCAATCTGACTCTGCTTGGGTTCGGGTCTATCCTTGGCGGAATTGGTATTTACCTTTGTTCCGGAAAGCGGGCCGCTTCGTTTCTTGAATATGGCGCGTCAAAAACTTCTCGTGAACCAAGGCCGGGGGATGGCACCACGAAGTGGGTTCAATATGCCTGGCCGGCTTTAAGCATCGGCTGGTGGGTGTTCAGTTCCTTTACGCTTGCGGAATTGGCGATTGTACGTGGATTGCCTACTGTGGCTCCCTTGCAAGGCATCCCCCTGATTGTATTGGTAACCTTCATGACGGTGCTAATTCATGAGTTGGGCCATTGTATGGCTGGTTGGGCCTCTGATTTCTCGTTATTCAAGTTGCATGTGGGACCGTTGCTCGCCTTCCGTAAAGATGGACGCTGGCGGTACGAATTTTCTTTCACTGGACTATTCGGAGGCGGTGGGGCGGCGGGTATGGCGCCTCGTCATTTGAGGAATTTGCGGGCCCGGATGGCTTTCCTGACAGCGGGTGGGCCGGCCGGTTCTCTTCTCTGTTCGGTACTTTGCGGACTGATTTCCATGCTCTTACTCGATTCGCCGTATGCAATTTGGTGGAAGGTTCCGGCGATGATATCCATGTGGGCCTTGGGAGACTTCTTCCTGAATCTGATTCCTATTCTGGGCTGCACGGGTTATTCCGACGGGGCGGTTCTAGCGCAATTGATTGAAGGTGGCGCATGGGCGAACATTCGTCTTGCGATGGCATCGGCGACGATGACAACTTCAACAACCGCGCGGCCGGCGGAACTGGATCCAGATATGCTGCGCAAGGCTGTTGCCAGTAGTGACGGTTATCCAGAGCAGCCGATACTGAGGTTGATCAGCATGATGCATTACATTGACCATGGCAACCTGCCGCAAGCCAGAATCTTGCTTCAATCCTCATTGCAAAAGCCTGAGTTGTTGACAGATCCGGGCATCATGACTGAAATCGCGTTTTACATTGCCTATCTGAACCGAGACGCCCGTCAAGCGCGCGCGTGGCTTGAGGAAGCGGAGAAAAGCGCGAAAGCCAAGCAACATGATTTGAAAAACGATTTGGAGTTCTGGGCCTGTTCGGCCATCTTATATTGGTTGCAAGGCAATGTATCTAAGGCGGATGAGGAATGGAAAGTTGCTTGGAATCTGGCTCTAATCAAACCGCCATTCGGCTTCTACGCCTACGAACGTTGGCTGCTGGCTGAAGTGCGGGAAGAGTGGGTGAGTAAGCAGGTAGGAACAACTTCCCTGGGCAGTCTCATCCAAGGAGTGGGCCTCAGCAAAGGGGTCGAAGTCCCGGTGAACAACGTTCTAAACGAAATAAAACCGCTGCCCAGGCGTGTGACGGCCCAGCCAACGGTTTCAAGCTGACAAAAATCTAGTTGCTGGCGGCTGCTTTAGCGGCTTTGGCTTTGGCGGCCTGAATTGGGTAGCGCTCACGAAGCCATCTTTCGACGATTTCTCGTTGGGTGGCAAGTACTACGCGCTGCCATTTCACTAACCCCGTACGTTCGCTGTATTCAGCCATTACGTAGGACCCTTCGTTGAGGACTTGAATGATGCCATCCGTGGTGGAACGGCGGAAGTGGTAGGAAGAAAGAGTGGCTTGATGTTTCTGCATCTCAACTACTAGAGTAGCAATTTTGCGGCAAATTAGCTAGTGCTACTGGAAGAAACGGCGAAGAGAGTACGGAAATTGGCCGTGGTTTGCTCGCTAATGGTCTCTAAGGGTAACCCCCGCAATTCGGCTATCTTGACGGCTGTATGTAGTACAAAAGATGGCTCATTACGCTTACCTCGATGCGGGATGGGAGCAAGGTATGGGGAATCGGTCTCCACTAAAATTCTATCGGCCGGAGCTGTTCTCGCAACTTTCTGTAAATCGAGCGCCTTGGGGAAGGTTACGACCCCAGCGAACGAGAGGTAGAACCCCATTTTGAGGCAACGCTCCGCTTCGACGGGTCCGCCCGAGAAGCAGTGCATGATTCCGGGGAGCCCTGCCGGAGCCCAATATTTTTCTAATAGATTGAATGTGTCGGGCCAAGCTTCGCGGGTATGGATAATGATCGGTTTTCGGGCGGATTTGGCGACCTCTAACTGATCGAGAAACGCACGGTGCTGAACGTCGCGAGGGGCGAAATCGTAGTGATAGTCCAGGCCGATTTCTCCCAGGCCCAGCACCTTTGGATGCTTCAGTAGTTCGGCGATGCGCGATGGACTTAGGTGGTCGAACTGTTTGGCCGAGTGGGGATGCACGCCGACTGTGGCGTAAACGCAATCGTACTTTTCGGCAAAGCGGATGGCGCATTCGTAATTTGGCGGGCCATCGCCTGTGCCGATACTCATCATGTGCTCGACGCCGGCAGCTAGGGCGCGATCAATGACCGCTTCGCGATCTTCGGCGAAGCGGTCGTCATCTAAGTGGCAGTGGGAATCGATCATTTGAGTCGGGCGCCAATGGGGATTTCTTCGAGGAACCCGGCTATCACGGGCTTGCCGCCTTCGACGGAAGCCGCAACTACCATACCTTGCGATTCGATGCCCTTCAACTTGCGCGGGGCGAGGTTGGCGACGATCACCACTTTGCGACCGAGCATTTGTTCAGCGGTGTAAGCTTCGGCAATGCCGCCGACGATGGTGCGCGGCTGCGATTCGCCAATGTCGATCTTCATGTGCAGAAGCTTGTCGGAACCCTTCACGCGTTCGGCGCTAAGTACTTGGCCGACGCGGAGGTCGATCTTGACGAAGTCGTCGATGGCGATGGTGGGCGTATCGATGGTGATGCCAGTCTTTTCCTCAAGCTTGCCTAAGAGCAAGTTTTGGCGTTTCGTCTCGGCAATTTCCAGTTCGCGCATCTTTTCGATGGCGGGGACGGGATCGATGCGCATGAAGACAGGCTCAGGCTTATTGGTCAGTTGGCCTGCCGCGAGTTGTCCCCATTCGAGCGAGCCGAAGTGAACGCCGCCTACGTTGCCGGGCATGCCGAGTTGCGCCCATATTTTGTCGCAGGATTCCGGTAAGACGGGGGCGAGCAGAACGGTCGCGATGCGGACCACCTCAGCGGCGCAGTACAGCGTGTGATCGAGCTTGGCGATTAGCTCAGGTTCAGTTTTCTTTGCCAGAGTCCAGGGCGCTTGCTGAACGATGAATTTGTCAGCCGCGGCGATGAGACCCCAGACTGCTTCGAGGGCCTTCGAGAACTCGAAGTTTTCGTAGGCAGTGAGCGTAGCCGCAATTGCTTTCCGCACTTCAAACGGACATTCTTCGGTTGAGGCGGGAACAATCCCACCCCGGTACTGGTGAATCATGCTGAGCGTGCGGCTGGCCAAGTTGCCTAGCCCGTTCGCCAGATCGGAATTGAAGCGAGCAACTAGGGCGTCGAAACTAAAAGTACCGTCGGACCCGAAGACGATTTCGCGAAGCAGGAAATAGCGGAGCGCGTCGGCGCCCATCACTTCGCGAATCGGTTCGGCGCGCACGATGTTGCCGCGAGATTTCGACATCTTGTCGTTCTCGAAGAGCAGCCAGCCGTGGGCGAAGATTTTCTTCGGCACTGGCAAATCGGCGGCCATCAGGAAAGCGGGCCAGAAGATGGCGTGGAAGCGAACAATTTCCTTTCCGATTAGGTGAAGATCGGCGGGCCACAGACCTTCGGTGTCTTTCACGGCGGTCATGTAGGCAATCAACGCGTCGAACCAAACGTAGAACACGTGGTTACCCGGCACCGGCACCGGGATGCCCCATTTGATGGTTGTACGGGTGATGGAAAGATCCTTCAATCCGCCCTTCAAAAAGGCCAGAGCCTCGTTGCGGCGGATGGCAGGTTCAAGAAATCCCGGGTTCGCCTCGAACAATGCCAGCAGCTTGTCTTCAAACGCCGATAGCTTGAAGAAGTAGTTCTCTTCGGTAACCGTTTCGGTGGGGCGGCCGCAATCCGGGCAAGGGTCGCCGGGTTTGGCATCCGTTACGTAGAGCTCGCACGAGGTGCAGTATTGGCCGGTGTAACTAGATGGATAAATAAAGCCGCGGTCGAGGCAACGCTTAAACAGCCACTGAACGGTTTCGCGATGCTTTGGATCGGACGTGCGTTGGAAGCGATCAATGGAGAGGTTGAATTTCTTCCACTGTTCGCGGAACTCTTCCGACACCAGATCGGTAAACTCTTCGGGCGATTTGTTGGTGGCTTTCGCGGAGCGCTCCACCTTTTGACCATGCTCGTCGGTACCCGTGGCGAGGGTCACATTGAAACCCTGCATGGTTTTATAGCGCTTAATCGCATCGGCGGCGATAGTGGTGTACGTGTGGCCGATATGGGGCGCGGCATTCACGTAATAAATGGGCGTAGTCAGATAATATTTTTCGGACATTTGAAATCAAATCCCTTTGCGGTACGCGAAGTTTGCTTCGGCAAGCACCTGTCTCAACGGAACTCCGGCTTCTACCGCGAGCTTCCGGCAATCTTCATATTCCGGCGTGAAACCCTGTGCGGTGACTTTCACATTCACATTTCCCCAGGGCGTCTGTACCGCAACCATTTGACGAGGTGCGGTGCGGCGTTCCGCCATATGCATTCGGATTCCGAGGGTTGTGGTTTCGGCCATAAGAATTGCCGCGAGCTTGTCGCGATGCTCTGGCCTGGCGATGACGGTGACCAGCGTGCCCTGGCGGCTCTTTTTCATCAGCAGCGGTTGCAGCGTGACGTCGAGGGCGCCGGAATCGAAAAGCCGATCCATGGCGTGGCCCAGCAGTTGAGGCGTTGAATCATCAATGTTAGCTTCGAGCACGGCCACGGTTTCGCTTTCGGCGGGGGAGAGCAGTTCGCCGATCAAGACGCGGAGCACGTTGGCTTGCGTGGGGAAGTCTTTTGTGCCCGCGCCGTAACCCGAGGCGGTGATTTTCATCGGCGGCAGCGTGCCCCATTGGGTGGAGAGCGTGGCGGCGAGAGCGGCGCCGGTGGGCGTGGTGAGCTCGAAGATGGGACCGCTTGAGTAGATGGGCAAGCCTTCGAGGAGTCGCGCGGTGGCGGGAGTGGGGACGGGCATCACACCATGATCCGCGGTGACGGTTCCCGAGCCAACGTTCAGCGCCGAGGAGCGCACTTCGTCGATGCCAAGTTGATCGAGCAGATGGCAGGCACCGACGATGTCGGCAATGGAATCGACCGCGCCGACTTCGTGGAAGTGAACTTTTTCGATGGACACACCGTGGACGGAGGCTTCAGCGTCGCCGAGTTTGCGGAAGACATCTGAGGCCATTTTTTTCGTGCGCGGGGTGAGGAGGGCAGCTCCGTCGATCATGCGGAGGATGGGTGCGAGGTGGCGGTGAGCCTTTTGTTCGCCGTGATCGACGTCGAATTTGGTGGCGGCGATGCCGTGGCGTTTGGTCTTTTCGGCGCGATAGGAGGCGCCGATGTTGAGTGATTCGAGGGCGGCGAAGAGAGCGGGTGCGTCGCCGCCGGCGTCGAGGAGCGCGCCTACGGTCATGTCGCCAGCGATGCCGGAGAATGCGTCAAGGTAACAGATTTTCATGGGGAGGGCCGGTGCTTTTATTTTAGCAGGGGTGAGGTTAGTCTCGATGCTTCACGAAAATGGAAACGAGAAAGTCTTGAGCCATCGGTTCGTCTCGAATCGACTTCCAACTCCGGAAAGCTTGTTCGGCGGCGTTCCCTTCATTGAGCGCTTGCGTTCGCGTCCAAGGGGTCGAACCGACGTAATCGGCGATATGCCGCTTATCCTGCAAACGGAAAAAAGCCTGTGCGCCCCAGGTCAAACTTCTTCATCATCGGCATCCTGTTATTCCATCTACCCGCGCTAAAATGCAACCGTGCCGCCAGTGACGTAAATCGGTACTCTTCTTGCATCAAAGTAAGTTGGCCTAAAGAAATATTCAACAAGCGAGGAAATGCGCCGAATCCTGCATTTTTGAGCGGGCTTACTTCTAAGCAGAGGGAAACCGACTAGAGTTCCTTTCCCGATGGACTTGGTACAAATTCTGGATCAGCACCCCCGCAACCCGGGATGCTATCCTACTACGTATCACACGCCAAACTGAACGTACCTTTGCCGTCATCTTCGCGGGTTTCTGCGCGTTTTTGACCGTCTACGCAACCCAACCTATCCTACCCGTCCTTCGCAAAGCTCTCGGCATTAGCGAATTCCTGGCCAGCCTCACGGTCACCGCCAGCACGCTCGGCATGGCCCTCACCGCCCCCATGGCTGGCCGTATTTCGGATCGCATCGGCCGCAAAAAGACGATCGTTATCGCAGCGTTCGGATTGGCCATTTCCACCCTTGCAACTTACTTCGCCGATAGCCTAAACGCCTTGCTCTTCTGGCGCTTCCTGCAAGGCGTGTTCACACCCGGTATCTTTGCCGTCACCATCGCTTACATCCATGACGAATGGGGCGCGTCGGAAGCCGGACGCGGTACGGCTTCTTACGTTGGCGGCACAGTTGTCGGAGGATTCCTTGGCCGGTTCCTCGCCGGATTTATTGCGGCGCATTATGATTGGCACGTGGTGTTCCTGGTTCTAGGCGCGTTGAATCTAACAGCCGCCCTTTCAATCTGGCGATTCATGCCGGTCGAAAGCAAGAAGGGCGCACCACCGACAACCGGGTTCTGGGTGGCCGTCGGTGAGCATTTCCACAATCCACTTTTGCTGGCCACCTATGCCGTCGGGTTCTGTGTATTTTTCTCGCTGATCTCCACCTTCACTTACATCAATTTCTATCTGGCGCAGCCGCCGTTTTCGTTGCCGACTTCCGTGTTAGGCTCGCTGTTCTTCGTCTACCTAACCAGCGCCGTGGTGACTCCAATCGCCGGCCGCTACATCGATCAATACGGGCATCGATTTGTGCTTATTTGCGGCATCGCCGCCGGAGCTTGCGGCACACTACTGACTCTAGTTCCAAGCGTTCCAGTAATTGTTCTTGGACTTGCATTGGTGTGCAACGCGGTATTCGTCGCGCAGACGTGCGCCAATAGTTTCATCGGAGTTGCAGCCAAAACTAATCGCGCGCTTGCCGTGGGACTTTACGTAATGACTTATAACATCGGCGGAAGTTTTGGTGCTGCGGCTCCGGGTCCGATGTGGAGGAATTACGGTTGGCCAGGCGTCGTAACCTTGATCGTATCGGTGCAGGTGTTGACGATGTTGCTCGCCTATCGACTGTGGCCGGGGCGCCCAAACAAACCAGCGTTGGCTAGCTAAAAGCGCTCACGCTCAATCCACGTGGTTACTTCCGCCTCCACGCTGAAGGGTGGCAAGCCCATCTCGAATCGCGCCTCCAACTCGTAAGCGCACCGCTCTAGCGGAATGTCATCATAGCGTCCGGTTGAAAGTAGCCCGCGAGTGTAAAGCCGCGCGAACGGACCAATGCCCAACAGCCGGAATTGAACCACATGCACCAATTCATGGAACACCATGGCGGCAGGCATTGGGGACCGCGCCGCAATTACGTGATCGAACGTGATTCCCGCAATGAGGGATGCGTTGGGCACATCCAAGCCGAGCAGTTGTCCAAGCTGTCTAAATCGCTCGTCGGGTATGGGTAAAGGATCCTGGACTACGATCCGCACGCGGTCCAAATCGCTGAGGTCGAAAAAACTTTCCAGAATTGCTCTATGGCTTGAAGGAAGTGGCTCGCTTAGCTCATGCAGACCATCTCTTTTCCGGCGGATGTAATGGGCAACCGGCCACGACAAAACAGAGGCCATCGAGTTGAGCAAAATTCGTCGCATAAAAATGTCTCGGACTGATCCAGTGGCTTAGGCTGGGGCCTTGTCCGCATTAGCCAGCCTAACCGTTTCAAGCGGGGTGAACTGGGCCAGATATCTGAAGTCACGATCACGATGCCACACTGGAACCTTGGTTTCAATGGCAATGGCGGCTATCAGACAATCCGTGGACGAACGCATCGAATACCCACGACGGCGGCCTTGGCGATAAATATTAGCGGCAGTAGCAAACAGGCTGCTGGGCAATGGATCACACAAACGAGGCAAGGCGTTGATGGGCGTCGGTCACTTGGTCACCCAAACCAAACGTCCGTCCAGCAGTTTTAATTTATCCATATTGAAGTATCCACTAAAATCAACGGGTAGCGGCCTTTTGCTTGTTGTCTTCCCGCATCTCGGACAAATCACCGGGGTAGTTATTGGAGTCAAATGCATTTTTAAGTACACTATCTCAATGACTCGTCGATCTTTTCTCGCCCTCACAGCATCCTCGGCGATCTCAGCGGCTACCAAACCCCTGAACGTCATCTTCATACTGATCGACGATCTGGGCTGGAAAGATTTCAGTTGTTACGGAAATACCTTCCACGAGACGCCTCATGTGGATGCTCTGGCCAGCGACGGGATGCGCTTCACGAACGCCTACGCTGCCTGTTGCGTCTGTTCGCCGACACGGGCGGCAGTGCTCACCGGCAAGTATCCGGCGCGCCTGCAACTCACGGATTGGATTCCTGGCAGAAAACAATGGCTGGCCTCAAAGCTTCTACGGGTTGAATTCAAGCAAGAACTGCCGCACGAGGAAATCACGATCGCCGAAATGCTGAAACCCCTGGGCTATGCCACTCTTTCCGCCGGCAAGTGGCATTTGGGGGGCGAAGGCTTCGGACCTGAATCGCAAGGCTTCGACGAAAACGTTGCGGGCACATTCAAAGGATCCCCGGACAGCTACTTCGGCCCTTACGACCTACCTGGCTTAAGCGGTCTCACCAAAGACGATTTTCTCACCAACGTTCTGACGGAGCGAGCCGAGCAATTCATCGAACAATCGTCGAAAAGCTCAAAACCGTTCTTCGTCTATTTGCCGCACTTCGCCGTGCACCTTCCATTAGGCGCGCAGCAAAAAGTGATCGAGAGATACAAGGCCCGTTTGAAGCCCGGCCAAGACCCGAAAGACGCCACTTACGCAGCCATGGTGGAAGGTGTTGATACAGCCGTTGGCCATCTCCGAAAACGATTGGCCGATTTGGGGCTGGCGGACAACACGGTTATCTTCTTCACATCCGACAATGGCGGACTTCGGCACGAAGGTAAATCCACTTGGCCCACAACCGACAACTCGCCGCTGAGAGCCGGCAAGGGGCATCAATACGAAGGAGGGCTTCGGGTGCCACTCCTCGTCCATTGGCCTGGGGTCACCAAGCCAGCCAGCACGAACGCCACGCCAGTGATAAGCATTGATTTCTTCCCAACTATCGCCGAGTTAACCGGGGCGAAGTTCGCTCACAAGGTCGATGGCGTTAGCCTTGCGCCCTTGTTGCGCGGAGCCACGGCACTGAAGCGCGAGGCTATTTTCTGGCACTATCCGCACTATTCGAATCAAGGCGGCGTGCCGACTGGCGCCGTTCGCCAGGGAGACTGGAAGCTGATCGAATTCTTCGAGGATGGCCGGGTGGAATTATTCAATCTGAAAGATGACCCCGGTGAGACACGCAACCTATCCAAACGCGAGGCCGGGCGAGCCGCTGCTCTGAAAAAGCGTTTGGCTGCTTGGCGAAAAAGCGTTGCCGCCGTCATGCCGAAACCGAACCCTGAGTATGATCCGGCCAAGGCCGACCAGGGATTAGCCGGGGCGGAACAGCCCATACCGCCCTCTTAGTTCGACGAAGCACTCCCATGCAAGCAATGCAAACACCGGCGCATAAACGTACCATCTCTCCGTTAGAACTCCACGCCATATGCCGGTAACTTTGTATTCAAGGTGGGCCAAATGGAAAATGGGAACCAGGCTTATCCAGGCCACGGCGGCGTAGCTTCGAGTCATTGGTAGAAGCGCGGCAAGCCAGGTGAGGTACCAAACATGGCAATTTGCCGATAGCAACAACAGCACAATCAAAGTGGCCATAACGCGCCAGGTCATTGGTTTTTGAACCAGACCAATTACAGCCGACGCCACGCCGATCAAGAAGAACGTAAAGTATTTGGCATGGTAAGGGTCGTCGAAACACTGCGCGATTAGGCTAAACAGGCTATCGTTATTCCGCCATCCGCCAACGAAACCGGTCATGAACTGGGCGTTCTCCGTCAAGTTGCCCCAGTAAGGGAACCCCCACAGGGCCACGGGCAGCGCAGCCAGCGGCCATAAGCCGATCCTTCTCCAGTCGCGTCCGGTGAAGGCCAATAGCAAGACGGCTGGCCACCACTTTGCCGCTATCGCGAAACCAAGCAAACAGAACGTAAGCCAACTCTTGTTACGGCGATCCGCCAAAATCGCTGCAAGGATGAAGAACAAGGGAATCGCGTCATTGTGTCCGTTCCCCCAAAACTCCATGATCACGACCGGGCACCAGGCATAGAACAGCAATCGTTCCGGTGCAAGCCGCCACAGCAGCAACAAGCACCCCAAATCGAACAAAGCGGCGGGAAGTTTGAACCAGTGCGCCTGCTTGAAAGGATCAGCGGAAAGCTTGGCGGCCAGCCGCCAATTCCAGTCCTCCATGCGTTCCACCATGGGTCCATACCCCGCTCGAACATCCTTTGCAACCACATTGGCCCATGCTGCATCTTTCAAGCGGGAACCTTTCGGATCGGAAGGTCGTACTAGATAAGGATTGAGTCCGGAGGATTGAACTTGACCTTCAAACCGGTACCGGAAAACATCGTCGGAAAATAGAGGAGGCTGCGTCCAGGCCACGACCCGAAAAAGAAGCGCGGTCAAAATGATGAAAACAGAAAGATTGTAAGTCGGGGGCTGGGCTGTAACAATCCGGGCCGAAATCAGGTAAAATATTGAGAGTACTAGATATACGCCGAGCGCCGAACCGCCCAGCAGCGAGTGTCCGATCGAGCAGAGCCCGGCGAACATTGCGACCGAAACTAGACCAAGAGAGAGTAGAACGAAATTCATGAATCACTTCACGCCGCTATTGGCGTTGTTGAACAATACGTCGACCGTTGACCGCATGAAGAATGCATTCTTCGATGATACCTTTGCCGGCATTCATCAACTGGCCTGGTTCGACTATTCCCTGCTCATTCCTTATTTCGCCGTTCTCATTGTCCTAAGCTTTTACGGCTTGCACCGCTATGAAATGATCCGTGGCTTCTACAAGAATCGCCACAAACTGGTTGTGGACCCGTCCATCAAGTTCGATGAACTTCCGCCGGTAACCATCCAGTTGCCGATGTACAACGAGAGGTTCGTGGTGGAGCGTTTGCTGGAAGAAGTCGTGAAGCTCGACTATCCCAGGCATCTTCTGCAGATCCAAGTGTTGGACGATTCCACTGACGAAACCCATCCCTTCACCGAACGCCTGGTAGCTGAGTACCGCGCCGCTGGCCACCCCATCGAATACATTCACCGCGCCAATCGCAGCGGCTTCAAAGCCGGCGCGTTGCAGGAAGGCCTCAAGACTGCGACCGGACAATTCGTCGCAGTGTTCGACGCTGACTTCCTGATCCCTCGCGATTTCCTAATGCGGACCATCCATAACTTCGCTGACCCGAAGGTGGGCGTGGTGCAAACCCGTTGGACTTACTTAAATTCGCATTACAACATGCTGACCGAAGTGCAGACCATGTTGCTTGACGGCCACTTTGTGCTGGAGCATGTTGCTCGCGCTGGTGGCGGATTGTTTTTCAACTTTAACGGTACGGCCGGCATCCTCCGCGTCGCCATGATTCAAGACGCCGGCGGCTGGCAACATGACACACTAACAGAAGATTCCGACTTGAGCTATCGAGCCCAAGTGAAGGGATGGAAGTTCGTCTATTGCCCCGAAGTGGAATGTCTCTCGGAACTGCCGGTGGATATGCACGGCTTCCAGGTGCAGCAAACCCGTTGGTCGAAAGGCCTAACGCAATGCGCCATGAAACTGATGCCGATGCTGCTTAAGGCCGATCTGCCTTGGCGTGTGAAGCTGGAAGCGTTTTTCCATCTGACGCCGAACATTTCTTATCCGCTGATGTTAATCGTCTCAGTGCTTATGTTGCCGGTGATGATTGTCCGGTTCTACATGGGTCCGGTGCAGATGTTATTCCTCGATCTGCCGTTGATCGCCGCGTCTTTCTGGTCGATCTCCGCATTTTACCTGGTCGCTCAGCGTGAACTGCATCCCAAGACCTGGAAGCGTTCTTTCTGGTTGATGCCGGCATTGCTTGCCGCCGGAGTGGCATTGACGCTGTCTAACGCCAAAGCTGTCCTTGAAGCGCTTGTTCACTACGAAACTGGCTTCGTCCGCACGCCTAAGTATGCAATTGGCGGGGACAGAAAGAAATTGCTGGGTACGAAGTATCGCAGCAAGATCGGCTGGCTTCCCATTTTTGAATTGGCCGCCGGCACTTGGTTTGTCTTCATGATCGCCTATGCGATTGAGACCTTTAACTTCCTGGCCATCCCCTTCCTGCTGATCTTTGTCGGCGGGTATTACTGGGCAGCTTTCGCCAAGCTTTCCGCCGATTTCAAGGGTCGACTGGCCTTCTATCGTCAACGGAAATTGGCGCTGGAAGACGCGGCAAATTAAACGTTAACATTTTAGCCGCCGCCACCATTTTGTCTGAATTCCCGTATAACCTTTGAGTATCTAGTCATGCGATTCAATCTTTCTTTCCTTCTCTGCTTGGCGCTTTTTGCGGCGGAACCCCCTAAAAGTGGCATTGAGACTTCGGGCTTCGACATGACATGCAAGCCGTGCGACGATTTCTGGCGCTTCGTGAACGGCACGTTTCTTGACAAGAACCCCATCCCGGCGCGCTACCCCAATTGGGGAGTGATGTCCATTGTGAGTGAGGCCAACAAGGAGCGTTCCCGGACGATCCTTGAAGCAGCGATGGCCAATAAGCGTGCGGCCGCAGGATCCGATACCCGGAAAATCGGCGACCTTTATGGCTCTTGCATGGATGAGTCTGCTATTAACGCGCGTGGAATCCAGCCGCTGAAACCGGAACTAGATCGAGTAGCTGCCGTAAAATCGGTGAAGGATCTGGTGGGGCTGTTCCTTGCCCTTGAACGCTACAATCCATTCCAGGGCCCTATAGGCATAGTCGGCGCGCCCGACGCGAAAAACTCCAAGGTGGTAGTGGCTTACGTCGGCAACGGTGGCCTCTCGTTACCGGATCGCGATTATTACATGAAGGACGACCCGCGGTCCGTCGAGATCCGTAAGCAGTTCGTCCAGCATGTGACGAAGATGTTTGAACTGATGGGTGAATCGCCGACTGCTGCGGCTAATGCCGCCGAGTCCATCCTGAAATTGGAAACGTCCTTTGCCGACGCCAGTATGACAAATGTTATGCGCCGCGATCCTTACGCCCGCTATAACAAGATGGATCTGGCCGGTTTGACTAAGCTTGCCCCAACTTACGATTGGAAGACTTTACTAACGACATTGAAGATTTCCGAAAAGGAAACGCTCATTGTCTCCGAACCTAAATTCATCAGCCTTTTTGAAAAGCAGTTGAACGAATTCCCTCTCGAAAATTGGAAAACCTGGCTGCGCTGGCGCTTGCTGAATAACGGCGCTTCGGAACTTTCAGAGCCCTTCGCCGACGAGGATTTTCATTTCAATAAAACCATCCTCACCGGCGCGAAAGAACAACTGCCCCGATGGCAGATTTGCTCTAATATCGTAGACGCCCAACTGGGCGACGCCCTAGGCAAGGCATTCACCGAAAAACATTTTCCACCCGCAGCCAAGAAGCGAATGCTCGAGTTGGTGGACAACATGCGCGCCTCTCTCGCGGAGGAACTCCAAGCTGCGGACTGGCTGGCTCCGGAGACTCGAAAGAATGCGCTGGCAAAACTGAATGCGTTTAAGGCGAAGATAGGTTATCCCGACCGTTGGCGCGACTACAGCGCGATTTCCATATCACCGAAGAACTACTACGAAAACGTGCAGGGAACCGTTTTGGACCGGCGACTCTATCAACTCGCCAAGATAGGCAAGCCTGTGGACCGCAATGACTGGGGCATGACGCCACCCACCGTGAACGCCTACTACAGCCCGCTTCAGAACGAAATCGCATTCCCGGCGGGCATTCTCCAGCCACCGATGTTCGACATGTCCGCCGACGACGCCGCGAACTACGGAGCCATCGGGGCAGTAATTGGCCACGAGATGGGCCACGGCTTCGACGACCAGGGCTCCAAGTTCGATGCCGAAGGTAACTTGAAAAACTGGTGGACTCCGGAAGATCGAACCAAATTCGAACAACGCGCCAACTGCGTGATCGATCAGTTCAACACGATTGATGTTGGCGACGGACTGCATCACACCGGCAAGTTGGTCGTCGGGGAAGCCCTGGGCGATCTCGGCGGCTTGAAGCTGGCGTACCAGGCCTATCATCGGACCCTCCGTGGCAAGCCCGCACCCCCGGTGCTTGATGGCTACACGACCGATCAGCGCTTCTTCATAGCTTTCGCGCACGTGTGGGGGAATCAGTACCGCGAAGAAGCTAAGCGTCTACGCCTAAACACCGACCCTCATCCGCTTGCCAAATTCCGCGCCAACGGAACGGTAATGAACATGCCGGAGTTTCACAAAGCCTTCGGGTGCAAGCAGGGGGATGCCATGGTTAGGCCTGCCGAGAAACAGTGCAAGCTCTGGTAGGTGGGTTGGACTCCCATTGCGTTTGAATCGATGTTGCTTATAGATGGTTCACCGGTTGGCCGCAACTGTCCTTCAGCAATCCCCCCGGCGAGGGGCGGAATGATTGCTTTAGGGCGCCGTCATATTCCTGGGCCACATTGTTTGGAGTTCAGGCCGAAAGATTCTCGACAGGCAAAGTCCTTACAAGTTACACTTTAGCTAAAGCTGCTTTTGTTGCATCGGATACATGGGCTCTGCTAGCAAGAGAAGGAGCATTACCCCGGCTAAAGGCAGAAGTGTTTTAAGATAATCATGGTCGAAAACTAAACATAGGTGAACTGAGCGCCCGATATAGCGTCGTCCTGTCCGCACCTCATCCGGGCAACGTCCTCAACCCGTTCACCTGCGTCACAGTCAACGGTATGTCCAATGCCGATTGTATAAATATGCCCAAGGGGAATTTGCCCAAACAAGAGCACCTAGCGTACAGAGCAGCACGGAGGGGCCGAATGAAAGAAGCTGCGATGCTGCGAAGGGCTAAGAAGTGATTCCGACCGATTTAACATAACGCTCTTATCGGGCTCATTGCGAAGTCCCAAAGTACAGTAATGCTATCGTCATACTTCCATGTCCCGGTAGTGGCCGATATCCTGAGCAGAACGTGCCGCTGGAAGATGTGCCGTTCCTAGCCCAGCACTGCCCCCAAAAAGCCCGCTCGTTTCTACTTCGTGAGATCATTAGATGTTTACTAGCAGGATGTCCACTCAATACCGTAAATCCGCGCAGACCGGCGAAGGGGGTGTCGCCTTAGTCCGCAAGCTTGTAACGGACGCAGGCGGGATTTTCCGCCCGTTCGAATCCACGGATCTGGGCATTGATGCAGCGATTGAATTGTTGACAACTCAGCGGGAACCCAGCGGCGATTTAGTCCTAGTGCAAATCAAAGCGGGTAAGTCTTACATCCGCAGTGGGAACTTTTATCTGGACGCCGACAAGGACCACTTCGAAACCTGGGTTCGGTACGCACTGCCAGTCGTTGGCATTGTTTGCAATCCGGACACTGGCGAAGCTAGGTGGGTAGATGTTTCCGATCATCTTCGCCAGCACCCAGATTCGGTGCTAAATGGCCCATACTCAGTTGAGGCACCAGCAAATCAGCTATTTTCTCCTGGTGGGTTTGAGTTCTTTTTGAAGCACTTCAGAAGAAATCCAACCAGCGCCACGCAAGTCGATGTCACACCGAACCTGCTAATACGTCCGTGGGAGCCCGCCGACGCAAAGGCTACGCGCATCCTATTGAATAGCATCGCCGCGGATTACCCAGACTTCTATAAGTGGCTTGCGAAGAAGTTCGCTGATCCGAGCGCAAGCAAGAAAGTTGTTGAGATAGGGAACGTGATCGCTGCATTCTCGATGTGGCAACGCAAGGACGAGCGAAACGTAAAGCTACAAACTTTCATCGTTAGCCCGTTGTTTCGCGGCACCGCAATTGGGCAACACCTTTTCTATCATGAGCTTCGCACCTGGGCACTCGATGGCACAACAGCGCGTGTACACGTCACCGTGGCCAGTAGCAAGTCGGATCTCATTGCGTACTTCAGGATGTTTGGCTTCCGCGTGGAGGGATTTTCCCCGCAACGTTACCCAAGACCGGCGGCGGAACTTGTGATGGCCAAGCACTTTTTCAGGGATGTTGTGAGGACACCAGCCCAACTCCAAAGTTTTGCACAAAGGCTCTATGATCAGCTTTGGGGGCTTGATGCGTCAGGTTCTCGGTTTGGTGTAGATGCGACCGATCTTGCCGTTCCGGCCACTCTTCCGATACTGACCATGACCGTTGATTCAACAACCTCGACGACGGCAGCCCGAATTCTACTTATGGACCTAAATGGGCAAGCAGTGTTGTCTCACGGTGACGAATCCCTGATGCGGGAGTTCTATCCTTTGAGGCTGCATTTGAAAGGGAAACGCTACGTTGGAATTCCGATATATCCTGCGTGGGTGGATGCGATGCTTTCCACCAGTGGGCCGCACACACCCTTAAAGTTGAGAGTTGATCACGTGTACTACTGCTTCCCAAAGATTAGATCTTTGAGCGCTGGCGATTTGGTGATCTTCTATGAAACCAAGACGGGTGGGGGCCGCGGTGCGGCTATAGGCGCCGCAGTTGTCCAGGCCGTTGCAATTGATTCGCCAGCAAACCTTTTCCAGAATTACTCGGATCTGGGGATCTACGCGCTTCCGCAGATCGAACGACATACTAACTCCGCCGGTCTTGCCATGGCAATTCGCTTTTCTCTTTTTGAGTCATTCTCAGAGCCCGTACTCCTTGCCAGGATACGCCAGCATCTCGGTCAACAAACAACGTTTCAAGGGCTAACGCCTCTCACGCGGGACGCCTTCGAGGCGATTCGTACCGAAGGAGTTCGTGAACTATGAGCGCTGCCGCACTCATCTCTATTAAGCCGATCTACGCGAATCAAATTCTCAATAGAACTAAGACGATCGAGCTGCGTAAGAGCTCCATGGGTTTGAATCAGGGTGATGTCATCCTTGTATACTCATCTGCGCCCGAGCAACGCATCTCACTGTGGTTTCAAATCAAGACAGTAGAGACCCTTCCTGTTTCCGAGATGTGGGACCGCTATCACAACCAACTAGGGATAGATCATGCGGATTACTTGTCCTATTTCACGGATGCTGAAGCCGCAGTCGGGTTCCACGTGGGGGAGGTTCAGTCGTTGACTCCCATTCACTTGCGCCAGATTGAGCAACTTGTGCCGGGTTTTGTGCCGCCACAAGGCCTCATGTGGCTCAAGGACGAGTTCGGGCGCTTTGAAAAACTGTTGGCGGAACTGTCCTCGCCATTGCCCAGCAGCGTCTTCGCACAACAAAGCCTCTTCAGCATCAGGTAGAGGAGCGCAAGAATCGGTCACTCTCGATCCGCCCCTCCGGTCTCGAACTTCGGAGTACAGATAATTCTCAAACTGACCTCAAAGTGTTCCTACTGAAGGCCCTTGCATTTAACCCCGATAAAATACATTATCATGTCTGAATGAGCGCCACCAAAGCCGACCTCATTATTGCGAGTAAACACTCCCTATCTACCAGCTGGCCCACGCACTTCATCACCAACCCCAAAACGCACTACGCTTATAAAACGACGTTTCCGAGCTTTTCGCTTTGCCGGGTTGAAAAGTTCGGCGAAGATCCGGGCAGTCACACGCGCCCATGTCATCATCTGGCGCAAGGATCCCCGACACCCGTCAGCTGGCCGATACCAGTATCCGGCGCAAGCTGTCGGCGTTGTCCTCCTTGTTTGATTACCTGTGTGAGCGCAATGCCGTGCTCGGCAATCCGGTTGACGGCGTTAAGCGTCCGCCGTCCAACGCCAATGAAGGTTCGAGGCCGGCATTAAGCGATGCCCAGGCGCGCAAGCTCGACGCGCCGCCGGATTTCACGCCGAAAGGAGACCGGATCTAGCCATCCTGGCCACATTGCTCTACCACGCGCCAAATAGCATGCAAAGATTTACGTCAGATAATTTGCAAAGTCCTTGGCGTCGATCCGAACGAAACTACTTCAAACCCAAAATCCGGCGGTTCTTCTTCACATCGCTTGCCCCACCGGCAAAATCGTCAAAAGCTTTCGTCGGCACATCAATCAAGTGCGACGCAATGAACGGAGCCCCTTCCGCCGCTCCCTGTACGCTGTCCTTGTAGCAGCATTCCCACTCGAGAACCGCCCACGCCTTATACCCAACCGCCGTCATCCGCGTGAACACCTGCTTGAAGTCCACCTGGCCGTCGCCCAACGAACGGAAGCGCCCTGGACGTTCCTTCCAACCCAGATACCCGCCATACACGCCGGCGCGCGCAGACGGCCGGAACTCCGCGTCCTTCACGTGGAACGCTTTGATGCGCGGACCATACAGATCAATGAAGCCAACATAATCCATGCACTGCAAAATGAAGTGCGACGGATCGTAATTAATGTTCACCCGCGGATGATTGCCCGTCACTTCGAGGAAGCGCTCAAACGTGGCGCCGTCGAAAACGTCTTCCCCCGGATGCAGTTCATAGGCAAGGTCCACGCCGAACTTATCGGCATAGTCCAAAATCGGTTTCCAGCGCTTGGCTAGTTCCTTGAAGCCTTCCTCAACCAAGCCGCCGGGCCGCTGCGGCCACGGATACAGCGTCGGCCACAACAGGGCGCCCGTAAACGATGGGGACACAGCCAACCCCATATTCGCAGACGCCTTGATCACATACTTCATCTGCTGCACGGCCCACTCTGCCCGCGCCTTCGGGTTGCCCTGCACTTCTTTCGCGGCGAATCCATCGAACAGTTCATCGTAGGCCGGGTGACTGGCCACCAACTGGCCTTGTAAGTGGCTCGCAAGTTCGGTTATCTCAAGGCCATTGGTCTGCGCTTTCAGATCATCGCAATAGCTCTTCGATTCAGCGGCCTTCTTAATGTCCATAATGCGCCCGTCCCAACTGGGCAGTTGGACAGCCTTATAGCCAAGGTCCTTCACCCACTTAGTTATGTTGGGCAGAGAATTGTACGGGGGCTCATCTCCCATGAACTGAGCTAGAAAAATAGCAGGTCCTTTGATCTGTGGCATGATTCCTAGTATTATTCCTCTTTAGGCGCCAGCGGAGCAACCAATTTTTCGATAGTTTGTTGGCAATCGTAAAATAGGCGAGAAGGACGGCGCAGCCGACCGGGATACCTGTTCCTGCGAACAGAAACGACAGTTTCCGGCTTACCCAGGTGCACGCGCCGGATACACCGGCACTCGATGATGGTCCTGAAGCCCGATGCTTTGAGCGCCTGCTTTCGAGCTACTTCTCTTCGTCTAAAACGCGCGCGTAACCGATTTTCACTTCTGGCTCTCCCGCAGTTTTTGAAGCGAGGTCTCGCTTGCCGATAGGAGCGACGGCAGATCATTTTGGACGATATCCCAAAGCCGTGGTTTGATGATGTCGTCGTATTCGTGGCGTAAGACGTTTCCGAATGAGTGGGCAGTAGAATTGGGGCCTGATCTCCGAGCTCGCCGACCGGGAGCCCTTCTGTAACGACGAGCTTTAGGGAGTTGCGACCAAGCTCCTGAATGTCAGCAAGAAACAGTGACCTGCAATCATTGATCTCACTAATTGCGTTAGGCATTCTTCTACCGTAACGCATCGGCGTCCCAATAGCTTTGTAGGCTCGTTGTGGGACTAATGGTGGACAAATCGAAAGTTGGCGAGAAGCGCGTGTAGAGTGGGCTTTGCTAGCGGCCTCCGAGCGCGGGAGCAGATAAACTAAGACCGGCAGATTCACTTGGGGTTGCTCTGGTTGCGTAGCTTTTCAACAAGAATGCGAGCAATGAGCAGGTCTTCGCGCCAAAGCGAGTTGGTTGGGTCTTGGACCGCCAAGCGCTCAGCAATTTTCAAGTCGGCTTCATATTCGGCGATAGCTTTTGCCAGCTCCCGCTGAAGTTGATAGATGTTTCCTATCCTGTTGTGAAATACAGAAAGATCTCGAAGCCAGTCAACGTTAGCCGGATCGAGAGCGGCCAAGCCATCCATGATCCGCTTGCCCGCTTGATACTCGGTGAGCGCTTCGGAAGCCGCCCCTGCTCCTGGTAGATGCTCCCAACTTTGCTGTGCGACAC
>JANXXI010000270.1 GCA_025350695.1 Acidobacteriota bacterium
CTGCTCGATCAGCTCGTCCTTGCCACCTGGAACATCGAACGCGCTAACCGCCTCGAAGCCGAACTGGCCAACGCCGAAGGTATCGACCCCCTGCTCTCGGAAACCGATTCAAAAACCCTCGACCGCATCTGCGCATATCGCACTCGTGCTGAACGGACATTCCACAAGTGCCACAAAGAACTCCGCGTCCTCAAAGCCTCTTCCCGTCCAAAGGCCAAACCGTCGGCCCAATCCATTCAGCGGAACGAACCCAATTTCATAACCCACTCCAGCCAAACCTACGCCCGCCCCGCCAACAAGGTCGGACGAAACGAACCCTGCCCCTGCAAATCGGGCCGAAAATACAAGGTGTGTTGTTTGCGGAACGAAGCCAATCCAAACGAAACCAGCGCTTCGGCTGCATAGTTAGGAGTAAGCGGCTGTCAGCGAATCAAAGTGACGTCAGTTGCTCCGCTCGAAGAGGGAAAACCCATAATGGAATCGGCGATGAGGCTTCGGTTCTGCATCGGTCGGGCCGCGTATTCAATCGATTGAGCTGTACCCAAACGAACGAATCTTTACCCGGCGAGTTGTCCCATCAAGCGTTGACCAGCTTGCAGCAGCTTTGTTCAGGAACGGATAGCGGCTGCAAGAGAGTGCAACTGGAGCATTGCTACGGCAGAGCACGTCCTCCAGGTGGGACACGGATTGCACCCTGGTTCTGAAAATATTATATGCGTACAAATTATGACCACGAATAAAGAAGCAAACCCGCTCATCCAACTCGCGCCGCCTCCCGCAGCTTATAAATGCACCCCTTACCTCCACCGCTGTACACTAGTCAGAACCATGCGCCACAAAATCGCACTCCTGTCCCTGGCGGCCGCCACGCTTGCGTCCGCCGCTGAAGTCAAAACCAGCCCCATCGCCAAAAACGTAGTCGAGGTCAAAATCAAAAGCGAAGCCCTCGGCACGGAACGGAACGCCCACGTCATCCTACCGGTCGATTACGAAACCTCCACTCGCCGTTACCCCGTGCTCTACCTGCTCCACGGCCTCGGCGACGATCACAAGGCCTGGGCCTACATGACCAACACCTCCGGCTACGCTGCGAAATATCCGCTGATCATCGTCATGCCCGATGGCGGCCGCTCCTGGTACGTCAACAGCGCCGCCGCGCCCAAAGATAAGTACGAAGACTTCATCGCCAAAGACCTCATCACATTCACGGACTCCAATTTCCGCACCATTCCGCTGCCCCGCGCCCGCGCCATCGCAGGACTCTCCATGGGCGGCTACGGCGCCTCAATGATCGGGCTCAAGCACTTCAAGAAATACGCCGCGCTCGCGTCTTTCAGTGGAGCCGTTGGCTTCGCCCGATCTACCCCTCCCAGCGAAGACGCCGCCGCGCGCCAACGCACCGCACCATTTGACGCTATATTCGGTGCACCCGGCTCGAAAGAACGCGCCGAAAAAGATCCCTTTGCGTTGCTTGAAAAGGTCCCCGCCTCCGACATGCCCATGATCTACCTCGCTTGCGGCGGCCAAGACTTTCTCATCCAACAGAACCGCGATTTCGTGAAGTTGCTCGGCGAAAAAAAAGTGCCCTATGAATACCGCGAAGTCTCGCCATTCGGTCACACATGGGACTTCTGGGATGACCATATTAAGGTGTTCCTCGGCATGCTGGCTTCTAAAACCGGATTCGGGGAATAACCAACATGATGATCCAACTCTCGTGGGTCGATTTCCTGCTGCTGGCCATCTATGCCGTCTTCACAATGGGCATCGGTTTCGTGCTGAAGGAATCGGTGAAATCAAGTGACGACTTCTTTCTCTCCGGCCGCGCCATCCCTGCCTGGATCACTGGCCTGGCGTTTCTCTCCGCCAACCTCGGCGCCCAGGAAGTAATCGGCATGGCTGCCTCCGGCGCGAAGTACGGCATCATGACGAGCCACTTTTATTGGGTCGGCGCCGTGCCCGCCATGTTGTTCGTCGGTGTCTTCATGATCCCGTTTTACTACGGCTCAAAGGCGCGCTCCGTGCCTGAATATTTGAAGATGCGGTTCGATGAAAAAACCCGCGGGCTGAATGCCATCAGCTTCGCCGTGATGACCATCTTTTCTTCCGGCATCAGCATGTATGCCATGGGCCTGCTGCTTGAAAGTTTATTAGGCTGGAATCACCACTTCAGCATCTGGTTCTCCGCCGCGTTTGTGTTGGCGTACATCTTCCTTGGCGGCTTAACCTCCGCAATCTACAACGAAGTGATGCAATTCTTCCTCATCGTCGCCGGTTTCATTCCACTCGTGTTCCTCGGCCTGCGCGACGTTGGTGGTTGGGCCGGCCTCACCACTCGTCTTGAAAAGGTGTCAACCGCCAACGGCTTCGGCCCTGGCGCCTACACCCACGCCTGGAGCTACATGGGCACGCCCCAACAAAACCCGATGGGCGTGGAATGGTTTGGCCTCGCCATGGGCTTGGGCTTCGTGCTTTCGTTTGGATATTGGTGTACTGACTTCTTGGTGGTGCAACGCGCCATGGCCGCCAACTCCATGTCGGCCGCGCGACGTACTCCGCTGATTGCCGCCATCCCAAAAATGATTTTCCCATTCCTGGTCATCGTGCCCGGCATGATCGCCATTGCCCTTACGTATCAAAGTGGCTCCAGCAATTTCGCGCTCCCGAAGAAACCGGACGGAACCTTCAACTACGACCTAGCCATTCCCATGATGATGGTGCAGTACTTCCCCAGCGGCATGTTGGGCCTGGGCCTAACGGCTCTCCTTGCATCCTTCATGTCAGGTATGGCGGGCAACGTTACAGCGTTCAATACCGTCTGGACTTACGACATTTATCAGGCGTATATAAAGAAGGATGGCGATGACCGGCATTACCTCAATGTCGGCCGCCAAGCCACGGTGTTCGGCATAGTCGCTTCCATTGGCGCGGCTTACCTTGCGGCAAGTTTTAACAACATCATGGACATGTTGCAGCTTGTGTTCGCCTTCGTCAACGCTCCGTTATTCGCCACGTTCCTGTTGGGCATGTTCTGGAAGCGCGCCACCGGGCATGGAGCATTCATAGGGTTGTTGAGCGGCACACTCGCCGCCGCGATTCACCACGGACTTACCCTTCCAAACGGCGCAACGGCTGGCATCAAAGGCGGCTGGATGGGAGCAACGCACATGTATTCCAGCGAAATGGCGCAGAATTTCTGGACCGCCATCTGGGCCTGGACCACCTGCTTCGTTGTCACCATTGTCGTCAGCCTTCTCACCCGGCCCAAGCCCGATGATGAACTGCGCGGCCTGGTCTATTCGCTGACCCCAAGGTTAAGCGATGAGGGCCTATCCTGGTATCAGAAGCCCGGCATTGTAGCCATCGGCGTGCTGATCTTAATCCTCGGATTGAATCTAGTTTTCATGTAAGGAATCGCAATGAACCTCGATATTCGCTTACCCATCGGTCTGATGTTCGCCCTCTTCGGCGCGATCTTGATGGTTTACGGCCTCGCATCTGACCCCGCCCAATATGCCCGCTCGCTAGGCATCAATATGAATTTAAACTGGGGCGGCGTGATGCTTGTCACCGGTTTGATCCTGCTCTATTTCGGCCGCCGGGCAGGGTCCAAAGCTTGAGAAAGTTCGCCTTTCGCGCGCCAGGCCGCGTGAACCTGATCGGGGAGCATACCGATTACAACGGCGGCTTCGTGCTGCCCGCCGCCATTGATCTTTATACGACGGCCGTCGCCGAATCCATCGATGAACCTAGGCTGGTCATTCACTCGTCGAACTTCAACGAGACCCACGAGTTCAACATCGAAGACGAAACACCGCGGGGCGACTGGACCGATTATCCGCGCGGAGTGTACGTTATGCTGCGGCGAGCAGGCGTGAAGTTGACCGGCGCTAACCTCGCCATTAGAGGCGATGTCCCCTTGGGCGCCGGCCTAAGTTCGTCAGCATCTATAGAAGTCGCAGTAGCTTCGTCCCTAATCGCACTAGATCTTTCAGAAGATGAGAAACCCACTACGCAAAAGAGCCTCAACCTCGCCCTCCTCTGCCAAAAAGCAGAGAATGAATTCACCGAAGCCCGCTGTGGCATCATGGATCAATTCATCGCCGTCCACGGCTTAGTCGGCCGCGCTATCATGCTCGATTGCGAAACCCTCCACCACACGCCCGCCCCCATTCCCACCGGACTCAGCCTGGTAATCGCCAACACAATGGTGAAGCACGCATTAGCCGGCGGCGAATACAACCAACGCAGATCCGAATGCGAATCCGCCGCGAAGAAATTAGGCGTACCCTCGCTCCGTCACGCCACGCTAGCCATGCTCCCCACCGCCAGGCTCGCACCCAGCGAGCTTCGCCGAGCCCGCCATAACATCACCGAAAACACCCGCGTCCTCCAGTTCGTCGAAGCTGCCAAACACAACGACCTGGCCACGCTAGGCCAACTAATGGCCGCCAGCCACGCCAGCCTCCGCGACGATTTCGAGGTCAGTTGCCCCGAGCTCAACGCCATGGTCGAAGCCGCCCAAACGCTCCCAGGCCTGATCGGCGCGCGTATGACCGGCGGCGGCTTCGGCGGCTCCACCATCAATCTTGTTCATACCGAAGACGTCCCAGCCTTCAGGGAACAACTAGCCGCGGCGTACCAGCGGCTCACCAGCATCACCCCGCAAATCATCGTTACCAAAGCTTCCGCAGGAGTGCACGCATGCTCGATCTAACGCAGCACCCACATCGTCGCTGGAACCCGTTGCGACGCGATTGGGTCCTTGTGTCGCCTCACCGCGCCAAGCGCCCATGGCAAGGTCAAACCGAATCACCCACGCAAACCGAGCCGCCCCGGTACGATCCGCATTGCTACTTATGCCCGGGCAACGAACGAGCCGCAGGCCAACAGAATTCACGCTACGAAACCACGTTCGTCTTCGAAAACGACTTTCCGGCCCTGCTTCCCAACACGCCCGATGAGGAAGTCAGCAGTGGCGAACTCATGCGCGCCGAAGGCGAACCGGGAATATGTCGCGTCGTCTGCTTCTCTCCCCGCCACGACCTTACGCTCGCCAAAATGTCCATCTCAGAAATCGGCCGAGTGGTCGACCTGTGGATCGAACAGTATGTCGAACTTGGCGCGAACCCGCTCATCAACTCCGTACAGATTTTCGAAAACCGCGGAGAAATGATGGGCGCGAGTAACCCCCATCCGCACTGCCAGATCTGGGCCAACCACCGCTTGCCGAACGAACTTGCAATCGAGTTGGAATCCTTCAACGACTACTGGCGCCGCGTGGGCAGGTCGCTGCTGGCCGACTATGCCGCCAAAGAAGACGAGCGCATTGTCTTCGAAAATGAACACTTCACAACAGTAGTTCCGTTCTGGGCGGTGTGGCCGTATGAGACGATGATCATCCCCAAAGTGCACATGACGTCGATGGAGCAAATGAACAACATCGAACACGATGCATTTAGCGAAGCGCTGCAGCAGCTAACACGCCGCTACGACGCCTTGTTCAACACGCCATTCCCTTATTCAATGGGTTTCCATCAACGCCCCACCGACGGCGAGGCGCACGAAGCATTCCATTGGCACGCCCATTTTTATCCGCCATTGCTGCGCTCGGCTTCGGTCCGTAAATTCCTGGTTGGCTACGAAATGCTCGGGATGCCGCAACGCGATATCACCCCTGAAATGGCTGCCGCCCAGTTGCGCGAGTAAGTCCGACGCGCCGTCGGAGGGCGGCCCCAAGGACGCCCTGCAACGGTTCTGGAAGCCCGACGGAATTCAACAGCTTCCTACGAAGAACAGCGGCGAGGCCATTAGGATGCAAATGAACCCCTCCCCCAGTAGTGGGCCCGACAACAAAAGGAAGATCGTGATGGTCTTCATAATCGTGCCGGTGTGCGACTTACTCCTGGGCGTAAGAGCAACGAATATCGCCAGAAAGTAGGCAGTCCGATAAACAGGATCGCGGTCTGTTCCAGATGGCCAAACATCAACGCCCGGTAAAGAAAGCAACCCTCCAGCCGAGAATGGTTAAGACGATTATGGAATGTTCAGATGGAAATTCATGGCATCCTCAGTTCAAAATCAGTTCGGCGATCTCAACCACAGCCTTCCGCGCAGGCCGTAGAAACGGTAGCCCCGAAGCCTTCACCAGCAACGCCACAATGTGCGCGCTCTTCGCCAGAAGAGTCTTCGATTTCGTTTGCCCCTCGGAATGGTCGTAGATCCAGAACAGAATAATTCCCATCTGGTAGAACCACAGCAGACGCGGCAGCAGTGTCTCCAGATCAGCGGTAACCTTGGTTCGAGTCTCTTTCAATAGGCGGTTGAAGTGCTTGAAATCCATCTCCCGGATGACTGCGGTCTCAGCGGCAAACGGTGACGATCGGTGAGACGGGTCAGCGGCCACACCCATAAGAGCCCCAAGAAAATTGCGGTGCGGCGCAAAGTAAGCCATCTTGGTTTCCACCATGGCGCGGAGCCGTGCTTCAAACTGCTTATGCCCGGCATGCACCTGCTCAAGCAACGGCTGCAAGTCTGCGTTCGCCTGCTCATAGAAAGCCGCCACCATGTCTTCTTTCGACGGAAAGTAGTAGTAAGCAAGCCCAGAGGCAATGCCCGCCCGCGTGGCGATTTCCCGCATCGTGGCTGCGGCGAATCCTTTTTCCCGGAACAGGCCGAGGGCGGATTCCAGTATTTTTTGTCGTGTGGCTTCGGATTTGACTGGCATGATTGAACGTGTTAAAAATAGAATAGTCCGCCTGCGCTCGCTTGTCAAGAAGTTGTTGAACGCGTTTAATACAAACTACCCCCAGTCGTGACTGAGACGGTTTCCCACCAGTCTTAGGCGCAAACCCTTATCTCCAATTTCTTTCTAACTGCCGTTCTTACGGTTATATGTTTTATCTCCGGCTCCTACGCCTTGCGTGGACTATCGTAAACAAGATCCTAAACCACAAAAAGGAATCGGATGAAATTAAAGAGGCTCTTAACAAAGAAGAGTTACTGAAGAATCCTTGCAAGGGCCGCAACCTTCCTCTCGAAAATGTAATCAGCGCGTTCAAGCGCGGTTTCTATCAAGCAGCTCTCGGAGCCACCGAAAAGTTGATGGACGACGGCAACCCCACGGCTGACTATTGTTTCTACCGCGGCGAAATGCTGATGCACCTGGGCAAGTTGAAGGAAGCTGAACCGCTGCTTCGGCAATCCCTCGAATTGGATCCGGATAAAAATATCGCGATGCAGGCCCAAACCTCACTCGGCAACCTGATGTTGGCGCTCGGCCGTTGCGATGAGGCGCTTGAAACTTACCAGTTGAGCCTGTGTCTCGAACCAAATCGCAGCGCCACAAAACGCGCCATGGCTGAAGCCTATCTGGTGAAAGGCGACACCGCCGTGGCGTGGCG
>JANXXI010000276.1 GCA_025350695.1 Acidobacteriota bacterium
GTTTCTCAGCCGCATAACCGAGTTCATCCACAGCCAAGGGTCGGTGGCCGGCATCCAGTTGGCGCATGCAGGTCGCAAAGCCAGTTGCGATCTGCCATGGCTAGGAGGCGCGGTCATTGTTTCTTCATCGCCCAATGGCTGGCGGCCTGTGGGTCCCAGCGCTATCGCGTTCAACGAAACCGACGCGCCGCCGCATGAGCTAGCCATCGATGAGATCGCCACCTTGGTGCAATCCTTCGCCGCCGCTACCTGCCGCTCTCTCGCAGCCGGGTTCGATGTGGTGGAAATCCACGCCGCGCACGGTTACTTAATGCACGAATTTCTTTCGCCCCTATCGAACCACAGGATGGATCGATACGGTGGCAGCTTCGATAACCGTATCCGCTTCACGCTCGAGGTTGTGGAAGCCGTACGCAAGGAATGGCCGGCGACGCAACCGTTGCTCCTACGCATCTCAGCATCCGATTGGGTGGAAGGCGGCTGGACAGCGGATGATTCGGTGGAACTCGCTCGCCGCGTGGCGAAGTTAGGCGTTGACTTAGTCGATTGTTCTTCCGGCGCCTTGGTCCCGTACGCGAAGATTCCCGCCGCCCCTGGTTTTCAAGTGCCCTTCGCGCATCGGGTGCGTAGTGAAGCAGGAGTCGCAAGCGGAGCGGTGGGCCTGATCACCAGTGCGGCGCAAGCGGAAGCAATTATCCGCGATGGCCAAGCCGACTTGGTCCTAATGGCTCGCGAAATGCTTCGCGATCCCTATTTTCCAATGCACGCCGCAAAGGAACTGGGCGTAACAGTGCATGCGCCAAAGCAGTATGTGCGAGCCTTTCATGGCGCTTTGATCCGGGAAGTTGGGTAAGTGGAACCCGGCCGATTACGGTCGCAGTAGCCAGTACAACCCGCCGCGGACAGGACGCGATTCGAGCTTCGGTCTCTCTCCTGGAGGCAACCCTTTTCCGAACAGGCTGCGCAGATCGAATACGATTGATTCGAAATAGGAGTGACCTAGAAATTCCGTATCGGTCAAGCTGGCGTCAATCGTATCCACTCCTTTGACGACAAGCACTCCAAACTCCGTATCCCCGGCCCGCGGTTCTCGATGAACCACTTTCGATGCGGCCAGCGCCCTATCCTTGGACGATGCGTAGAGCGTCACCCGTTCCGACGTGGAGCCAAGTTCTGCCGCCAATTGACGGAATGAATCCGCATCAATGTCTGGGGCCGCCAGAACTACTTGCTTGAATTTCGGGACGCCTTCCGGCATGGGCAGATTTTCGAGCGCCGAGGTCAACACCCGCCCACCCATGCTATGGGCGATCAGATGAATCGTCGTTGCACCGGATTGTTTGCGGAACTCGTCAAGGAATCCGCGTAAATGCCGCGCGCTTGAATCTACCGTCGCCTCATCCGCCGCGTAGGCGCCGATCTTTCCGCGCGATGGCCAGCTGTAGAGAACTGGGGCACCTTGGAATCGCAGGTCGAAGGCTATTTGGGCGGTTCGTCGCGCCGCATCCTCGAACGTCACATTGAAGCCATGGACAAACACAAAGGCGTCTTTCGTCGGCGAATCCGTCACTTGCTGCCGTACTTCGTCCAGAAACTGGTTTTTCGACTCCGGATTTACTTTTAGTAGAACAACATGCCGCTCCGGGTCCTGGCGATATTCCAGTCTCCACCAGCTGGGCGCTTCCAGCTCGCCTTCTTGGTGCAGGAACGGAATGCTGACCTCGCAGGTTCCAAATTGCAGTCCGTCGCCCCCGCGCATTCCGCTGTAGAAGGTTGCGGGAAGTGTGGTGTCGCCGGGCTTGCGGTCGGTTGCATAAAAAATCCGAACTGTTGAAAATTTCGACTCCTCGGGCGGAGTTGCCCTAGAAATCGTCGGCAGTGGCGGCGGGCTTGACGTGTCATGGATACCAACGCCTTCCCCCCGGGCACGTAGATCTGGTCGGGGTGGCGGTCCAAGAAGGAATTGCAGCCGAACAGTCTCACTACCTAAGACTCTGGCTTGTTTCGTGACGGGCGCGCACCCAGACGATGAGGCAGTCACATCATATTCGCCGGCAGTTGCGAATGTCTCGAAATTGCCCTTTTCGTCCGTTCGCAATTGCAGCTTTGTGTTGGAAGCTTTGTCGTTGACGACTACCACTGCTCCAGCGGTAGGTTTGTCGCCGGTGCAGTTGACGCTTCCTTCAATTTGGCCGGCCTCGACCCGCGCCAGCAGACAAGCTATCACGAAAACCGTCGGTCGTAAGTGGTTCATCCTTGAACCTCCTAACTTAAAACTATACAAGCTCCTCAATCACCCGCCCTGCACTGCGCATCCTGATCCAACCCCACATACTGAAGCCCAGGTTATGATTGTCGCGTCTCTTGCTGCATTGCGTCTCCGGGCGACCGGTCAAACTCGCAGCCCCACACCTCGCCAGTCTTTGGACTTCCTTAGGCAGGGCCCCGTAGCGCTGCCAAAATGGAGTAACAGTCGTAGACCTACCCGCGTCGATTTTCGCGTCAATCTCCTCAAGCAGTTTTCATACCTGCCCCGCCGGGCCGAGGGTTGCGCTGCCCGCACGTCTTGTTCTTCCTGGGGAAGACGCTCGATCACTTCTTTGATTGATGGCTTCGGCAGCCATACTATAAGCAATAGCACTTTCGAGAAAAGCAAACAAGCTGCTGCTGGAAAGAAATGGACATTCCACAAGAGCGCCTTCTTTCTTCCCGCAGTGCTCCCAGCCGCGAAATTAAAGACGGCTCAGTCGCATACCTACTTAACTTAATCCTTCTGAGAAGTACTCGCGGCCACACGCCGCGGAATAGTCACATGTTAATGGGATACCTTGAGCGACAAAAAATTAAATTTTAATGAAAAGTGATACGATTTCACCATCTCCGCGCACAATACCTATGATCAGGCTGGCTAGTACTCCTCTGTAGGCTAGGTGGCCGAGTCAAATGAACGTGAAGGATCAAATGTAGTCAATATCAAGGAGAA
>JANXXI010000280.1 GCA_025350695.1 Acidobacteriota bacterium
CGCTAGAAACCTAAGACGGAAATCCTAGATCACCAATTGACTGCGGCATGCGGCTGCGAACTGTTCCCCGGTAGCCGTTAATCGCTGCTTTGGGCTTGCCAACAGAACGGTTGTCCACTTATCGGGTAACACCCTTGCCACGCAGCCTCTGGCGGCTAAGCGGGAAATTGAAGCAGGGCCGATGGACACCCCTAAACCTGCTTCCACTAACGATGCGACCGTTGACCATTGCGTTGCCTCTTGCACTACTTTGGGTGTGAAGCCAGCCTTGCGGCAATGCTCCAATAGCTCGTCATAGAATTCCGCCCCCAGCCTCCTTGGGAAAAAAACAAAGGGCTCCGCGGCTAATTGTTCCAACTTAAGCTTTTGGGTCTTGGCCAGCGGATGATTGGCCGGAAGCAGGATCACCACGTTTTCCCGGAACCTAAATAGCTCCTGCAAGCCTTGTGGCAATTCCGGACAGCGCAGAAAACCCACATCTACCGACCCAGCGTTGAGCGATTCGATCACCGCCGCAGTGGACACTTCGCGAAGCCGCAAATCCACGTCGGGCAGTTTGCGGCGAAACCAGCGAATCACTTTGGGCAATCCGGCAAGCATCACAGATGGTGGGGTTCCCACAACCAAGTGTCCCGATTCGCCTCGTCCTGCTTTCCGCGCCGCGTCGATTCCCCGGTCCACATCCGCCAGCAGGGCCTGCGCGATGGGAAGGAGGGCGTTACCGGCCTCCGTCAAGGCCGTACGCCGCGTAGAGCGTTCAAACAGAGCAAACCCGATTCGCTGCTCTAAGCGCTGAATCTGCTGGGTCAATGGAGGTTGCGAGACGCCCAGTTTTATTGCCGCGCGTCCAAAGTGCAGTTCTTCGGCCACAACCGCGAAGTACCGCAGGTGCGTCAGTTCAATTCCAAGTTTGGCATGATTCATATCAAAAACAGATTAATCCGTAGTTTTAATTATATTGGACGTATCAATTCAGGCGCCCTACTATCGAAACATGTTGCTTCCGATTTACTCTCGTCCAGCCCTTACCATTGATCAAGGCGAAGGTTGTTATGTGTGGGACACTGCCGGCCGGCGTTACTTGGACTTCATCACGGGCATTGGCGTCAACGCTCTGGGCCACTGCCATCCGCGCATCACTCGCGTCATTCAAGAGCAGGCCGCTCGCTGCCTTCACACCTCGAACCTTTACCACCATGCTTACCAAGCGCCGCTGGCGGAAAGGCTGACCACTTGGAGCGGCGGTCTGAGCCGTGTCTTCTTCGGCAACAGCGGTGGCGAGGCGATTGAGGCGGCCTTGAAAGCGGCGAAGGCCTACGGAACCGCGCACGGCTCCGGTAAGTTTCAACTGGTGTCGATTGAGGGTTCTTTCCACGGCCGGACCATGGGTGCGCTTTCGGTCACGGGCCAACAGAAATACCGGCAGCCTTTCCAGCCGCTTGTGCCTGGCGTCACGTTTGTTCCCGCGAACCGGATCGATGCGCTTCGCGCCGCTGTTACCGACGATACCGCGGCAATTGTGGTGGAGGTAATTCAGGGCGAGAACGGCATCTACCCAATGAGCGAAGAGTTTTTGCAAGAGGTGCGTCGTTTGGCCGATTTCCACGACGCGCTGTGGATTGCCGATGAAATCCAATGCGGACTGGGGCGGACCGGCTGGCGCTTCGCCTATCAGCAATTCTCCGGATTGCTTCCTGATATCGTGGTGACGGCCAAACCTCTGGCTGCTGGTATTCCACTTTCCGCCGCCATACTCAACGAAAAGGCTGTCGCGGCGATCGGCAAGGGCCAGCATGGAACTACTTTCGGCGGCGGACCACTGGCGTGCCGCGTTGCCCTTGAAGTGCTCGACATCATCGAAGAGCTATTGCCGAACATTCGCGAAACTGGCGCTTACCTGCACGAGAGGCTAGTCCAGTTGCAGGGTAAGTTCCCACTAATTACGGAAGTGCGTGGCATCGGGATGATGGCTGGAATTCAACTTAGAGCGCTGGCCCATGGCGTGGTGAACTCGGCGATGGAGCAGGGGTTGTTAATCAATTGCACGCACGACACGGCTATTCGACTATTGCCGCCGTTCATCGCTACAAAGGCGGATGTGGATCAGGCGATGGAAACGTTGACGGCGGTTTGCGTTGAAATGCCGGCCCCCGCGGTTTAGGCGCACTCTCACTCGTTATCCAAAAATTTGTGGTACCGCCCCATCCAATATGGGAGTAAAAAGTGAGCCCCGTCATTCTCGCTTGCGCCTCCGTTTCCCCCGTCCACTTGAAATGGATTACCGTTCCACCGCATCACTGGCCGCTCATCGGGTGGTAGCAACTTTGTCGATTGCGGTCGTCGATGACGGTCCGCATCCTTCGCCATCGGAATATCCGGACGCTGCGAATTCTTCACTGTCCAGGTGATCATATCCATCGGCATGCGGTACAGCGTCTCCACGGCGCCATCCAGATCAGGCTTGATCCCATTTTTCGCCACGGGCCTGCCCAGCATGTAGATCAACGTCCACAGCGGATTCTTCTCGTGCTGCGCATTATCCCACCAGCCGTCGAGGGCCTTGCGGTAAGGCGCCAGCAACTTGGGATCCTTCTCGTACACGAACAAAAGATAGAAGGGAAGAAACGCCAATTCCTCATCGGAATAGTTGATCTCTTCCCGCAACTCAATCACCTTCGCCGCAAGTTGGGCATAGCCACGAACGAGCGCCAAGCGCCGGTATTCCTGGTCGTAGCGCTTGTTACCCGTGATATGGTGCGCGGCCTTCAAGAAACTCAGAATCTCAATAGCGTTCAACGGTGCATCGCCGCGCCCCCGTTCCGAGGCGAAGTAATCTTCGTTCCAGTGACCCCAGTAAGTCGGGTAGCCGGTGATGTCTGTAAGGTTCAGATCGTGATCCAGAATATGATCCATGATCCTAGCCGTGGTAGCCGCGATCCGTCCCTTCAATTCGGGGTTAGGCAGCAGATCCCAGGCGACAGCAAGAGCGAAAAAATGCCCCACGATTTCGTCCGAAGACGTATCGCCCTTGAACCGTAAGTTCCCGTTCGGAGTCCAGTGCCACATGCCATCGGAGGAAGGCTTCTCCTTGGCGCTCACAACGGACCGGGCAGGGAAGCCGGCGCGGTTGGTCACTTCTTCGAGGAACAGAATTGCTTCCGTAGCCTGTTTGGCGCGCTCCAGATTTTGGGCAGTTGGCGCTACTGCGTAACGGAAGCAGGCCGCCGTGGAATATATAGCTGTCCACAGCCCATCGTTGTCACTGGGAACAGTCTTGCTTGTGGAAAGATCGCCCGGCGATGACAGGTGGGAATCGGCCACCAAGCCGTGCCGGTTGTGCCGCGCGGCGATGCGCTCTTCAAAGTACGCCGCCTTCGCCGCCAATGTCATTGGGCGCAGTTCAATATGCGAAACACCCGTCGCCGTGCGGACCCAAACGCCATCTTTTTCCGGCAGCATGGCTTTAACCGCGTCATCTGGTAAGTATCGCTTGCCCGCGAAGAACTGCCGGCGGCGGGAAGCTGGTTCGCGCGGGGCCGTGCGCACTAGACCGATGGTAGAACCGCTCCAGGCTACATCGCCCGGTCCGGTAGCCTTCGGTTCAGGAGAATCTGAAATAGCCAGTAGGGCAGCCGGAATCCGCGGATCATCCTTCGCATAAAAAGTCCGGAACTTCTGTGGCGTAGAGGTGAGATTAACGCCCGCCTGCGTCGCGGACATGGAGAGTAAAACCAGCAACAAGTGTTTCATAGTGCTCTTTTCAAGACTAACTGAATCCAAGGGCGAAAAATAATTCGGGCCACCTCGGCCAGCCTCGCCGCGTTGTGGTTTGGGTCGAACGGCTTTTCGATTTCCGCCATATCGCCGCAGTTTACATCTTCCGCGCACCACTGGGTAATCATTGCCGGCGTCACTTCCGGATGGAACTGCAAGCCGTAAGCAGATTCGCCGATCCGAAACGCCTGATTCCGTGTTAGAGAGGAAGTGGCGAGAAGTTCCGCTCCAGCGGGAAGATCGAAGCTATCGGAATGCCAATGGAAAACGCACTCGGCGGCGTTGAGTTTTCCCATAACGGGATCTGCTCGACCTTCGCTGGTTAGATGAACATTGTAGAATCCAATTTCTTTTTCATGGTTCCGGTAAATATTACCACCCGCTGCTCTGGCCAACAACTGGGCTCCCAGGCAAATTCCAAGGATCGGGATTTGCCGCGCGAGTGCGATTTCAAGCACCTGTAATTGATGATGCAAGAAAGGTAGAGGGTCGTTCGCGGACATGGGGCCACCGAGAAGAATCAGACCGGAGCTTTGGAGGATGGATTGCTCGGAAGGACGCGGAGACTCCGAGTCGATAAGGTTAAGATGGAGTGTACACTTCGATTCCTCAAGCGCAGTCTCAAAGAATCCCAGGTGTTCGAAACGGATCTGTCGGTAAGCGATTATGCCCGGCACTAGAACGAGGATAGCGAACTACGCAAAACGCTGGAGGAGGAGTAGCATCTTCCAGTTGGATTCCTCGGGTAAAAACCATTGAGAGACATCTCCAATGTTTGTGGATACGACTCGATAAGACTGTTGATGACTCATTTGATAGAGAGCATACAGCGCGAGAGTGAAGAAGGAGCGGAAGACTATGTTGCTCCGATTGATAGCGAGGGACGCATGAGAGTGTTCATAGCTGACGACAGTGCGATGTCGCGGCATCTTCTCGAAGCCACCATTAAGAAGTGGGGCTATGAGGCTGTCACTGCAACAGATGGTGAACAGGCATGGGACATGCTGCAAAAAAACGATGCGCCGAGGCTTGCGATCCTCGATTGGATGATGCCGGGTTTCAGCGGACCCGAAGTTTGCCGGATGTTGCGCGCTAAGAATCGTGAACCGTATACTTACGTGCTTTTGCTTACCTCGCGCGACCAAAAGGAAGACCTAATTGAAGGGATGGATTCCGGGGCCGACGACTATTTATCGAAGCCATTTGATCAACAGGAACTTAACGTACGGCTTAGGGCTGGCCGCCGGATTGTAGAACTCCAGGACGAGTTGTTGCGTGTCCGCGAAGCCCTGCGCCTTCAGGCCACGCACGACTCCCTTACCGGCCTCAAGAACAGGGGCATGATTTTTGACCGACTTTGCACGGAACTGACAAGGTCGAAGCGGGAACAGACCCCTTGCGGAATCGTGATTTTGGACATCGACCGTTTCAAGCTGATCAATGACGCTGAAGGACATGCGGCTGGGGATGCTGTCTTGCGTGAACTGGCGCGCCGGTTTCGCGAAAACATTAGGCCATACGACGCAGTTGGGCGCTACGGCGGTGAAGAGTTTCTAGTCCTTTTGCCGGGATGCGATTTAACTAACACCGTGAATCAAGCGGAAAGACTGCGTCGACTCATTGCCGATAAACCCATCCTACACAACGGCGTGACTCTCTGCGTCACTGCAAGTTTTGGAGCCACGTGCTATGCTCCGTCCATGACGCCTGAACAACTGGTTCAAATTGCCGATGAAGCTCTCTACCGGGCTAAGAACGGTGGAAGAAATCGCGTGGAAGCCCAAGCGCCGGGGATAGTCCTGCCCGAATCGATGATACAAACCGCATTCTAGTTATTCCGTTTTCGTGGTCGTTGTTTTTGCTACCTGCAAGTGGCCGAGCGCTTCCGCATATTGCATCAAACCGCGCAAGAGAGCTTCCGCCATTTTTTGCCGTTGCTCGGGCTTCTTCATCAGCTGTTCGTCTTTAGGATTGCTGATGAAACCAATCTCAGCCAAAACGCTAGGCATGTTGGCTCCGATTAACACAACGAAGGGAGCCCGTTTCACTCCGCGATTTCTTGCTTGCGGACTGCTTGCCGGACCCGAGTTCGCTTTGATCAGCGTGCCAAGCAAGCGGGCGGCGAATTCGCGGGATTCGTCAACCTTATCCTTAAACGCAATCTTTTGCAGTAGATCTTTAAGTTCAGAAACGCTGTGTTCACTCGATGCGTTTTCGCGCGCAGCCACCTCTAACGCTTCCTTCGATGTGGTGAAGCTAAGGTAGTAAGTCTCCACACCCGTCGCCGCCCGGTAAACGGATGAGTTGGCGTGGATCGAAAGAAAAAGATCACCCTTCGCCTGATTGGCTACTCGCGGCCGCTCTTCAAGCGCAACATACCGGTCATCTTCTCTCGTATAAATTACCTCGCTGCCCATCTGGGACTCAATAAGTGTCCCCAGCCGGCGCGAGACGTCCAATACTAATTCCTTTTCGAGCAACCCCGTCGGTCCGCTTGAACCTTGATCATGACCGCCGTGCCCCGGATCTATCACAATACGTCTGATCTTTAAGCCCAAAGCACGCGTCAGCGAATCTGGAACCGTCGCCGATTTCTTTACGCCAGTTGTCGGCAATCCAGCCAAAGAAGCAGGCTCAGCGGGCGCGGTTCTCGCAACCGTTTTATTTGGCGCTTTGTAGGGAGGCAATTTTGCCATGTCCAAGGGCCGGGCCTTCTTCCAATCCATCGCTGATGATACAAACGTCAGGGTCGGAGGTGGACTGAAATCAACCTTTCCCGGCGTCACTGTACGAGTTTCATAGAACGCCGCCGGGGGAACCAAAGGCCTGTTGTACTTCCTCGCCTTTAACTGTTGCGCCGGTGCGGGAGTATCCAACTCTTTCCCTGGATAGCCACGCGACGTGTCAGGTTTCGCTGGCCCGCTGGTCAATTCAACCACTAACCGGTGTGGATTTTTCAAAACCGATGTTTTGTAATTGGTGAGTGCTTCCAGATCGAAAACAACACGAGTCACTCCGGGTTTTGATTCACCGATCCGAATCTGCCGCAATTGCGAATCTCGAACCGCCACCAAAAATTTAGCCGTTTTCGGCTTCGTGCCGGCGAAATCAAAAAACAGCCGGTCCGGATTTTCGATTTTGTCGGTTTCAAATTCAAATTTTCCGGAAAGCTCCATTACAACTTTTGTGGCTGGGCCCTCCGATGTGAAGCGAACACTTGTTAGGTTTAGCGAAGGTCTTTCGACTGCGCAAAGGATTGGCAATAGCGAAACCGCCAGCAACACTGCCGGCGCCGGACGGCGCAACCTCTCCAAACGTGCAAGCACGGAAGTAACTACCTCGTCTTTAGGAATAGTTTCCCCTCGTCATCCACATAGTATTCCACCGGTCGATAGCGGGGCGCGTTCTCCTTGGCCTCGTCCTTCATCTCTATCTTTGCCGCAGTTTCCGCTTTCGGCTTCACTTCCAGCTTAGCCTGAACACTGGCAACGCGTCGATTCTCACCGTACTTTTTGCCGACCTTGTAAACGTACTCAACCGTTTCTTGGTACGGGGGGATCCAACCGTAACGTTGTACAGCATTCTCCCCAGCGTTGTACGCTGCCAATGCCAACCGGTCGTCCTTGAACATATCTTGCAAATAACGGAAGTAGCGGACTCCGGCGCGAATGTTATCTTCGGGATCAAAAGCGTCTCTTGAACCCCAACGCCTGCCCGTTTCCGGCATCAGTTGCATTAAGCCCTCCGCCCCTTTCGGTGAAAGCGCTCTTGGGTTGTAAGCGCTCTCCACGTGGATGATAGCCGAAACCAAGAACGGATCGACGCCATGCTCGGCCGATGCTTTCCTCACAAGTTCGCTGATCGCAGTGTAGTCTACAGGCTTAGCCGCCGCATTCGACACAGCGTCCATCGATATGCGCAATACTTGACGCGGCTGAACAACAACACTGCGCACCACTCTACCCGTGGCTGCGTCCATTTTTGTAACCGTACCGATCAAAGCCACTGGCGCCAGTTTACGCTTCGTCGGCGCAGCCGGAAGCGAAGCCCCAAGGCCAATCGGAAGGGTGAGCGGAAGTCCAATTAACAAAACAAGGCAATTGAAGTGCATGAAATTGATCAGAAGCGCAAAAGGCCCGGTGGCAGGGCCGCCAAATGTCTTAAGAACGCGAAAGGACTCTTGCTCCGTTTTGCGTATGTTCCTCAAATAAGCTACTCGCACTGATTATACACCTCTTTGCCAAATGGTTGACTGCGTTGGGGAAAGCGAAATGCCAGATGCTATAATTTCGGCATGAGCCGCGCGGGATATGTGCTTGCAGGAGGCGCCAGTTCGCGCATGGGTCGCGACAAGGCCTTGCTCGATTGGAAGGGCCGTCCACTGCTGGTTCATCTTGCCACCATCGTGCAACAAAGCACCGGGTCGGCGACGATTGTGGGAGCCCACGAAAAGTATGGGCACCTCGGGTTCTCGATAGTTCCTGATCGAGATGCTGGATTTGGTCCCCTTGAAGGAATTCGCGCTGCTCTCGAACACTCCGGCGCCGACTGGAACTTGATCATCGCCTGCGACATGCCCTATTTGAACCCCGAATTGCTGGGCGGGTTGCTGGCCGCAGCCGAATTGAGTGATTTCGATTGCCTCATGCCAAAAGGACAACCCCTTTGCGCCGTCTACCATCGTCGCTGCCTCCCCGCAATCGAGCAAGCTCTCCAAAACGGTGTCCGGAAGGTTCGCGAGGCGCTCAATGCTCTCGATGTGGGGTTGTATGAAACGGCGCAAGTGCTTTGTTTTCAAAATATGAATTATCCAGATGATTTGGCTAGGACGCTATAGGACGAAATGGCTGAGCAATATCCTCATTACATCGAATTCCGCCACGTTTATAAGACGTTCGACAAACCCGTTTTAGTCGATTCCAATTTTTGGGTAGATGCCGGCGAGACCGTAGCCGTGATCGGACGCAGTGGTGTGGGCAAGAGCGTTAGCCTTGGCCACATTATGGGTTTTCTGAAGCCCGATTCCGGCCAAGTGATCGTTTCCCACGAGGACATCACCGAATTTGGCGAGGCCGAACTGCGCCGGCTACGCAAAAAAGTCACCATGGTCTTCCAGTCCGGGGCATTATTCGATTCGCTAACAGTCGCGGAAAACATCGAGTTTTCCTTGGAGCTTCGGGAAGATTACGATGCCGAGAATCGAGAAGAAATTGTGCGCGGCCTGCTCAGTATGGTGGACCTTTCCGATCGCGCCGACGTGTATCCAACGGATCTATCCACCGGCCATCGGCGCGCCGTTGCTATCGCTCGGGCACTGGCTGCTCAACCCGAGTGCATTCTCTATGACGAGCCCACCACTATGGTCGATCCCATTATGAGCGACCACGTGGGCAACCTAATGCTCCGGCTGAAGAACCAATTGAAGCTGACCGGCGTGGTGGTGACTCACGATCTGGAATTGATGCGCAAAGTCGCCGACACCGTGGTGGTGCTGTTCGAAGGCAAAGCGATTTACTTCGGCCCGGTGGCGGATCTGGAAAAGTCCCAGCATCCACACATTCAAGAGTTCCTGGCGATGGATCGAGTGGTGTAGCGGCCTACTTACCTACGGCGTGAGAAAT
>JANXXI010000074.1 GCA_025350695.1 Acidobacteriota bacterium
TTGAATCCCAGCTCGATTTGGATCGTGGAAAATTTCCAGTTATGAGGATCTGACGAGTCGGTCACCGGATAACTCGTTCGATTCGGTCGAGAGTTTTGTGGAACTAGCTCGCATTTATCATGAAGAATTATTGACCATTGAGATGACGTCGGCCCACCCCTGACAAAAGCTGTCTTTGAGAGAGAAGCGAGCAGAACCTGTAATTGTCGGCGCGAGTAACACAGACGGGCGAGATGGCGGTCGCGACATAAATTCATTACAACGGTCAACATCCAGGGGGTGAACTCGCGTTCATAATCGAAGCGGTTGAGTGCTGATGGAGCTTCAAGAACACGTCCTGAGCGGCGTCCTTGGCATCCTCCAAGTTTCCGAGCATGTGATAGCAGAGCCCCATAACTTGCCGTTCATGGCGGCGAATCAATACCTCGAAGGCCGCCAAATCGCCAGATTGCGCGCGTCTTACGATTGCTCCGTCTTCGAGTGGATCGATGGCCATTAGCGTCAGCGCGATGCTTTCGGTTTCCATGGGACGTGTGCGCTCTCATCATGTCATACGTTGGCCGGGACGAATTCGTTGATCGTAGAGGGCGATATTTTTGATACGATCCCTAGGTAAGCCAATTTCCCATGAACAGACGTCTTTTTCTTACCTTCGCACTGTGCTCCGCGGCCAGCGCCGCCACCGTTGATTTCACGGGTGAATATAGCCAACCCCGGCAGCTTGCCGCAGGGCAAATCGTCGAAATTTCCGTTGGCTTGCCCGAACCGTCGAAGCTGCCTGTTAACGGCAGGGTCGCGGTGGAGTGGGCGGGCTATCGAAAAGTCTTGCACGCGCTGGATCCGGACTTCTACATGCTATGGCGGGCTCCGAAGGCGGGAAGCTTTGTTTTGAGAGTTTCGAAAGTTGAAGACGAAGATGCATTGTTCAATCTTCCGCGATGGCGGGAGAATGGCGTGATTCCGAAAATTAACGCGTTTCCCCGGCGCACTCCTTGGCCTGCGGGCGCAAAGGTGAAGTTGCGGGCAGAGCTTCGTCCGGTGAGCTTTGGCGAATCGAAACGCGGAGCGATTATTGAGGTGGAACCGAATGATTCGATCGCCACCGCTCAACCGATTTCGATGGGAGCGACGGGTGGCGAGGAGACGATGCACATCACCGGCTCGGCGGATGACATTGAGTATTTTGACAACGGAAAAGTGGGTGAAGCTGGACTGGATTGGTTTCGCATCGATTACAAGGGCGCGGCTCCAAAGCTATTTACGGCAAACCTGACGGTGGCTGATCCGCTGGTGGTTCATCAGGTATTGTTCTACACGGCGGATGGCAAAGAGTACCGCGAGGGGGCTAATTCCAATGAGCGTGTGCATCAACAGCAAGAGGGGCATCGCACCGAGATCAGCCGGACGTTGAAGCCCGGCGGAGTCTACTACCTAAAAGTAGAAGCGAATGCGCCGGGGTATGAGGTTGCATTGCGGCTGCGGGATTTGGCGCCTTACACCGACCCTCGCAAAGCGGTGCGACAGGCTATGTACGATCACATGGCTCAAGTGGATGCATGGTTGCTGAACAGACCGCGTGGGGCATCGGTGGAGAGGCGCATTCGGGATACGGGTAATTTGATGGGCACGCATTGCATGAGCTGCCATACGCAATCGGGCGTGTGGGGTCCGGCGGGGGCGATTGCCAATGGGTATCGTGTGGAGAACGTTGCCAACTTGCGGCACTTGATCACGGTGATGTATGAATGCTTGCGGCCGACCAATACTTTGAAAGATGCGGCGAACAATACCTCCTTAGCGCCACTGGACTTGGGGGATGGGCCTGCGGGGACGCGCGCGGCGGGATGGAACGTCAGCACGATTGAGCAGTTGATTGCGCCTAAAAGGCTGCATTCGGCGCAGCAGATTCGAGCGGCGAATCATGTCTTGCAGTCCTCGGATCCGAGCGGCATTAATGCGGCGGGGCCGGGGTCTAATGTGGGGCAATCGATTGTCTACCGGTTTGCGGGAACGATTCTGCGCACGGCGTTTGACAAGACGAAGAATGACAAATATCTGATTGCGTTGGAAGAGAAAGCGAACTTGATTCTGGGAGTAGCGCCGCGATACAACGATGATCTTTCCAATCGAATTTTGTTCTTTCAGGAAGTGTTTCCGAAGAACTACGTGGCGTTGAAGGGCGACACTGACGAGGCGAAGAATTTCATGGCGCGGGCGAGGGCGCAGGTGGCGGCCGATGAGAAGCGGATGCGGCAGACCCAGCGGCATGATGGCATGTGGCAGTTTGATCCGGGAAAGGCTGAGGACGCGATGGGGCTTCAGTGGAAGATCAAGGATGATGACAAGGACATTGACCCTGCGCCTACAGCGCTGGCTTTGACGGCGCTGCATTCGCTTGGATACAACGATAGTGATCCGGCTGTGAAGAAGGGCGTGGCGGCAATGCTTCGCAAGCAGGATACTTATGGCCGTTGGAACAATCATGCGCTGACGGGCTTCGTGACAACCGCATACGCATTGCATGCGTTGGCGCGATTGTATCCTGACGATGCCAAGGCGCCGACCGCGGCGGACTTTGCGCCGGAAGCCAACGAGTCGTTGTCAGATACGGTAGGACGGTTCCGGACTATGGCGCAGTTGGGGTTTGGTGAAAACGACAAGCAATTTTTGACGTTGGTGATACCGGGAGCCGGGCACGAAAGCCCACAGGTTCGTTACTGGGCATTCGTCGCACTTGGAGCGCTGCACGATGAGCGGGCAATTGCCCATCAACTGAAAGGCCTTGGCGACCCCGTCAAGATGGTGCGTGAGGCAGCGCGCTGGGGTATTCGACAGACGCTGCTTGACGACAAGGGTTGGGATTACCTTTATCCCGCGTATGCAAATGGGGATGACTTGACGAGGGAATCGATCGCTTCGGCGCTGATCATGCGGGCGGATGGCGTGATGACGCACACCAGCGCGAATTACGCAAAGCTTGGCGCCACGCTGGATCAAATGATGAATCGTGATCCGCATCCTGGTGTTCGCGCGTGGTCCAGCAGGGCGGCGTGGAATTGGTGGGTTTGGAACCAGCCGATTCGGGAACGGCTGAATCAGGCGTTTGTTACATTGCTAGATACGTCGGAACCGAACATGTTGGCTGAGAACGCCAAGCGCTACCAGACGGAGGCGCTTTTTATCGTCAACGGACAGCGGGCCAACCCGAGCGGCGATCATCAATACCCGGAGTTGACCATGCTGTTCGACACGCTTTCAAAACGCATTGATCAGCCGAATAATAAGTTGGTGGTGCAGCGGTTGGTGAACATCGCCTCAACTTATTACAACCAGGCTGGCGGCGATGGCGGGCCCGGGCAAATGGGCTACGTGACCGGTAAGAGCGGCGAGATGGTGGGCAAGGCCGTGCTTAGTTATTGGCAGGGTAACTTGACTAAGGATCAAGTTCGGTTGGCGGTGGAGGCGGCGGCGCTTGCTCCTTATGAGCCGCTACAAAAAAAGTTACTGGATTTTTCGACGACTGGGGATGAGGATTTGCGGACGATTGCGGCCACCTCTATTTCTGATCCACGCGTGATAACGTTGCCGGGCACTCAGGAGTTTCTGGAGCCATTGCTGGAACAGTTTCAGCGAGGGGCGGCGGACGCTGAACGCCGGGCGGAATTGACGCGGCCCTTTGAACGTTTGTTCGCGCGAGCGAAGTGGAACCTGCCGAAGACGCAAGAGCAGCAGCGGCTTTTCTATTCCTTGATGGTGCCGAAGTTTGCACCGGAACGCGGATTACTTGAAGAGAATACGCGACCGTTGAAACAGATGGATAAGGATTCCGCCGATTGGTTTCTGGCTAAGAGTTTGGGGCGCATCGTGCATGTGAATCCGGACCTGAACACCGATGCACTGCTTGAAATCATGCCGGAAACGTTCACCACGCCGATGGAGGAAATGGTTTGGCTGCCCAGCATTTCCTGGGTGCTTACCTACAACACTCCCCTACCCGAAGTGGGTGGCAAAGCTCCGGCGGTGGATCCTATTAGGAAGTATCGTGACCGGGCAACGCAATTGTTGATCAAGCAGATCAGCGCGCCGAACGCCGATTCACGGTTGAGATCCGAGGCTATGCGTCTGGCCGCGGACGTCCATGTACGGGATTTGCCTGAAGTGAAGGAGGTCTTGCAGAAGGCCCGGCCAGCGTACTATCAAGCGGCTCCCGCCGAGGCTGCCGAGCTTTCACCGGAATGGAAACGGAACTACGAATACTTCCGCCAGTGGGTTGCGCCGGAGTTGATGAAGACGCAGCGGGAGGATGAAAATGCATGTCTGTCGTGCCATGGCGTGGCAGGGCGCGTGCCGTCGATGGAGCTTGTGAATCACGACAATGGATATCTGAGTGAGAAGGCCGTGTATGCGAATTACAAGATACTGCAGGAGCGCGTTAACGAGACCAACGTTGAGCAGAGCAAGTTGCTGCGCAAGCCGTTGAATGTGCAGTCGGGCAAAGAGGATGGCCACCAGGGTGGGCGCCGCTTCAATCCTGAGGACCGGGGTTATTTGATTCTGCGTAAGTGGGTGCTCGATACGGCACAATTGAAGAAAGGGCGGAAATAGGCAGCAAGAAGAAACGGAGAATTCCAGAATTCCTGGCTGCTTTCGGATACTTGGCAGGCTGGCCGGGGGGCCCGCCGCAGATCAGGGAGTCTGCCCGACTCTGCACACAGGATGACGCAAATAATGAGCAAACCGTCGTTGGACGACAGGTACACAATACAAGATGGAACCGTTTATCTGACTGGCATACAGGCGCTCGTGCGTCTGCCATTGGATCAAATGCGGCGTGACCGTCACGCGGGGTTGAACACAGCATCGTTCATCTCAGGCTATGAAGGATCGCCGCTTGGTGGATATGACCTTGCGTTGAACCGGGCTTCTAATTTATTGCGCGAAGCGAATGTTCATTTTGTGCCGGGCGTGAACGAAGAGCTTGCGGCAACCGCGGTTTGGGGCAGCCAGATGCTTCACTTGTTCGATAAACGCAAGGTGGACGGGGTGGTTGGTTTCTGGTACGGCAAGGGGCCCGGCGTGGACCGCGCGGGCGATGCCTTGCGGCATGCCAATCTTTCGGGCACGGGGCCGAACTCGGCGGCGATTGCCTTGGCTGGCGATGATCACGCTTGCAAGAGTTCCACCATTCCGCATCAAAGCGATTTCAGCTTGATGAACTTCGGCATCCCTACTTTTTATCCCGGCAATTCGGCGGAGATTTTGGAGTTCGGGCGGCATGCCATTGCGCTATCCCGCTGGAGTGGCAATTGGTCCGGCATGAAAATGGTGACCAACGTTTGCGATGGCGGCGGGACGGTTTCTGTTACGCCCAAGTTGGCTCCAATTCGTCTGCCTGAAGGGTTTCAGAAGCATTTCGACGAAAAAATGATTGCGCCGTTCACGCTGAAGCTGGAGATGGAAGTGAACCGGCGGCGGCTTGATGCGGCGAAAGCTTATGCACGGCTGAATCCCGTGAATCGGAGCTTTGGCGCTGGCGCTGGCGCGAAGCTTGGAATCGTATCGGCCGGGAAAGCGTTTTACGATTTGAGGCAGGCGTTGGCGGACCTTGGCATTGGGTGTGCGGAATTGGAGAGGCTTGGGATTCGCATCGCGCAGTTTGGCATGACGTATCCGGTGGAGAACAATTTTGCGCGGCAGTTCGCTTCGGGCCTGGAGACAATCTTAGTAGTGGAAGAGAAACGCAGCTTCCTTGAGTTGCAGTTACGCGACGTGCTTTACAATTTGCCTGCGCGACCGGTGATCGTCGGGAAAGAGGACGAGCATGGAGAAGGACTGCTTGCTCCGGGCGGCGAATTTGATGCGGATGTGATCGCGCGGCTGCTGGCTGGGCGGTTGGCTTCGTCGGGTTTGGATACGGTTCGCAAACGTCAACTGTTGTTGGAATCGATTGGGCTGCGACCCTCTTCGATGGCGCCGCCGAGGCGGCCGAATTATTGCAGTGGTTGTCCGCACAATCGGTCCACGCTGCTACTGGAGGGGCAAATCGCGGGCGGCGGCATTGGGTGTAGCGGCATGGGCGTGATGCTTCATTCGGCGAATCGCGGGTATAACTTCGCGCCGCAGATGGGTGGCGAAGGGGCGATGTGGATCGGCATGGAGCGGTTCGTCGAGACGCCTCACATTTTCCAAAACATGGGTGATGGAACGCTGGCGCACTCCGGGCAGTTGGCAATTAATGCGGCCATTGCGAGCGGCGCAAATATGACGTACAAGATTCTGTACAACGCGGCTGTGGCAATGACCGGTGGGCAGAAGGCCGAAGGGCAGTTGGGAATTCCGGCATTGACGCGCAAGTTGGCGGCGGAAGGCGTGGTTAAGACAGTGGTGCTGACCGAGTTTTTGGAACATTACGATGCTGCTGATTTGGCTGCCAACGCTGAGGCTCGCGACCGGCTGGAGTTGGAGCGGACGCTGGCGGAACTGGAAAAAGTGAAGGGCGTTACGGCGATCATTTATGACCAGCAATGCGCGGCGGAGAAGCGGCGGGAACGCTCGCGAGGCGAGCAGGCGGAGCCAACCAAGCGGCTGGTGATTCACGAAGAAGTATGCGAGGGTTGCGGCGATTGCGGGAAGCAGTCGAACTGCATGAGCCTGCATCCGGTTGAGACTCCGTTAGGGCAGAAGATTCGCATTCATCAATCGTCCTGCAACAAAGATTATTCGTGCGCGTTGGGCGATTGTCCTTCCTTTGTCACCGTCAACATTAAACAGGGCACGGGAATTAAGCGGAGGAAGCTGCCTGCGTTGCCGGCGATTGACGTGCCTGAGCCGGTGCGTTTCGCGGAAATCGGGACGAACGGGTATCGAATTCTTGGACCCGGGATTGGCGGCACTGGCGTTGTGACTGTGAATGCGTTGTTGGCGCAGGCGGCGCTTCTCGACGGCTTGCATGTTCTTAGTCTTGATCAAACGGGCTTGGCGCAGAAGGGCGGCGCCGTGGTGTCGCACATTCTGTTGGGCAAGGCTCCGCTTGAAGGCGCGAACAAAACCAATGCCGCCAGCTTGGATCTTTTGCTAGGCTTCGACCTGCTGGGCGCATCCAGCAATGAGACGCTGAAGACGACGCACGTTGAGCGGACGGTTGCAGTGGTGAATACGGCTGAAATCCCCACGGGAGATTCGGTAAGGGCACGAACGCATTTGGTTGGCGATGGGCGGTTGGTGGATTTGATCGCGTTGGCGACCAGGCGCGGGCACAATGTTTTTCTGGATGCATCGCGTTTGGCTGAGGGGCTTTTTGGTTCGCACATCGCTGTGAATATGTTGATGCTAGGGACGGCTTGGCAAGCTGGGCTGATTCCTATTTCGCGCGCGGGGATTGAAGAGGCGATCCGATTAAATGGTGTTTCAGTGGAACGCAACTTGCAGATCTTTTTGTGGGGTCGCAAGTATTATGTCGATGCGGGATGGGTGGAGAGTTTGCTTGCTCCTGAAGTGAAGGCTTCCGTAGCGGTTGACTATGTGGCGAAGTTAACGGCGTACCAGAACGCTAAGTATGCAGCGGACTTCCAAGCGTTCGTGGAGCGGATTCCGGCTGAGTTGCGCGACGTTGTATCGAAGAACCTGTACAAGCTAATGGCCAACAAGGATGAGTACGAAGTGGCTCGCCTGTTGACGTCGCCTGAGTTTGCGTCGCAAATAAGCGGCCAGTGGGAAGAGGTGGAATCGGTTGCGTACAACCTGCATCCGCCTCTATTGCGAGGCCTTGGGTTGAAGCACAAGATTAGTGTGCCTGGTTGGGCGCTGCGGATACTGGCGCCGTTGCGGATGTTGCGAGGTACGGTCTTCGACGTTTTCGGATATTCCAGTTTGCGGCGGCGGGAACGTGGCTTGGTGGGTTGGTACCAGGAGCTTGTATTGAGCGCCGCGGCCAGTGGAGATATGGAGCTTGCCCGCGAGATGGCTGCCCTGCCCGACCAGATTCGCGGGTACGAGAGTATTCGGTTGGCGAGTATGGATCGCGTGCAGAAAATGGCGCGGGAACTGTCGGCCAAGAGCTCCGTTAGTGACCGCGCTTGATTAGCGAAGTTCGTAACCCTGCTGTTCCAACCCCTTGATGATACGATCGCGAACCGTCGTCACTTCTTCGTTGGTTAGCGTGTGAGCGGGTGAACCCAACGTAATGCGAAAACTTACGCTTTTCACATCGTCCGGCAACGGTGCACCGGTGTATTGGCGTAGGTATTCAAGCGACACCAGTTCCGGGCCGCTAAGCGCCCGCATCTTTTCTTCCAGCTCTCCCGTCAATTCGCGAAGGCTGCAAAGAATGGAAAGATCGAAAGCGCTGTGGGGGAAACGGTTCACCGGATGATACTTCGAGACGGCGGGCTTCAAAGCAAGCAGGCGGCGAAGATCCAGGTCGAGCACAGCAGCCCGCCCCACTTCCACCATGTTGGGATGGAATTCAAACAACCGGCCGATCGCCTCGCCCTGGCAAAGTACGTTCGCGGCACGCGCGGGGTGTTCGTAGGATTTTGCATCTGCCGGCTGCACGGTGACACCTGGCCCGAGGATCATTGCCAGGCGCTTCAATTCAAACAAGCTGGCTGATCCGTCATCCTTCGCATAGACAGCGGCCGTGAAGTGAGGGACCTCGTCGGGCAAACCTTGCGGCTGCGCGTGGATCTCACGCCCAATCTCAAAGAGGCGGAATGCGGAGAAGTGCTTCAAGTTCTCCCGAATGTTGCGCAGCAGGCCTGGAAGCAGGCTAGCACGCAGAAGATCCTGGCCTTGCACGATGGGGTTCAACACGCCAACGTGATCGGTAGCCGAGAAGCCGAAGGGCTCCACTTCGCCCTTACTCAGGAACGAATAATTGTAGACCTCGGTGAATCCTTGCGATGCACATTGCCGGCGAAGCGCGCGATAGAACAGCCGTTCGGCCTCATCGGGAGGAACCACAGCTGGCGAGGCTGGCGCTGTTGGCGTGATGGATTGATAGCCAATCATGCGGCCGACTTCCTCCACCAAATCGTCCTTGATGGCAATGTCTTTCGTTGCTCGCCACGAGGGAATAGTTACTAACAACTGCCCGGGAGTTTTTTCCGTAACGCCGAACTGCAGGCGCGTAAGAATGTCCGTCACTTCGGCTTGAGATATCTCGCGGCCAAGCTTGTTCTGAAGCCAGGGAATGGACAACTCGATGGGCGCAGGGGCGGCGGGCAACTGCTTTACGTCAACCAAACCGCCAACCAGCTTGATGCCGGGGCAAACCTTTTCCAGCAAATCAATCGCGCGAGCCAACGCACGCACGGTATTGGCGGGGTCTTGCGATTTTTCAAACCGCATGGAAGCGTCGGTACGCAGCTTCAACTTCGATGAGGTCTTACGGACGCTTCCGGCGTGGAACGAAGCCGATTCCAAAAGGATGCGCGTGGTTCCGGCATCCGTTGCCGAATCGCCGCCGCCCATGACACCGGCGATCGCGAGGTTAGTTTTAGGATCGGCAATCATCAGGTTCGAGGGATCAAGGGTGTAAGTTTCGCCGTTGAGGGCCTTGGCCTGTTCCCCGTCCACCGCGCTCCGAACGATGATGGTTAAGTCGTGAATCTTATCGGCATCGAAGGCGTGCATCGGCTGCGCGAGTTCAGCGGCGATGTAATTAGTCACATCCACGATGTTGCTGATGGGATTCAAACCAACGGACTGCAGCCGATATTGGAACCACAACGGCGAAGGGCCGATCTTCACGTTATCGAACAATAACGCACTGTATCGCGGACACAGACTAAAATCTTCAATAACAACTTTGACTGGGGAATCGCCGCTGGGCAAGCGGGAAAGATCGACAGGATCCTTCAAAGGCCGGTTCAAAATGGCCGCCACTTCACGAGCCATACCGTGATGTCCCCACAGGTCGGGCCGGTGCGTCAGCGACTTGTTGTCGATCTCCACCAGAACGTCGGGCACGCAACCTGGAACGGCATCGCCGGGCTCCACGCCTTCAAGCTCAATGATTCCGGAATTATCGCCGTTGATGTGCAATTCCGCGGCGCTGGCCAGCATTCCATCACTTTCCACGCCGCCAATCTTCTTCACGCCGAGAGGAAAATAAGCCGTCATCATGCCGGGCCGGCAATTGGGCGCGCCGCACACAAGCGTCTTCCGGCCATAGCGGCCCGTCTCCACAACAGCCTTCACATTGTGGCTGCCGGCAATCGGCTCGACGGTCTCGACACGCGCCGCACAGACGTGCGCGAAATGCGCGCCGTGCTCTTCCACACCTTCGCATTCAGCGGTCTTGGTGGTAATCATGTGACCGAGTTTCGCTGCGTCCACATCCAGCGGACCCACAAATTCAGCCATCCAATTGCGAGAAAACTTCACTGTATTCGAAACTCCTAGAATTGCGACAAGAACCGCAAGTCGCCGCTTTGCAGCCAGCGGATATCGTCAATGGCGTAGCGCATCATCACCAAACGCGTAAGACCCAGGCCGAAGGCGAAGCCACCGAATTGTTCCGGATCGATGCCGCCCATGCGAAGCACGTTCGGATGCACCAGGCCGCATGGCAGCAGTTCCACCCAGCCGGAATGCTTGCAGACCGGACAACCCGGGCCGCCGCAGATGAGGCACTGAATATCCAACTCAAAACCAGGTTCAACAAATGGAAAATACCCGGGGCGCAAGCGCACAGTGGTTTCCCGCTTGAAGATGCCCGAGAGCAGCGTCTTCATGAAGTAGGTTAGATTGGCGATGGATACATTTTTGTCCACCATCATTCCTTCCAACTGATAGAACGTATGTTCATGGCTGGCGTCTACTTCTTCATTGCGAAAAACGCGGCCGGGGGCGATCATGCGCAATGGCGGCCCCAACTTCTTCATGCCGCGAACTTGCACGGGGGAAGTATGAGTGCGCAACAGATGGCCACCGGTGAGCCAGAAAGTATCCTGCATGTCACGCGCCGGGTGGTCGCCAGGAATGTTTAACGCATCGAAATTGTTGTATTCAGTTTCTACTTCAGGTCCATCAAGGACAGTGAAACCCAGCGAGACGAACAGATCTTCGATCTCTTGCTGAATTTGGGTGCAGGGGTGCAGGCTGCCAGGCTTGGTTCCCGGTGGGGGCAGAGTCAGGTCGATCCATTCAGTAGCCAGGCGGGCATCCAACAGCGCTTTATCGAAGGCCCTTTTTCGCGTTTCGAAATCCTGCTCCAAGGAATTCTT
>JANXXI010000342.1 GCA_025350695.1 Acidobacteriota bacterium
AAGCGTTTTCCCGGCAATAATTACAGCACTGGTAAAAACTACAGACAAAGAACTCGTAAACTATTCTTCAGCATGGTGTTATATGTCCTATCCTCGACCGGCATATGCCCTCCGGCCTAATTGAATGACGGAATTTTGCCAACCATGAGAAAATAGGGACATGCTTCTGAGGTTATCCGTTTCCAGTGTTTTCTTAATCTCCGCCGTCCTGGCTCAATCACCCCTCGGCAATGTTAGCGGCGTCGCCCTCGATCCATCGGGCTCCCCCATTCCCGAGGTCACTCTCAAACTGACCCACCAGGAAACCAATCTGGAACGGGAAACCCGCACCAACTCCGCCGGCGCCTACTTGTTTCCGAACCTCGCCCCAGGTACTTATAAACTCACCGCCTCCTCCAAGGGTTTCAGGAATTACGAAACCGTCGCCTTCCATCTTGAGGCCTACCGCACCGTGCGCCAGGATATTCGCTTCGACCTAGCCACCGCCACAACTGAGGTAACCGTCAACGGCTCGGCCGATACGCTTCTGCAACTGGAAACCGCCGCCATCGGAAGCCGCCTCACCGGACGCCAATTGAACGATCTGCCCACCAACCTCCGTAGCGTCTTCAATAACGCCGGCGATTCTGGCCTCATCTTCCAAATGCTACCCCTCACCATCCCTGGTGTTGTTCAGGTCGGAGCCGGCGCAACTTGGCTCACCCCCGGCGGCACCGCCAACAGCATGAAGTTGAAAGTGGACGGCATCGATACCACCTTCGGCAACTTCGGTTCGCCCGATTCCGTCTCACAGCCTTCGTTTGAAGCCATCGAAGAATTCAGTGCTAGCATCCATTCCAACAAAGCCGAATTCGGTGGCCTGGGCGTGGTCTCGTCGGTAACCAAGAGCGGCGGAAACCGCTTCCACGGCGGCTTGTTTGAGTTCGCCCGCAACTCCGCCTTCGATGCCCGAAACGCCTTCCTGCTGCTCCGGCCCTACCAGAACATTCATAATTATGGCGGCAGTTTCGGCGGACCCATCGTCAAGAACAAGACATTTTTCCAATTCACGGCCGATGCCACCAAAGGCAGCCGAGCCTATTCGTTCACTTCAAGCGTGCCTTCACTAGCGTTTCGCTCCGGCGATTTTTCGGCATTGACAACAGTCGTGCGTGACCCGTACACCACAACGCCCCTGCCTAATAACAAGGTCCCCGCCAACCTGCTAAGCTCCGTTGGCCTCAAGGCGCAAGATCAGTTTTATCCGCTGCCAAACTTCGGCCCCGCCAACCTGCTCGCCGGTAACTATCGTGCATCGTTCGCCGGTCCCGAGTTCCACAAGATCTTCGAATTTCGGCTTGACCACAATTGGTCTTCGCGCCACAGCAGCTTCGGGCGTTATCAAAATCGCTCCAGCGATTACGACATCCCTGGCGTGCGCGGCGAATTGCCGCCATCGTCGCTTGGCTCCTCCAAAAATCACCGCCACGTAAACTTCGTAACTCTTGGCGATATGTTCAGCATCCGCCCCAACCTGTTTAACGAATTCCGCGCCGGCGGCTTGGTGCTTGTCTCTTACTCAACCGCCGACCTGAAGGGCCAGGCCCTCAACGACAAGCTGGGCATCACCGGCCTACCCCGCCGCGATATCAATGGCATCCCCAACCTAAGCATCTCCGGCTTCAGTTCCGTCGCCATGCGTCTGCTCAATCCAGTGAACGACGGCCACACACAAATTAGCGACACCCTTACCTGGGTGCGGGGCAAACACACCGTCAAAGGGGGCGTCGAGTTTATCCACTGGGCCGTCAACCGCTATTTCCCGGTCGACCCCGCCGCCTTCGGCAACTTCAACTTCAGCGGCCGCTTCTCCAACAACGCCTACGCCGATTTCCTGATGGGCCTGCCTAACACCGTCACGCGCCTCGACCCCTACCCCACGCAATACTTCCGCTGGAACGACCTCAGCTGGTTCGTGCAGGACGATTTCAAAGTCACTCCGCGCCTAACACTCAGCTACGGCATGCGCTACGAATACAACCAACCCCTATCGGCGCGCGACGGCAATATCTATTCGTTCGACATGCGCACCGGCTCCATCGTGATTCCGAACGATGCATCACGCAAAGCCTTCAGTCCCTACTTCCCCACCACGTTCCCCATCGTGACCGCTGCCCAAGCCAACTTGCCGGAAACGCTGCGCAGCGCGGACAAAAACAACTTCGCCCCGCGCCTGGGCTTCAGTTATGCCATGGGCCAAAACAGCCGGACTGTGATCCGCGGCGGCTGGGGCGTCTACTACAACCACTACTCCGGAGCCGTGGGCGGCACGCTCGCCGCCGGCCCATTCGCCGTATCCACCACCGCCAACAACGCCATCACCAACGGCAAGGCCGCGTTCGATTTCGCTAGCCCCTTCGCCGCCCCCGGCGCTTCCTCCACTCTGAACTTGAACGCTATCAGCGCCGATCTCTACAACGGCTACACCATGCAGTATTCCGTTTCCGCCGAACGCCAACTGTGGAACGATTTCCTGGTGCGCGGCAGCTACATCGGCTCGCGCGGCGTCGGCCAAGTCTTCCAGCGCAACGTGAATCAGCCGTTGCCTTCCAACCTTCCGTTCTCCGCCACCCGACGACCCTTCCCGCGCTTCAACAATATAGTTATGGCGGAAAACGGAGCGTACAATGACTACAACAGTCTGCAACTCACCGCCGCCAAGCGCTTCTCGAAAGGCCTGCAGTTCACCAGCGCCTTCACGCTCGCCCGCGACTTAAGCGAAGTGGACGACACCGGCAATGCCGATCTGAACACAGCGATCGAAAACGCCTACGACCGCCGCCGCGACCGTGGCAACGTCAGCGCCGTGCCGCGCAAACAGTGGATGAATCAGGTGCTATACGAATTACCACTGGGCAAGAACAAATTCCTCAAAGGATGGCAGACCAACTTCCTGGTGAATTTCCAAAGCGGGACCTTCGTCAACCCGCAATGGGCTGGAGCAGATCCGGCTGGCATCGGCGCAGCAGCCGTTCGCCCCGATTTGAATAGCACACTGAATTACCCCGGCACGCTGACCCAATGGTACGACCGCTCCGCCTTTACCGTGCCCGCCTCTGGAACCTTCGGCAACGCCAAACGTAACACGCTAGTCACGCCGGGTTTCGCGCTGGTGAACTTCGGCATCGCCAAGTCCACCACCTTCGAACACTTCGGCACAATCCAACTCTCCGCGACGTTCTTGAATGCCGTGAACCACCTCAACTACGGCTCGCCCAACGCGACGGTGAACAACGTGAACGGCGGCGTCATCACTTCCAGCCACGCGTTTCTGTCAGCCGGCAGCGCTCGCACCGGGCAGCTGGGTTTGCGCTGGATGTTCTAGCCTAAATCACGATGCCTCCCCCGCCTCCTGTGTGGAGCGCCACCTTCCGGCCGCGGACCCTTCCCCCGGCAAAATCGTTGCCGCTCCTCAGGCGTCATCCCCTTCCCAAAAAGAGTCCGGTTAAGAATCAGAAGTCCCCCCAATTCAGAGAACACTTCCTGCAGCAGGTCTTCCGCGTCGATCTCAGACGGAATCCGCTGGCGAATGGAAGCCAGCAAACGTCGCTTCTCCCCTTCGAAGGCTGACGATAGACGCTCGTTTTGCTCCTCACGCTCTTTAGTCGTCGCCAGCACTCTATTCACATGTATTGACGAAATCGCCGCCGTGATATTTTAACGGTCGAAGAAAATTCTTTGTTGCACACAGGAACCAACCAAACAGGACTACGATTGACATAGGAGCATCCGGATTGTGCGTAAAGTATTGATTCTGTCTTTCGTGTTAGCGCCTTTCTGTTCCTCCCAACAATTCCCCGCCTTTCGTTGGGTGAAGCAAGCAGACGGCTCCGGATCCGCAACTTTCGCTGGTCTTGGCTCCGACCTTCAAGGCAACATCTATGTCGTTGGCAGTACAAAATCCTCGGACTTGCCCGTGCGCGCCGCGGCGCAAGATAAGATTACCTCTCCGGGCCGTGCCGATGTCTTCGTCACGAAATATGACTCGTCCGGCAACATTGTCTACTCCACGTATTTCGGTGGCGCGGGCGATGACATCCCAACCGCTATGACCGTTGATCCCACCGGCAATGTCTACGTTACCGGAACAACTACTTCCGCCGATTTTCCCACTACTGCTGGGGTTTACTCTCCCTCCAAGCCGTCGCTACCCGTGGATGGACCAACAGTTGAGTCGAGCGCTTCGAGCTTCGTTTTCAAATTGACCTCCGTGGGCAAGGTGGCTTATGCAACCTATTTGCTGGCTGCTCCAGGTACCACCACGCGCTCAATCGCAGTAGATAAGGCTGGATCGGCTTATGTTAGCGGCGCCACAATGGGAGGCTTGGTCACCACACCCGGCGCCTATCGCTCCATTTGCGTCTGCGGTATACAATCGAACGGCTTCTTCGGCATCCCATACAGCGATTCGTTCATTATTCGGATGGACGCCGCCGCATCGAAAGCCATCTTCTCCACCTACCTCGGCATCAGCGCTTCTCTTTCCAGCATCGACACCCTAGGTTCAGCGATCGCCATAGCGCCAGATGGATCGGCCTACGTGCCTGGCCCCTATTCCGTTTATAGGTTCGATGCAACCGGCTCGAAGCTGCTTGCAACCAAACAGCTTCCCGGAGACCTAAGATCGATCGCGTTGGCCTCCGATGGGTCGGTTTATATGGCCGGAACGCTTAACTCGGGTCCAATCCCATTCAATCCCTCAGCCCGAGCTTTTCAGACGATTCCATACGTCACGCCTCTCTTGCCTAATCAATGCTGCGTCGGCGGACAAGGCGGAGTTATCAAGTTGGACGATCAACTTACTTCCATTCAGGCGGGAACATACTTTGGAGGAGTATATGGAAGCATCCCCGCCGCCATCGCCCTTGACCCGGCGGGCAATGTTTACATAGGCGGATCTACATCCCCCCGCTCGCTTCCCACGCTCACTCCCTTCTTCCAGGGATTCGGATTTGTTTCCCCAGGCCACGGGCTGCAATCAACAGGCTATCTCGCGAAACTAAACGGTGACCTATCGCAGCTTCTATTCTCAAGCTCCTTCGGTGACAACGAATCCTTTTCGGTAAACGGTGTGGCAATCAGCCCCAATGGCAATGTGGCGTTAGGAGGAAGGACCGGCGGCGCGCTAGGAAGTGTCTGGATCAACAGCCTCACCTTAGCTCCACCGCAACCCCTTCGCGTTGACGCGGTGGAAAATGCCGCTAGTCATCTCAGCGATGCCCTCACCGGAGGTGAAACAATTCTGGTGCGTGGCTTGGGCTTCTCAACCGACTCGCGGTTACTGATTGGCGGCGTGGCTGTCACAACTCTTTCAATAACTCCCACGTCGATTGTCGCTGTGGCTCCATCGGAACTTTCAGGCGATGCAACCACCGTCCAAGTCCTTTCAGGAAGCGATGCTTCGAATAGCGTTGTGGTTGCTATCTTCACAGCATCCCCTGGCTTATTCTCCGCCGATGGAAGCGGCCAAGGCCAAGGCTATATTCAAAACTCCGATGGAAGCTTAAACACACCCACCAATCCGGCCACGCCCGGTGATCGCATCACCATCTTCGCTACCGGCGTTGGTGGCGTTACGTTTGACCAGGGTTACGCTGTTACGCATTCTCCAGTGAGTGTGCTTGTGAATGGTTTCTATTGCGCGGGAATTGGCGCTTTTATGGGACCGGTGGAAGGGTTCCCCGGCGATGTATATAAACTAAGTGTTTACTTACCGTCGCTCGCTACACTCGCCGCGAACAATCCAGACTTGGCGAATTTCAAATTCCCGGCGCTGTCAGGCCTAATTCTAAGAATCGATGGCGTCCCCAGTCAAAATGGACTTGCCATCTCCATTGCCCAATAAATCTACCGCGCCCGATACCGCTGCCAGGCCTCTAAGAGATCCTTGCCCTTAAACCGTATTTTCTGGGAATCCACAACCTCAGCCCCAGCACGCGCCTCCGCATCCAACCCCAACGTGTTGCGCGTCGTGTACTCAATTTCCAGCGTCACCGGATTCGTCACTCGATACGGCTTCACCTTGCCAATCAACCCGACGCTACGCCGCGCGCCTTCCCGAATCATTTCACGCGCCACGGGAGCCGACACACTGATGCAGACGTAGCGCGCCAAGCCCTCTTTCACCACCACCAGTTCAGCGTTGGGAACGATCTCATGCAGCTCATCAGCCGCCGCTTTGTCCCCACTAAGAAAGATGATAGGAATTCCGAACTGTCCCGCCATGCCCGCGATAACGTCGATCTCACCCACAGGCTTTCCGTTCAACTTCATCACTTGAATCCCCAGCGATGAATAGGAATGAGCCATCACGCCGCCCTTCACGTTGGCCTTGCTATGCTGACCCACATAAGCCACCGCTGACCATTTCCGCTCCATCAGCATGGAGGCATTCAGCGCCCCCATCACCAACTTCGCCTTTGGATGAATAGTCAAGGTGGAGAGCGTTTGGCTGCCGTCATGGCCATCCCACACGACCACCTCGTCAACTCCGCCAGCCAGAAATCCGTCAACAGCTGCATTGATTTCGCCCGTCAACAGCTGGCGCAGTTCGGCATCTTTGGGCTCGGTTTGATCCTGCCGGCAGACACCGCCAACACCCTCGGCATCGGTGATCAGGAAGACAGTTTTCTTCTGACCAATCGCCGCCGTGGCGGAAAACATAAAGGTGAGAACCAGCAGGAGGCGCATCTGTAAATTATGCACCAACCCGCCCTTCACTTACGGCTTAATTACTTTCACCACATAATAATTGATCTTCTTCGGAACGTCTTTAAACCAATGCGGCGTCCCGGCTGGAATCGTGATGACGTCGCCTTGGCTTAAATGATGAGTCACACCACCCTCAATCCCGGTTCCACTCCATTGCAACGGTTTCGTTTGCTTGCCTCCAATGACTTTCCCGCCTGTTACAAACGTAGCCTCGCCATCAATTACATGAAAGATGTCGGTTTCCTTCTCGTGCACTTCCACTGTGCCGGCGGCAATTCGCTGATTGGCCGACACGCTGTAGTCGGGCCCCTTAGCGATGGGTCCGCCCTTGCCCGCGAACAATGCAGAGACCTTGCCGTGCTCGACATAAGTCGCGGGCCCTCCTGATTCAACCGCCATCAACAAAGCCGCACCCGCGAAACCCGCCAGGGCCATCAAGTATTTCATTCCAGTTCGTTCCATGTGCTCGATTGTATCAACAGATAACGGCCCCATATCGGGCTCTCCAATCCTCGGGTGTGCGACATGAAAGTGGAAGTCACGCTGCCCGGCTCTCTCAGTGTGGAATACTCTCCTAACCCCAATCATCGGCGGGCCAAACTGGTCTGCCTAACCGCGCGCGGACGAAAAGCCGTCAATCGATTGGCTCGGCGTCAGGAATCGTGGGCCAATAGCTTCCCGCGTCAGCCTCGCGAAGATCAAGGTCGCACTCGAGGTTCTAAAGGAATGGCGTGCGGGGTTGGAGGAGGACCGAATCAGTTGAACCTCTCGCGACAAGCTTCGGCCAAGCGGCTCAATGGGTCCATGATCAAGATAGAACTTTTATCCGCGTGAATCGGCGTGAATCAGCCCAATAATGAAGCTTGGAAAATCTGGAAATCGTCTCTACCTCCAATGAACCCCCCCATGGCGCATATCGCCGTGAGCTCTGCTATTCCTTTTCCTGAAGGCGGCGCAGCTTCCGTCCTTCGCCCTCTTGAGGCGACCACGTTGCGTCCTTGTTCAAGCCGGCCTCTTGTTGCTTCGCCGGCGATGAGCCCGGCACAGGAAAACCGGCCCTCATCCGAACCTCTCTCCACGCCAGTTGGGCATCGCCCAGCAGGTGGCCCGGCGCCGTATGGCCGTAGGCGCGATACTTGCTTGGCGTTACCTTGCCCTTCTGCTGCACGAAAGCGATGAAGTCCGACGTCCACTTATCAAACTGAGAAAGAACTCGGGGGTTTTCGCTGAGATGTTCAGCCTGATTGTCGCTGTATTTTTTGTCCCTCCCAAACTCGCAATACGTCCAGAGAGGATCGGGAACTTCCACGCCTCCATAACGGCATTGCCACACTAGGGGCGCATAGGCGTCGCGCATTTGCTCGAACGGCTCGTTCTCTGGATCGAAGTAAGAGGGCTGGCGGAGGATTTTCGGCCGGCCCAGCGCATCGAGTTCATCACCGCCACCGTCTCCGTAGCAGAAGAACCCGGCGGTGCGGCCCTCAAGATGATTTTGACTCAACTGCTCCCATTCGGCGGCGTGTTCCAATTCCATTGCTTTCTCCGGATTCTTGTGGTCGATCAGATCTTCCCGCGGGTTACCGCCATTCATGCACACCAGCCGGTCGAACATCAATTTCAGGTTGCTGGACGGCGCGTACCAATTCACCGGTCCGATGATGGCCCAGCCATCGGCAAGGTCCAGACGCGCATACAGATCGAGGTTCCACATCAGATCGGGCTCAACCTTACTGTCCTTTTCATAACAGTTGCACGGCCATACGCAGAGAGCCATGGACGTGGAAACGCAGGCATTGCAACTCTGAATTTGCCCGCGCCCGTAAACGTTCCCAAGGTCCTCGTAGTCGATTTCCCATTCCGCGGGAAAGTGTTCCGCCATGCGAAGCATAAGCGCCCGCGACTTGGAATCGACACCTGGACAGTTATACTGCCTGCGATCTGATCCAGATAGGATCAGGATCCGGAATGGCCGTTGGGCCACGGGGAGTTTTCCACTTTGATCGTCGGGGCGCATAAGTGAGATGTCACTTCACAATAACAGTACGGGAGCCTTCAAAGATTGCGCGTAGTTTGCCGAGTGATAGCCATTTTCAGGGTTCGACCCGATGGAATCGGGGGATTATTCGGAGTCCCAACAACGGACCTGGTTCGTAAAAATCCCCCGGTCCAATTAGACTCAGTCAATTCATCAAAAATTAATCTTCTCTATATCAGCGCACTCGGCGTGAATCAGCGGCCAACAGTGAAGTGCGGAAAATCTGAAAACCGTCTCTACCTCCAATGAAAATCCCCCCGGAAAATTTCCGATCACCATCAATTGAACAAACTCTCCCCACCCCTAACCATCCAGCCTTCAACAACTTCCCGCCAAACCCCACCGCCACGCAACGCCAACCACGCCCCCCGCCACGCTACTCTTTAACCAGAAATGAACTCCCTCGTAAATCTCGCAG